>JBOGEB010000058.1:0-14649 GCA_050743125.1 Egibacteraceae bacterium
GCCAGCGGTCGAGACGGTCGTCAGCCGGCGCCCAGGTCATCGCGGAGTAATCAGCGTCTCGTGCGGCCACGATGCCGCCCGGACGCGCCAGCCTCGCCATGGCCTCGAGCGCGCTGACAGGGTCGGCGAGATGCTGAAGCACCTGGTGTGCGTGCACGACGTCGAACGAAGCCGCTGCGAAATCTGCGGTCCTGAAGTCACCAACGAAGAAGGACATGTTGTCGACACCCCGCGCCCGCGCGCGTACGCGGGCCTGTTCTACGACGTCGGACGACAGGTCGATGCCGACGGCGCGGCCCGGCGCGACCCTTGCCGCCAGGTCAGCGGTCAAGGTGCCGGGTCCGCAGCTGACGTCGAGCAAATCCATGCCGGGAGCCAACAGCGGCAGGAGATAGGCCGCAGAGTTCTCCGCGGTCCGCCAGCGATGAGAGCGCAGAACCGAATCGTGGTGGCCGTGGGTGTAGGGCTGGGCGGAAGGCATCGCACTTATCGTCGCATCACCGCGCGACGTCAGCCGAGCCTGCGGTCTCAGGACGCGGCTGTGCTCGCCAGACCGCCACCTGCTCCTTCCACGGTGGCAGCTCGGGGAACTCCACCGTCCACGACCTTTGACACCGCCGCCCGTCGCAGGTCACCGGCACTGGCAGCCGCCGCTCGAACTGCGAGGGGTCCAAGCGGATCGGCTGGCGGCAGCACGGCGTCCAGCACAGCACCTGCTCCGGGTCGTGGCCGAACACCGCAGGCCCCGTCACTATCGAGAGCGCGAGCTCGCCGCTGGGCACAAAGTCCATGAACCGGACCGTAGGCGCCCTCGCCCGCACACGGTCGTCGCGATGGGGGAGCGCCCTCAGGCGGACGAACGTGCGGCAACGGGCCACCCACGTGTGCGGGACGGCTCGGTCAGTTGACGCCGATCCGCTGAGCGAGGCCGCGCAGCCCCGGCGTGGCGGACTTGCGCTCGCGGCGCAGCAGCACGGCCACCAGATCGTGCGCGCCCCGGTCGTAGCGCATCCGCTCCGGCCTCCAGCAGTGGTCACAGGTGCAAGCGTTGACCTGAACCGGCTATGAGCACTCGGTGAAGAAGTCCTCTTGTCACGCATCCGTGGGCTGATCCGCCTGAGGTGTCGGTACCCGCGGAGGAAAATCGGCAGGCCAGCAGCTGACCGGACGATCTGGGCGACGTTTTCCCTCGGATCCGAGGGAAAGGTGTCACGGCCGTCTCGACACGCGGACGCCGAGGGAGGCCGCCCGCCTGTTGCCGCGTCACGCGCGCACGGCCGGGCGGTGGGCCAGCTCAGGTCGGCGCAGGTTTGGGCCGGTTGGCTGCGGCGAGGCCTGTCCCTGCTCGGACGGTCCGAGGTCACCCACGTGATCGGTGAGAAGAACCTGAAAGTCCTCGTCAACAGCGCTGTCCTTCTCAGTTCGGTGTTGTACGTCGACCCGGAGCCGGTACTCCTTAAGGGGACCGTACAGGCGTTCTCCATCGATGAGTCCAACCGGCGACTCGGCACAAGCAGCAGTCATAGGTGCGGTTCGGTGAGAGCAGCCGCTGCTGAGATTTGAATTAGTGTCTAACCTTGGTCGCGTTCGGACCTCGTTAAGTAACTTCTACGTCCGTGGAGCGGCTGGAGCATCCGATATGGGCGGCAAGAACTGTCTGATGAGAGCACGATTGGTGAGCCAGCCGTCATCTGACGGTAGGATGAGCTTGCGCTGGTGCAGCGTGTTGACGTCGCGGCTCAGCGTCTTGGTGGTCTTGCCACTGTACAACTCGGCAACCCGGGGAGTAAGAGAGGAAAGGTGGGCCTTCTTCACTGGCTTGGTCATCCTGAAGAGGGTTACCAGTAATTCCTTGTGGCGTGCAGCTACCGGGTTGCTCTCGCCTTGGAGTTGCTGATCGATGAAGTCACTCCAGACAAGGTCTTGTAGGTAGTTCTCCAGGATGTGGCTGATTTGGTCCCGGAGCCCGTCGACAAATCCTTCCACGCCATAGCAAAGAAATGATATTTGGTCTCCTACATTTTTGCTTGCTTGGCGTAGCTCTCGGTAGTAGCGGCTTCGGGTGCTGTTATAGTGATTGGACAGCAGGTGTGCGGAAGGTGAGGGAACGCCACCTGCGACCAGTACCTGGAATTCGATGAGCCGAGCGGTCCTGCCGTTGCCGTCGCCGAAGGGGTGTACCCACGCGATGTAAAGATGGGCGAGAATCGCTCTAATGAGGCTTGCGCCGATGCCGAACTTCTCATGCAACATGAAGAAGTCTGGCTCATTAAGCCAGTCACACATGCGTTTGAGCAGGCCCTCGCATTCGTCAGCCGGCGGACCTTTGTACACGTTGCCTACCACTATCGGATGTTCTCTGATCTGTCCGGGCCTGACACCCTCTTCGAGGTCCAGGTCGCGCAGTACGAGCTCGTTGTACTTGAGGATGTCCACGTACTTGATCTTGCCATCGTTGGTGGCCTCGCCGAAGATCCCCTGCTCAATGGCGGCGCAGGCATTGATGACGTTGACGACCTCTTGGCGCTGGTACTTGTGCGACTCCGATATTGCAAGCTTGCCTTCAATCTCGTCACGCACCTGTTCTTCGGACAGAGTGTTGCCCTCGATGGCAGTGGTCGCATGCACACCCTTCGCCAGGTACAGCCTGTAGAGTTCGCGGGCGACGTCGCTACGCAGGGGGACTTGGGCTATGTGGTCGCACTTCGACTTCGCCTCGCCAACGGCCATCCAGAAATCCGGCGGCATCCTGCTCAGGTCAACGGAGAATCGCAGCCACGGATGAGTCTCCTGATACGTCCCCATTAGTGTCCCGATCTTGTAATTCAAATCATGCCGGTGACCTGCGGCTTCACGATTATACTCTCGTAGATGTCCAGGCTCGTGTCCGCTGTGGTGTCTGCATCTATGGCTATGCTGGCTCCGACAGCCCTCGGCTCCCGGGACAGTCCGCCCGCCCCCGGTGCCCTCTGCGGGCCCGACGACGCCTCCCGCCTCGAATATCCCTGGCTATACGAATGCCGGTTCGTCCTGCCGCCGAGTGATATCGGCATCTCTGCACGTGTGGATACCATGCAGGCTCGACCGATATCGCGGTCAGGGGCCTCGCCCGGACACGGTCGTCGCGATGGGGGAGCAGCCTCAGGCAGACGAACGTGCGGCAACGGGCCACCCACGTGTGCGGGACGGCTCGGTCAGTTGACGCCGATCCGCTGAGCGAGGCCGCGCAGCCCCGGCGTGGCGGACTTGCGCTCGCGGCGCAGCAGCACGGCCACCAGATCGTGCGCGCCCCGGTCGTAGCGCATCCGCTCCGGCGCGACCCGCTCGGCCTCCAACAGCACGCCGACCGCGGCCCCGTCGTTGCGGCGCAGCCCGTGGGAGCGGGCGACGTCCAGCCACGTGCGGGCCTGCCGGTGCGGGAACGGCAGGCCGTCGAAGTCCACCAAGTCAGCCAGCCGCAGCGCCTCGACGGGGTCCCCGGAGTCGTAGGCAGCGTTGATCTCGTGGAATGCGACGTTCGTCGGGCAGAACGCCGTGACCGGGTCGATCCAGCCGTCGGGGAGCAGCCCCGCCGCCCAGCGTGCCCGGGACAGCAGCTCGCGGTTGCCGGCATGGTCGTAGGCTCGGGCCGCCGCGATCGAGGAAGCCAGCATGATCGCCCCCCAGGCCGACACCTGCTCCGGCGGCGCGCACTCCAGCCCGTCCTCGACGAGCGCCGCGCCTCGAGCGCTGACGGCCCGGCAGACGTCGAGATGTCCGGCGCCCAGCAGAACCACCGACAACCCCCTGGTCGCGAGCGCCATGTGAAGACGGTCGTCGGCCCGCTCGGCGGCGGCCACCGCCCGTTCTGCCGCGATCCAGGCGAGGTCACACTCGCGGAGCTCGCGGCACAGCTCCGAAGCGAGCCGGTAGGCGTGGGACAGCAGCGCCCACGCCCGCCGCTGCCCGTCCCCGGTCAGGTGCCGGGCGAGCGCGCGCGCGTCGGCGATCGCGTCCGGCAGCAGCAGCGCGAGCCTGGTCCACTGACCGTTCATGCTGGCGGTGTATGCCTGCTCGATGCGGGCGGCGAGGTTGCCCATGTCGATGCGCTCAGGGTCGCGATCCGGCTCGACCAGCGCATCCGGCCAGTACAGGCAGCGGCGGAGCGCCGGCAGCCCTTTGGGAAGGTCCTGCGGGCCGCTGCCGTCGGGCGGCAGCTCGGCGCCGGGGCCGAGCAGGTCGCCCAGCTCGACCTTGAGCACGCGCGCCAGGTGGAGCAGGACGTGGACGTTGTCGGCAGGTCGGTCACCGCGCTCGACCTTCTCCAGCCACGACGCGGACCGGCCGACCAGGCCGGCGAGCACCGGGCGCGAGTGCCCACGCCGCTCACGCCAGTAGCGGATCCGCTCACCGACCGAAACGTGGTGCTCCATGTCCCGCAAGCCTAGCGATGCCCCCCTACCGGGGGTCGTAGACGGCGCCGAGCACGCCCTCGCCGGCGTTGAGGATCAGGGCGTGCCAGTCGGGGTCGTCGCAGACCGTGTCGTTGAACTCGCGGAGGGCGACGGTGTCCTCGTCGTTGACGTCTGGGTCGGGGACCCGCCCGCCCCACAGGACGTTGTCGGCAAGCAGCAGCCCGCCGGGGTGAAGCAGGCGCTTCGCGTGCACGAGGTACTCCGAGTACTCGGTCTTGACCGCGTCGAGGAACACCAGGTCGTAGCTGGAGTCGGACAGCTTCGGCAGGACCGCGAGCGCCACGCCGAGGATCGAGCGGATCCGGTCGGCGACTTTTGCCTCGGTGAACGCGCGCTGTGCGAGCGCCTGGTGCTCAGGGGAGACCTCGATCGTGGTGAGCGAGCCCTTGGGGTCCAAGCCGCCCAGCAGCCAGAGCCCGCTGTAGCCCCCGCCCGAGCCGACCTCGACGACGTTGCGGGCGCGTGTCGCCCGGGCGAGGAACCGAAGGAGCGCGCCGGTCTGCGGAGGCACGGTGGGGATGTCCGCCTCCTCGCTGCGGGCGCGGGCAGCGCGTAGGAGTTCGCTCTCAGGCTCACCGAAGGCGCTGACGTAGGCTCGGATGTGCTGGTCGCTGTGCACGAGCGCTCGGTGTCCTCCTCGCCGCCGTGGGGGTTCGAGAGTACGGGAACCCCCGAGGCAGGGGCGGCACCCGCAAGATATCGATTTCAGTGGCGCGGCACGAAACGCCGGGGGGAACCTCCCGCACCTCGCGCGTTCTTCACAGCGCCAAGTGCTCCGGACAGGAATGCCAAAGAGGCTCTTGGCATGGATCTGTGGGTGGGCTGCGCGCTTGTCGCGCCTGCTGCCCTCAGGCTCCGGACGCTCGACGACCGGCAGAGACGCCGGCCGTGCAGGCGCGCGTCACCGCGCTGACACCAGCCTGCCCGGGCAGCCACTCCGCTCACCCCCCACCAGCACAAAGATCCTACAAACACTTGCTAACCACACCTTTCCATGACATAATACGAACATAAGTATGAGTCAGGCAGGGACAGCGGCGGTCGAGACGCTCGACGACCACGCCCTCCTCGACCTGATCGAACAGGGACTGGCCGCGTTGGGCGCGCGGCCGTTGAGCGGCGCGGTGGAGGACGCGGCGCTGGCCGAGTCGGTCGAGCGGCTGCACCGGCTGGAGACCGTCGTGGCGGGAGAGAAGCTCCGGCGGGTCGCGCAGGTCGACGCCCGCGGAGCCTGGAGAGCCGAGGGGGCGCGGTCGACCGCGGACCTGCTGGCGCGCCGGCTGCGGCTGACGCGGGGGGAGGCCCGCGCGCAGGCGGAGACAGCGGTGGCGTTGGAGGGGCTGCCCGAGACCGCCGCCGCGGCCCGCGAGGGGACGATCGGTGTGGGGCAGGCGCAGGTCGCCGTGCAGACCGCCAAGGAGCTGCGCCCGGACGCGCGGGAAGAGTTGGACCGGCTGGTGGCCGGCGACGGCGGCGGGATGGACCGCCGCCGGCTCCGGGAGCGGGTGGACGAGTGGACCCACACGGTGGACCCTGAGGCGTTGGCCGGAAGAGAGCGGAGGGCGTGGGCGAACCGGCGGGCTTCGGTCACCTCGGACGGCCCGGACGGGTCCGGGCGTGTGGACGCCAGGCTGGACCCGGTCGGCACCGCCACGCTGACCGCGGCGTTGGACCCGCTGGCGCGCAAAACCGGCCACGCCGACGACCGGACCTACCCGCAGCGGATGGCCGACGCGCTCGTCGAGCTCGCCCGACGCTCACTCGACGCAGGCGACCTGCCCCAAGTCGCCGTCCAACGGCCCCACGTGATCCTGATCGCCACCGCCGAGACGCTGGACGGAAAGCCTGGCGCGCCCGCGGCCCGCCTGGACGGCGTCGGCCCGGTCAGCGCCGCCACCGCGCAGATGGTCTGCTGCGACGCTGAAACAACGACGGTGTGGATGACCCGCAACGGGGACGTCTTGGACGCGGGCCGCACACAACGGCAGCCGACGAGGCAGCAGCGGGTCGCGGTGATCGCCAGAGACCAGACCTGCGTCGGCTGCGGCGCGCCGGCGTCCCGCTGCCAGGTGCATCGACCACGCCAACCTCCCCCACCCGCCCACCCTGAAGGAACACGGGACTTGGGACCCACAGACGAGGACAACCTCTGTTTAACCTGCTGGGGCTGTCACGGGAAGATCCACCACGACGGCTGGCTCGTGGCCCGCGACCCGGACACCGGCCGGTTCAGCATGCACCCGCCCGACCCGCTCGCCCGACCACACCGACGACGAGCCGGCTGACCCGCGCCCGACACCACCGACGGATGTGGGAAGACCCCAAAATGGTGCCCCTCACCGCGGACGGAGCTTCTGTTGCGGAGCGCTGGTCGTCCTTCTGGTGCTGCCCTGTCTGCTGGCGGGGCCGATGCGCGCGCAAGAGCCGGCCACCGACTGACGCGCCCTGTTCGACCGCGCCGTCAAGGCCGTCCGGACCACCTCTGTTCACCGGGGAGGCGAGTTGGATCACCTGATTCCACGGCCAGGCCCGCGTGGCGCGCTCAGCGGTGCACAGCGACGCTGTCGGGGGCTCGTCCTCTCACCCGACGAGGGGCTGACCATGCGGATTGGCGATGAAGCGTCCGGCCTCGTCGACCGTGACGGGATCTGGCTTCTTAGCTCTCTATCCAAGACCCGGACGAGAAGGGCCTGGCCCTGGCCGCCCTGGAGGCGAAGTACCGGGTCATCATGGTCCCGGAGGAACTCCCGGGCGGCTACGAGCATGCCGGCGTCTCCGCCTTGTCCCTGGCCGACGGCCAGGGCGACGGACAGCCGCTGCAGGCTGTCTACTCCGACGGGCTCTACGCCGTCTCGACGTTCCAGCAGCCCGGCAGGCTGGACTGGGGCTCGCTGCCTCCAGAAGCCGAGCGGGTCGAAGCGCTCGGCTGGCCGGCTTACCACTGGCCAGGCGCGGTCCCGGCTAGGCTGGTCTGGGAGGCAGCCGACAGGACGTTTTTGCTGGTGGGTGACGCGCCGGATGACGAGTTCCACGCCATCACGCGCGCTGCCGCATCCGCAGCGCTTGGTGGTGGCGCAGCGGCTTGGCCGCGGTCTCCGCAGGCTGTGGATTTGGCTGTCAGACCTTTTTGTGATGGTTACGGATGGTTCAGTGCCTGGGAGTGTCCTCAGACCGGACGACAGGAGCCCGTAGACGGTGACCGACCATGACCGGCCCGCCCCTGAGCCGGGGGACGATCTCCGCCTCCCGCCGCCGCCGGAACGTTCGGGGGCTCCCCGGACCCCTGGATCTTCGGGGGCTCCCCGGACCCCTGGATCTTCGGGGGCTCCCCGGACCCCTGGATCTTCGGGGGCTCCCCGGACCCCTGGATCTTCGGGGGCTCCCCGGACCCCTGCCTACGTGCTCAGCCCGCCAGACCCGCTCCCGGCGCCTTCCGGTCGATCGTCACGCTCGACGCGGCGGGAAGCGTCCGGAACGCGGCTCGTCGTGGTCGCGCTGATCGCCGGCTTGCTCGGGGCGCTGCTCGGGAGCGGGATCGCGGTGCTCGCGCTCCGCCCGCTCGCCCGGCAGGAGGGTCAGCGGTCACCGCTCGCCCGCCAGGTCCTTGCACCAGCCGTCCCGGTGCCGAGCGACGGGCAGTCCGACCGGGTGGCCGTGATCGCCGCAGCCGTCCTGCCAACGGTCGTGGAGGTCGCCGTCAGCGGCAAGGGCGTCGAGGCTCACGGGCGCTCGGGCAACGGCTCTGGGGTGATCTACCGCTCCAACGGCCTCATCGTGACGAACAACCACGTCGTTGCCAAGGCCGCGAAGATCGACGTGCGCTTCGCCGACGGGATGACCAAGCCCGCTCGAGTCGTCGGGGCCGACCCGATCAACGACCTCGCGGTGATCAAGGTCGAGGCCACGGACCTGCCGGCGATTCAGATCGGCGACCCCTCGAAGGTCCGAATCGGTGAGCTCGCGGTTGCTCTCGGCAGTCCCTTCGGCCTGGCGGGATCGGTCACGGCCGGGATCGTGAGCGGGCTCAACCGGCCGCTCGACATCACCTCTCCCGAGGGCCAGGACGTCCGCCTCGTCAACGTCATCCAGACCGACGCGCCGATCAACCCCGGCAACTCGGGCGGCGCGCTTGTGGGCGCTGACGGGCGGCTCATCGGCATCAACTCCGCGATCTTCACCGACGGGCAGCCCGCGAACGCCGGCGTCGGCTTTGCGATCGCGGCAGACACCGTGGTGCGTGTGGCCGACGAGCTCATTGCGAACGGGTTCGTCCGGCACTCCTTCCTCGGCGTGCGTCTCGCGACGGTCAGCCCCCAGGACGCGGGCCGGCTGGGTGTCTCCAGCGGAGCGCGGATCGACTCGGTGGAGCCTGGTGCCCCTGCCGACCAGGCCGGCCTGCATCCCGACGACGTGATCGTCAAGGCCGACGGGACGCCAGTCCGTTCGATGGACGACCTTATCGGCTTGCTCCGGGAGCGCGCTGTGGGTCAGCGGGTTAGCATCACCTTCGTCAGGGGCGGCGCAGAGCACACCGTGGCGGTGGCGCTCGCAGAGCTGCCGTCGAAGAACTAGGGCGTGCGAGATGCACCTCAGCTTCTTTGAGATGTTGCAGTTAGCGGTCCTCGCGCTGGTGATCTTCGGGCCTGAGCGGCTGCCCGAGGTGGCGCGGAACGCTGGCAGGACGGTCGCGCGGCTTCGCCGTGAGGCGAACAACACGCTCGACGAGTTCAGGCACTCGGCTGATCTGGCGGACCTTCGCGAGCTGCGCAACGAGCTTCGTGAGGTGACCGCCGACCTGAAGCAGCACTCCCCGCTGACCGGGCCGATGGCCATGGGCGGGTTCGGAGTCCCGAGTCCTCTCTGGAGATCAGAGCGCGCCCTGCGAAGCCCCCTGACGGATCCCGGTGTCCTCCCGACCACGTTCGAGCCGCTCAGGCTGCGCCCACCCGGCGCGCCGCCCTTCGACCCGGACGCCACGTGAGCGAACGCGTGCCCGGCGAAGGCTCGACTCGCGCGAGCGGTCGCCGGGAGGAGAGGATCGACATGGCCTGCCTGCGGCGCGTCGGGATCGGTGCCACTTTGCTCATGGGGACGTGGTACGCGCTGGCGTCCCCTGGCGTGCAGCGGGCGGACGTACGGGTCGGCGACGTCGTGCGGCGATGGGGGACACCCCGGCTCGACCACGCGGTGGG
Organism: Egibacteraceae bacterium; assembly: GCA_050743125.1. GTDB lineage: Bacteria > Actinomycetota > Nitriliruptoria > Euzebyales > Egibacteraceae > JBOGEB01. The sequence goes on from JBOGEB010000058.1 coordinate 9,647, forward strand.
GGCGACGACCGATCTCGGCTCGTTCTACGCGGTCGTGGGGATCACCGTCGGGCTTGCCGCTACCGGCCGGCGCCGGGCCGCTGCGGACGTGCTCGGGGTCGGGTTCGCGGCGTGGAACCTCGCCCAGGCGAACAAGCGGTTCGTGCGCCGCGCCCGGCCCTATGAGGCCGACGGTGTCCGCCGGCTGGTCCGGCCGCCAGCGGGATCGTCGTTCCCGTCCGGGCACGCGGCCGTCGGCGCTGCGGTGATGACCCTGCTCGCTGACCGTGCGCGATGCGGGCCAGGACGTCGCCTGCTCCAGGCGGTCGCCGCGTACATCCCCTTCAGCCGCGTCTACTGCGGCGTGCACTACCCGACCGACGTGCTCGGCGGCGCGGGCCTGGGACTTGTGCTCAGCTCGGTCTGGCGTGGACCAGTGGCGGCACTGAACCGCGCGGCGATGCGAACCACCCTGCGCACCCTGGCGTGGCTGGGCAGAGGGCGGAGCGCTAACCCATCAGCGGCAAGGACTTCCGCAGCATCGAGCCGCGTGTCCTGGCGAGCTTGCGGGCGATGTCGATGACTGCCTTGCTCGTGGGGGAGCCGGGTTCGGCGAGGACGACGGGAATGCCGATGTCGGCGCCCTCGCGCAGGCGGGGGTCGATGGGGATCTGTCCCAGCAGCTCGGTGTCGAGCTGCGCAGCGAGCAGCTCACCGCCGCCGGAGCCGAAGATCGGGTAGGACAGGCCGGTGTCCGGCGCGACGAACACCGACATGTTCTCGATCACGCCACAGACCCGCATGCCCGTCTGAGCGGTGGCCTGGCCGGCTCGGAGCGCGACCCGCTGAGCGGCCGGCTGGGGGGTGGTGACGACGACCATGTCCGCGTTCGGGAGCATCTGCGCGAGCGAGATCGCGATGTCGCCGGTGCCCGGCGGCAGATCGCAGAGCAGGAAGTCGAGCTCACCCCAATGCACGTCGGCGAGGAACTGCTGGAGCGCCTTGTGGAGCATGGGCCCGCGCCAGATCACCGGACGCTCGGCGTCGATGAAGAACCCGATTGAGATGACCTTCACGCCGTGCGCCTGGAGCGGCATCACCATGTTCTCGAACGCGACGGGCCGGCCGGACACGCCGAGCATCCGCGGGATCGAGTAGCCCCAGACGTCCGCGTCGAGGACGCCGACCCGATGCCCGTCCTGGGCGAGCGCGACGGCGAGGTTCGCCGTGATCGAGGACTTGCCGACGCCGCCCTTGCCGCTCGCGATCGCGATGACCTGGGTGGGCGACTCGGCGGACGCGAACGGGATGACGGCCTCCCCGCCGGGGGCGCGCTCCCGCCCCCCCCGCACCTTCTCGGCGACCTTCGCGCGCTGCGCGTCGCTCATCGCGCCGAGCTCCACGCGGACGCTCTCGACCCCGTCGAGCGGCTCCAGGGCGCCGGTGACCTCCCTGGTGATCCGGTCCTTCATCGGACAGCCCGGGACGGTGAGGAGCACGCGCACGGTGACGGTCCCCCCGTCGATCCGCACGTCCGAGACCATGCCCAGCTCGGTGATCGGTCGGCCGATCTCAGGGTCGTCGACCTTCGCCAGGGCCTGCATGACCTGTTCGGTAGTGGGCACGGACCTGCACACTCCTCATCAAGGGGGCGGCTCCCCATCGTAGGGGGCGCCCCACAGGACCGCAGGGCTCAGTGCTCCGCCGGGCGGTGCGTTACGGTGACGCACCGAGAGCGGTCCTGCGCCGCGCTCGCAAGGCGCGCTGAGCGCGCATACCCGGCCGGGCGACAAATGAGGAAGCGAGGCGCAACGCGGCGAGCGTGGCGCAGGACCGCTCGAGTGCCAGCGTATTTCTGCCGCAGGGTACTCAGTGTGTGGTCGTCTAGCCTGCGCGCTGATGACCTCCACGCTGCTGCGCGCCGTGCTGCTCGCCGTGCTTGCGCTCGGGATCACCGGTTGCCAGCTGCGCGTGGGCGTGGGCGTCGATGTCGACCGGAACGGCGCGGGCGTGCTCGCGGTGTCGGTGGGCGCTGACCAAGAGCTGCTCACCAAAGCGAGGCAGGCGGGGGCCGACCCGCTCGGCGACCTGCTGGCCCAGAGCGGACAGCTCGCCGAGGCGGGCTGGCGCGTGACCGAGGACACGCCCGTGGGCGGGGGCCGTGAGATCCGGCTGTCGGCGCGCTTCCGAAGCCCAGAGGAGTTCAACGCCCTGGCCAGCGACCTCGCGGGGGCGCTCGCGGCGCCCGAGGTCCGGCTGCTCGAGCCCCTCACGCTCGAGGTCACCGATGACCGGATCACCGTGACGGGAGCGGCGGGAATGCAGCCGGCGGACGCGATCACCGAGCTCGGCGTCCAGCCGGCCGACGCGGTGCGCCTCGCGGACGAGGAGGCCGCGGTCGCCTACGAGGTGCGGGTGCGGCTGCCCGGCGACGTGCGCAGCTCGACCGCGACGACCCAGGACCAGGGCACGCTCGTCTGGGAGATCCGCCCAGGCCAGCAGGTCAAGGTTCGCGCGGTGGGGACTCGCCCATCGCGCCCGCTGCTCCCCGTGCTCGCCGTGGTGGCGGAGGCGCTCGCGGCGGCCGGCGTGGCGGTGGCCGCAGTACTCAGGCGGCGCCAGCGGGAACGCGGCCGAACTGGGGCGTGAGCTCAACGAGGACGCAGCTCTTGCGCCACCGCTCGAGCGCGCCCTCGCCGTCGGGCAGGTTCAGCCGCCTGCCCATCCCTGTCTGCCCGATGCGGTCGAACAGGGGATCGTCGCCGGGCACCACCCGGACGGTCGCGGGGACGCACGACACGCGGCTGCGCGCGTCCTTCGAGCGGGCGATGATCTCGACCTGCGAGGCGGTCGCGAGGCCCGGCACGTCTTGCTCGGTCGGGCCGTTGAAGACGTAGACCTTGCCAGCGTCGAGCACGAACCACACCGGATGGTTGCGGGTCTGCCCCCGCTCACCCGGCACCGCGAGCCAGATGATCGTGCCTTTGCTGAGCGCCTTCTTGAAGGTCTCCTCCGCCGCGACACGGGGATCGCCACCTAGGCCGGCCTCGACGAACATCGGGATCGAGGCGACCTGTTCGTCGTCGATGAAGAAGATGACCTCGTGCTCCTCGCCGCTGGAGAGCTCCAGGTCGGTCACCGTGGTCTCGAACCGGTCCTCGAACATTTGCCCGGTCAGGGAGATGCGCCGGTTGCGCGAGCGGTGGAGCTCCCGCCCGCCGGGTTCGCGGATGGTGAAGCGCTCGACGTAGTAGCCCTGCGGACCCTGGTAGTCACGGATGACGACGAACGGCCGCGTGCTGCCGGGGAGAGCACCCTCCACCCGCACGAGCGGGTCGAGCAGCGAGGCGTCCACCTGGCTCGCCTGCCAGATCTCGTGATCGATAGCGAGGGCGTAGTGCAGGTCAGCGCGGGCCATCTCCAGGCGGCTCCTTCGCTCGCTTCAATCCCCTAATGTCGCGGGGGAGGGGAGTCGGCAGGCTCGTACGCCCAGGCCGTGGCGAGTATAGCCGGGGGGATGCCTGGCCCGGTTTCGACAGACGCGCCGAAGGGTTGCAGACGAAATTATCCCGAAGGTGCAACCCCTGCGGCGCGATCTGCGTCTGAGACAGTGTGCGAGTTCCTTGAGTCCAGACTGGACGATGGTAAATGATGGAGCGAGTCAAATCGCCGAGCCGTTCAGGAGTGAGCACCATCGACGAGCGCACGGCAGTGCCTCCGAACCCAGACAGGATCACCCGCAGCGCTCGGGTCGTCGTCCACCTGGGGCAGGACGCCCCGGGACGGATGGATCTTCCCCCGCTTGAGGTCGATGAGCCTATCGGAAGCGACCAGGTCCTCTGCGCGTCGGCGGAGCCGGCGCAGGCGGAGCGTCCCGCGCAGGCGCAACTGGCCGAGCAGCGGCGGCTCGCCTGCATGCGAGTACACCCGTCGAACGGACCACGCTACCTGCGCGAGGTGCTGTCCCAATGCGACGCAGGGTAGCCAAACCTTCGTTCCGCATGCCGCAACGTTTCCTTGCGCGGAGGGGGTCGGGGCCGCTATCTCTAGGATGCCGAGCTACACAGTGTGTCCCCTCTCGGTCCTGCAGGGGGTGGTGGGAAATCGATTGTGAGTGGATTCCGTTTCCGGTCGTGCCGCCGGGTGTGAGCACCCGCCTCAGCGATCATTCGCCCCGTCATGTCAGCGTGTGCCCGGACCCCGAAGACGGGGGAGAGGGCGCGTGGGTGGTCCCGATCGCCGCGTTGCTCGACGAGCGGCGGCTGTCCTCCATGGCGGCTCACCCGTCCGCTTTCGGGGACCTTGGGGACTGGTGGTTAGCTGAGCTGGTCGAGGACCCCGTGGTCGACGAGGAACCCGAGGAGTAGCGGGACGAGCTCCAGGCGGTCGAGGTCCGCGCGGCTCGCCCAGACCACGTCGTCGGCGTCATCGCCCGCGCAGGCGTCGCCAGGCGCGACGTCTACCCAATAGTCGAGGATCAGGAAACAGTGGCCGTCGGCCTGTCGCCTGGCGATCCCACAGAGCGGCCCTACGGTCCCGTCGAGCCCCGTCTCCTCGCGCAGCTCACGACGCACGGCGTCGGCCAGCGACTCGCCGGACTCCACCCGGCCCCCCGGGACCGCCCACTGACCGACCGCAGCTCCACGCCCTCGCTTGACGAGCAGGAGCCGCCCCGCCTGGACGCACACCGCGCCGACGGCCACCTCCTGCATCACCCCGGCCTCCTTGCAGGGAAGGCCAGAGTAGGCGGATGGCTATCGAACTGTGCCGTGAGCCCATCAACGGCCCCAGCGGGCGCCGCCTGATCGCGGCCTTGCTGGCCGAGGAGTGCGCTCGCTACGGCTCCGAAAGTCTCGGCCTCACCGCCCTGAGAGCGTGTTTGAAAGTTGTTGTGGGGGTCGCGTTTACGCTGGGGACCGCTGAGCCGCTGCTTCGCGAAGCAACTCTGTCCTGAACAGCCACGTCCTGAACAGCCACGTCCTGAACAGCCACGTCCTGAACAGCCACGTCCTGAACAGCCACGT
>JBOGEB010000058.1:14749-22126 GCA_050743125.1 Egibacteraceae bacterium
GTCCTGAACAGCCACGTCCTGAACAGCCACGTCCTGAACAGCCACGTCCTGAACAGCCACGTCCTGAACAGCCACGTTGACGCTGGATGCGCAAACCCCAGGAGGGAGGATGAACCCGCCCCCGCCGGTGCGTACCATGCCATCTATGCCCGCCCCGACACCCACGTCTTGATGGACCCGTCACTAGGCCCTGCCGGTCCACCCCGGCTGACGCCTGAGCAGCTCGGGGCGGAGCAGCAGCGCACGCTGGCGACGCCTCGGCGCCGTTGCGGCATGGCCGCCCGGGTGCTGTTCGGCCTGATGGACCTGTTCTACGGCAGGGCGCGCTCGCTCCAGAAGTTCAAGGTGCTCGAGGTCGTGGCCCGGGTGCCGTATCAGGCGTGGGAGCACGTGGCCTACGTGGCCGTGACCCACCGCTACAGCCGGCCCGAGTTCGCCCGGCGCATCTTCGAGCGCGTGAACGAGAGCCGCCACCAGCAGGACAACGAGCAATGGCATCTCCTCATCCTCGAGGAGCTGGTCGCGGAGTTGGGCCAGCGGGAGGGCTTTCTCCGCTTTTCGCTGGTACCTCAGATGCTCGCCTTTGCCTATTACCAACTGTCCTGGATCCTCTACGTGCTCAAGCCAGCCTGGAGCTACGGCCTCAACGCCGACTTCGAAGACCACGCCGAGCATGAGTACGCCCTGTTCGTCCAGGAGAACCCGGATCTGGCCGACCGCCCCTATAACGGCCTCTTTGCCGAGGAGTACGGGCGGTTCGACTCGCTCGCCGACCTGTTCCGCCAGATCGGCCATGACGAACGGGTCCACAAAGAGGAGAGCCTGGCCCGGCTGACCGAGCCGCGCTTTCGGTAACGGGCGGGCCGTGGACTTCGACCTCACGCAGGAACAGGAGCAGGTCCGCAAGCTGGCGCGGGAGTTCTGCGACGCCGAAGTGGCGCCGGGAGCGCGTGAGCGGGACCGGGACGAGCGCACCCCACGAGCGCTGCTGCGCAAGCTCTTCGAGGTCGGGTTCCTGGGGGCGGCGATCCCCGAGGCGTACGGGGGCATGGGCCTTGACTACCTCTCCTACGGCCTGGTCGTCGAGGAGCTGGGGCGCACGGACGCCAGCTTGCGGTCGACGGTCGGCGTGAGCGTCGGCCTCGCTGGGCTCTCGATCCTTACGTGGGGGACCGCCGAGCAGCGGCAGGAGTGGCTGCCGCGCCTGTGCGCCGAGGGGCTCGGCGCGTTCGGGCTGACCGAGCCCGGAGCGGGGTCGGACCCGGCGTCGATGACGACCCGCGCGAGCCGCGACGGCGGCGACTGGATCCTCAACGGCTCGAAGATGTGGATCACGAACGGGAGCACCGGCATCCTCACGCTGGTCTTCGCGCGGGCGGGGGGTGAAGGCGGGTCCCACGGGGGCATCACCGCGTTCCTCGTGCCGCAGGACAGCGCGGGCTACCAGGGCCACCCGATCCACGGCAAGCTCGGCTTGCGGGCGGCGGACAGCGCCGAGGTCGTCCTCCGCGACGTGCGGGTGCCGGACTCCTACCGGCTCGGAGCGGTCGGCGCGGGGTTGAAGGTCGCGCTGGGCGCGCTCGACTCCGGGCGGTACTCGCTGGCTGCGGGCTGCGTCGGAATCTCCCAGGCCTGCCTGGACGCGGCGGTACGGTACGCGGACGAGCGCGTCCAGTTCGGCCGGAAGATCAGCTCGTTCCAGCTCGTCCAGCAGTTGCTCGCCGAGATCTACCTGGACCTCGAGGCCTCGCGCGCGCTGACGTGGAAGGTTGCCTGGAGGCACATGAGGGGCGAGCGGCACACGATCGAGTCGAGCGTGGCGAAGACGTTCTGCTCGGAGGCTGCGGTGCGCAACGCCGACCGCGCCGTCCAGGTCCACGGCGGCTACGGCTACTCCGACGAGTACCCGGTCGGGCGCTACCTCCGCGACGCTCGCGTGACGACGCTCTACGAGGGCACGAGCCAGATCCAGCGACTCCTCCTCGGCCGGCACCTCACCGGCGAGAGCGCGTTCACATGAACCGAGGCGGACCGCCGAGTATGGCCCGCCTGGCCCCGGCGGTTGTACCGTTGCAGGGGTGACCTTCGATCTGCACACTCACACCCGGTGGTCGGACGGGACGACCACGCCCGGAGTCAACGCCGCGCTCGCTGCCGAGGCCGGGTTGCGCGGGGTCGCGCTGACCGATCACGACACCATCGGTGGCTGGGAGGAGATGGCGGCGACGTGCGCCCGCCACGGGCTTGAGTTCGTCCCGGGGGTAGAGCTGTCCACCGAGGTGGACGGGCGCAGCATCCACCTGCTCGGCTACTGGATCGACCCCGACGACGATGCGCTGGGCCAGGAGATGCTCCGGCTGTACGGCGAGCGGGCCAGGCGGGTGGCCACGATGGTCACGCAGTTGCGCGCGGCCGGCGTCGATGTCACGCTCGACCAGGTGCGCGCCATCGCGGACGGCGCGCCGCTCGGTCGCTCGCACGTCGCGGTTGCGCTCGTCGAGGCCGGGGTCGTGCCAAACTTCCAGCGAGCGTTCGATGAGTGGATCGGTGAGAGCCAGCCGGCCTACGTGTCGAAACGGGCACTGCCCCCTCGAGCGGGTGTGAAGCTCATCGTGGCGGCTGGTGGCGTCGCGGTTCTTGCCCACCCTGGCCGTAGCGGGGTGAGCGAGGAGCTGCTCGACCACCTGGTCGTCGCTGGCTTGGCAGGGGTCGAGGCCGACCATTCAAGCCACCCCGAGGAGGTCGCTGACCGCTGGCGGCGCAGGGCCGCGGAGCGCGGGCTGCTCGTCACCGGCTCCAGCGATTTTCACGGCGCCCGGAAAGCCGTCAGGATTGGCGAACGGACCACGCCCGGCGAGGTCGTCGAGGCGTTGCGCTCCCGTACAGGACAGGAGGCCAGGTCGTGGTAGGGCCGGCGAAGAGACTCACGCCGCTGCCGATGCTCGTCGTGACCAGCGAGGGGCCGCTGCGGGGTCGGGTGCTCGTGATCGACGCCGACGAGCAGGTGCTCGGGCGGCGGGAGAACTGCGACCTGCGGCTGGAGGACCCGCACGTCAGCCGCGCGCACGCCGTCATCCGCAAGACCGGCGGTGCGGTCCTGATCACCGACCTCGGGTCGACTGGCGGGACCTACGTGAACGGCGAGCTTGTGACCGGTGCAGCCGCGCTGCGGCACGGGGACATGGTGCGGTTCGGGACCGTCGAGTCGCGCTTCGAGGACCGGGGTGCGCTGATGCAGGGCGACGACGCCACCGAGCTCATCGAGGTGCCCGCCGTCGATGAGAAGCCGGTGCTCTCCCCGCGCCAGCAGGAGGTGCTCGCCTACCTGAAGGACGGGCTCACGAACCCCGAGATCGCGGTGAAGCTCGGCGTCACGGAGCGGACGGTCAAGGCGCACTGCCAGGAGGTCTTCGACCGCTTGGGCGCTCGCAACCGCACCGCCGCCGTCGCTGCCGCGATGCGTCTCGGGCTCGTCGACACGAGCTGATCGACGCCGTGAGGGACGCTACCCTGGGAGCCGTCCTGTCAGGCTTCGTTGGCGATTCCGCAACACGGCCCTGCGGTGTTTCGACACAGGTTCTCAGGCTGTCGAGGCCCCGCCCTCCCCACAACCGCTCGGAGGCTTGATCCGTAGCCAGTGGGTCTCGTAGACGTCCCTCGCCGAACGGTCTCGCACCGCCAGACGACGGACGCGGGGACCCCGTACTGGAGGCCTCTGGCCGGCTGACCAGCCGGTCACGCCCCGGAGTGGATGAAACCGCTCTGAGACGGATTGCATCGGAGGGCGGGACCTGGACGGCTAAGCGCATGTTTGCGAACTGCGGTGGCCAGGTGCGTGGCGCGCAGCGCGGCGCGCGTTGCGGTGGCCCGTCAAGACCGTGCTCGAACACGCTAACTGTTCGTGTCCTTCAGGTGCTTGCCGACGTGGCCGACCACCACTCGGCGCTCGGCGGTGTCCAGGTACCAGTAGACGCGCGCGCATGACTGTGGCGGGCCGGTGCCGAACTTCAGATGGGGGCTCAGCAGGACGATCTGGCCTCGGTACGTGCGCTCGTAGTCGCGGCGCCAGCGGCCGAGCGCCGTCGGGGAGACGCCAGACGCGTAGTCGAACCCCCGGGTTGCGAAGAAGGCGTGGAAGCCGCCGGGCAGGGTGTGGTCGCGGTACCGGCGGGCGGCCTCGGCCAGGGCGCTGAGGGCGTCGTAGATCCGGGAGGGGCTGTGGTAAGAGGACTCACCCGCGCTGGTGAGCGCCTCCGGCAGGAAGACGATGTCGTGGCCATAGTCGGCCGCCGCCCGCTTCACCGCGTCGGCCATTGAGCTGGGTCCGCCTGAGGGCAGCGTGCGCTCGAGCTTCGCGAGACGGGCGCGGAGCGCCTTGTTGTCCTGCTGGTAGCGGTTGAGGAGCCCGGACACCTCGTCCGGTTGGGTGGGATCGGTCATGGGCTGCGTGGACCAGGGTTCGGGCGGCAGCCCAGCGAGGACGATCCGTGCCAGGAGGTCCCGCAGCTCGACGGCGAGGTCCATGCCCGCAGCAGCCAATGCCTCGCGGGTCCAATACCGGTGCTCGCGTGGCGGCTCGTGGGCGCTGAAGCCGGGCCAGTAGATCCGCACCGCGCCCCCGTACACCGAGCGGTAGTCGCCTACGGCCGCGGACAGGGCGCGGCAAGCCGCGTCATCGACCAAGACGCGCACCTCGGCGAGTGCGGTCAGCTCCGCCGCGAGGCGGTCAGCGTCGATGGCCGGTACACCGGCGGTGAGGTTGGCCGACGCGCACACGATCGGCACCTCGCGGTCGGGGTCGGTCAGGTCCTGGCACAGCAACGGCACGTCGGCAGCCGTGACCTGCCGCACGCTGCCTGCCTCGAAAAGGCCCCAGCGCCCGATGGAGGCGGGCACGGCCTCAACGATCCGGCGCACGATCGTCGGCGCCGGGTAAGCCGCTGCCAGCGGGCGGAGCGCGCGCGACGCCGACTGCAGCCCGCCGCGGACGATCACCCGCGCCTTCTGCCGCTCGCCGGCCACCTCGACGGTCGTGCGGGCCTCGACCACCGTCGGGGGCGTCCCCAGGGTCCCCTCTGGAACCCCAGAGGGGACCCTGGTTCCGGACCCCTTCACGACGTCAACCAGCGGCTGGGTCAGCTCCAACCGGAGCCCATGGCGGTGCTGCACCCGGTGGTGCAGGCGGGTCCAGCGTGCGGCCGGTGACCCCTTGTGCCCGAGCTGCCCGTCGGCCGCGAGATCGACCTCCTCGCCGAGGATCCCTGCCACCCAGTCACGCACGAGCGCCTCGACGGCCACCGCGGATGCCGCCCCGTTACCCTCGCCACGTACGTCGAACCGGCACGCATACCGCTCGTCCACACGTCAATGCTGCCAGGTACCGTGTAAACAGCAGGTCAAGGTTCCCCCAGGATCATCCTGGCCGCATCCAGTGGCGCACATTCGGCAGAAAGCGCGCCTGGTGCGCATGAGGGTGCGTCCAGTGGTGAGGCGGGGACTTGGCGGCGGTCGCGCTCGCCGTGCTCGTGACCGCTGTGGGCACGCACCGACGGGGCGGCGGGGGCCGCGGTGCCCTGGCAGCGGTTCCGGCCCGATCAGACGTTCTGGCTCGTGCTCGCTGCGCTGCTCGTCGGCGCGGCCCGCTGCTACGCCGGCCGGAGCCTGTCGGAGATCCCTGACATCGTCGCAGTCGAGCTGGAGCAGGCCGCCCGGCCGATCGTGAACGAGGGCGAGTTCTCTCCGACTGTCGCGGGGCGCGCGCCGGCCACCGAGTCGCTCGACGCGTCACCCCCGCTCGCCGGCTACCTCGCCACGACCGCGAAGCCGACCGCCCAGACATTGTTGAGGATCGGCGCCGAGCACGACCCGCTGCTCGCCCAGTGGCAGGTGGGGCTCGGTACCACGGTCGCCTGGACCTCCGACGTGGCGGCGCCGCGCTGGTCCGCGCGCTGGGTGGGCTGGGACCGCTTCAGCGCCTTCTGGGCGGACGTCGTGAAGGAGACGTTCCCGAAGCGGAGAGGGCTGGGGTTCGAGCTGTCGGCCACCGCCACGACCGAGGGGCTGCGGGTGGCGGTCACGCTGGCTGGCCCGACCGACGTGACCGACGCCGAGGCGCTGGCCACGGTGGCCGGCCCGGACGTCCGGCGCCGCGTGGCGCGGCTCGACCGGACCTCGCTCACCCAGTTCGAGACGGTCGTGCCGGGGCAGCCGAGGGCGTTTACGCAGTCAGCGTGACGCTGCGCCGCGGCGACGAGGTCCTGCTCACGGACGCTACGACCGCGATCCGGTTGTACGAGGCCGAGTACGCGGCGGGCGGCGCGGACCTCGACCTGCTCCGCCGCGCCGTCGAGGCCGCTGGCGGTCGTCGGTGGGCTTCCCCCGCAGCCCGAGCAGGCGTTCGATCACGCCGGCCTGGCCCCCGGCGCCTCCGCGGTCCCGCTGTGGCCTCCTTTGGCGGCGTTCGCACTGGTGCTCGCCGTTGCCGACGTCGGCCTGCGCCGCCTGTGCCTCGAGCGCGCCGACCTCGCCCGCGCCCGAGCGTGGCTGCGGAGCCTGCTGGGCGGCCGGCCCCGTACGCCCTAGAAACGCCCCGCAGCGAGCACCAGCGCCGTCATGCTCGTCAGCGCGGCGAGCACGGTGAACATGAGCGTCTTCGTCTGGGCGGTCAGCGCGTTCGAGAGCTCAGCACGCAGCACCGCAATGGTCTCCTGCTTCATCTCGCCCATCTCAAGCCGCACCGAACCGATCTCTGAGCGGAGTTCCTGTCTCACCGAACCGATCTCTGAGCGGAACTCCTGGCTCAGCCCGTCGATCCTGAGGTCGAGCCGCTCCTCGAGCGCTGCCAGATCGCGTCTGACCAGGCCGATCTCTGCGCTGAGGTCGCGTCTGACCAGGCCGATCTCTGCGCTGAGGTCGTGCTTGGTGGCCACGTCCGCCCAGCCCACCGGGGGCAGGTGCTCCATCACGGTCACGGCGTGCTCGGCTCCCAGTACGTCCTCGAGCCGGTCGAACAGCTCGTGGCGGGCTCGCTCATCGACGACCATGATCCCCCTCCCCAGCGCTCCAGGCAACAGTGCTCACTGTGCCGCGGAGCCGGGCAGCGCGCCAGCGCCTCCCGCAAGGGCTGTGGATAACCGCTGTCCTACTGAGCTATCCCGCTGCCGCCGAGGAGACGAGCGCTCGGAGTCGCTCAGCCGCCTGCCCCCAGGCGGGCGCGCACCCGATCGGCGCTGGCGCGCAGGTCGGTGAGTTCCTCGGGCTGCGTGTACGGCGGCCCGTACGTTGCGTCGAGCTGCTCGTACCACGCGACCGCCTCCACGTAGGCGTCCAGGGCGGCGTCGAGCTGGCCGCGCAGCTCGTTGATGCGGGCGACGTTGT
>JBOGEB010000059.1:0-22109 GCA_050743125.1 Egibacteraceae bacterium
CGGGCAGGGGCACGGTCTGACTACAGCGCTCAAACATCAGCTCTGGCGGCGTTAGTGCTCACCCACCCGGCGGCTCGGACCCGGACCCTACTTCGACCCGGTATACCCCCATTAGGCGGCGTTGGCGGCGGACCGTCCCGACGGCAGATGGGACAGCCCACAGTGGCACTTCAGCTCTTTGATGGTGTTCTCGACCGCGGCGTGGTCACGGTGGAACGCCTCAACCTGTAACAGCGGGCCGGCCAGGTCGGTGACCAGCGCGTGGCAGCGCCAGTCGGGCAACAACTCCAGCTGCTCGCCGGCTTTGACCGCCTTCGGCGTCACACGGCGCACGATCAACCGCACCGGGACGGGATCGTCCTTGAACGCCGGGACGCGGGTCTCGGCCACCTGAGCCTGCCCCTCGCGCCCAGCCCAGTCGGGTATCGGCACCCACGCGTCCTCGGGGATCGCGTCGATCGCTTGCTGCAGGCAGGGGTTCATGCGCACGGTGATCGAGAAGCGCACGTCCGCGTCGCGGCAGGCGTCGATCACGGCCTTGCTGAAGAACCCCGAGTCGGTGCGCAGCGTGAGCTGCCCGGTCGCGCCGGCGGCGTGTGCCCGCCCGATCGTCTCGGTCACGAAGCTTTTCGCGCCGCGGGCGTCGTCGGCTACGCCCTCCCGCAGCCGGGCGGACACCACTTGGTCGTAGCCGGCGACCACCGCGACCAGCGGGTGGCAGCCCCGATGATGTTTGCGGGTGACCTTGTGCCCGCCTTGTTTGAACAACCCGTAGGTTTTGCACAGCGTGGAGTCGACGTCGATGGTGACCGGCTCGGTTGTGCTGGGCCCGGCGCCGGCTGCCCACGCGCGGGCCAGCAGCTCGCCTGCTGCGGCGTCGAGTTGGCGGGCGTGGCCCCAGCCCAACGCTCGCAGCCACGTCCCGATGGTGGACGGGGCGCGCAGCTGGTGCCCGCACACCGCGTCGCTGGCGCCGGCGCGCAGGACGTCGATGTCGTCGATGCAGTCCGCGCCGGCCAGCAGCCCCGAGATCACCGTGGCCGCCTTGACGCCGCTGTCGGCCCCGCCGACCCGCCCGCGCAGCCGCACCCGCTCGTCGATCACCTCGATCAACCCGAGGCGGTTCATGAGCGTGCCGGTCAGCATCTCCCCCGGCGTTGGCGACAAGGTTCGGGTCGTCGAAGCTGACCGAGGCCCGGTCGAGTTTGTGTAATGCTTTCACCTGTAAGGTGCCCTCCTGATCCTGGACGAGTCGGTCTTCACAACCCGTATTATTCCAGGTCAGAGGGCACTTTTCGCGTAACCGGCCCCGTTTCTACACAACCCACTCGGTGGATCCAGACTGACACACGCGCTCTGTAATGCGCGCCAACCAACACATAGCAACGACTACCCGTCCTCGCACTTCAGCCCATGATTGGATCATCAGCCCAGTTGGCGATACCGGCCTGAGCGGGCTTTCAAGCTGGTCGCGCAGGCTCGAATTCCTCCCGGCGCGCTGAGGATGCTGCGCCCAGGTCGGTGCCAGCACGGCCACTGGTTCAGCCGTGCGAAGGATGGCGCGTGGTGAACTACCGCGGTGCCGTCTTCCGCCCTGGAGCGCTGGCAGCGCGAACGATCGGAACGCCTCGACAAGCTGTTCGAGGCCCATGTCCGCATCGGCGGGACTCGACCTGGCCGGCGGGCGCTGGCCGACGAGCAGATCAACGCCGTGCTTGTGTTGCAGCTGTCCGCAGAGTTCCAGGGCTTCGCGCGGGAGTTGTACGACGACCTGGCTGACGCCGTCCTCCGCGAGACCGTCGGCGCTGAGCCTGGCGTCAGAATCATGCTCCAGCGGTACCTGGACGAGACAAGAGCGCTGGACCGGGGTAACGCCCACCCCGGCGCGCTCGGCAGCGACTTTGCCCGCTTCGGTGTCAAGCTGTGGCCCCGCATGATCGAAAGGGATCGACGGACGACAGCACGGCAGGCCCACCTCGATCGACTGAATACCGCGCGCAACGCGATCGCCCACAGCGACGAGGGAGAGCTGGCGAAGCTGCGCCAGGAAGGCATCGGCATCACCCTGGCCACTACGCGGACATGGCGGCAGGCCCTTGACCAGCTCGCGGCTGGGATGGACGCTACCCTTGCCGACCACTTCGCCGAGAGTTCGGCGGCCGATAACCTTGGAGGAGGTGAGTCGATGGCAAAGCTGAAGCTACCCAACATCGGCGACACCGTCGTGATCGCGTGGGCGGGCATGGTCGAAGAGGCAGAGGTGGAGGCGATCTACGGGCCGCCCGACAAGCCACGGCTGCGGGTCTGGGTGCCCGTGCGCGGCTCCAGCGGCGAGGTGCTGGAGCGCCACCTGTATAACGTCCCGTTCTCGTCCGTTCAAGAGGTCCGGGCCGCGTAGCCGAGTCGTCCCGGCAGGGACCCAAGCAGGGACCCAATCGTGCGAACTGTGGCGAACGACGCCGGACACGGACGGCCAGTCGACCCAGGCGGCGGACATCGCTGAACTCGCTCGGACTGCTAGCCGACGACTACGGATCAGAGGGTCGGGGGTTCGAATCCCTCTCGGCGCGCCTAGCGGTTCTGACCAGCCAAAACACGAGGCTGTACGCCTGAACGGCTATCAGCGCAGTGGTCGGGGTTGATAACAAGAGCCATGAACAGCGCAGCCGCCGTTCACGGTCGGATGCGATCTGCCCAGGCGTTGGGCGGCGGACCCAAGCAAGTCTGCATCAAAGAGGGCTTCGTGGCTTATCGCTGGTCGTCGCCGACGGCGAGAGGAAGCCAGTCGTCGTCGAACACCGCGGTGACCTCCAAGTGACCGCCCAGGGCTTCGACATAACGACGTAGGGTGGTCAGCTCGACCTCGTCAGCATGCTCTATGCGCGACACGTTCGGCTGCGAGGTCGCCATGGCGCGGGCCAATTCGTGTTGGGTGACCTGGCGGGTTTGGCGCAGCTCAGCAAGAGTGTGGGCGACGAGCTCACCGACCGCAGCGGCGCGTTCATGAGCGATGCGGGCGGCGCGTTCGGGATCTGTCCTGGCTCGGTCGCTCAGGTCTTTGAACCGTTTGGTTGCCATGATCACCTTCTCAGCAGACTTGGCCGGTGTCTCGAAGGTAGGTGTCGAACAGATCGTCGGCTCGTGGGATCGCGTCGGCGTACCACTCCCGCCACTGGCCGGCCTTGTCGCCGCCGAGCAACAGCACCGCCTGACGCGCGGGGTCGAACGCGAACAGGAGGCGCAGCGCTCCGCCGGCCGAGACCCGCAGCTCCTTCATGTTGGCGTGCCGGGACCGGGCGACGGTGTCGACAATTGGTCGCCCGAGCGCCGGGCCGTGCCCCTCCAGCAGGTCGACGCGGGCGATGATGGCATCCTGCTGGTCCTCGGCGAGGGTTTCGAACCACTCGCCGAACTCGTCGGTGTAGAGCACCTCCCATGCCACCGATGATACCTCCGAGCTTATATCATGTCGAGATGATATCGAGTCCCTGGGTGGAATCGCTGGCATCGACCTGAGGTCTGTCTGCCGCACCGGTGTCCCGGCAGACAGCAGATGCTCGCCAGATGCTCGCCGGAGCGTAATGGACAAGCAGCCAGATCCATCCTTTGTGCCCTTCGACAATCTCGGCCTGCACGGGCGGGTGCTGCGCGACACCGTCGCCGCCGACTGGCTGGTCTTGTTGACGCTGGCGCCCCCACTCCCTCGGCGGGCTGGACCGCGCAGATTGTGGAGCGCAGTAGTACGACCGATGGCTTCTCGTGGCCATCAAGGGCCAGCAGGGTACCGAAGTCGGCGTCCGCGGAGATGATCGTCCGATCGTCCTCGGCGGCAGCAGCCAGGATCCGATCGCCGCTGGGCGCAAGCAAGCCGCAGTCCGCCACATGGATGACGTCGTGGCCAGCCGCTCGCAACCGTGCTGCCACGCGCGGTGAGAGGTTGGCATCGACAAGCAGCCTCAACCGGAGGCCGCGAGAGGCAGCTCTCGCTCCTGTGCAGCTGCCGCTGCCCATTGGAGGGCGCCGAGTACGTCCTCGCGGACCTGTGGGGCGGGTGAGGGGGGGAATCGAACCCCCATAGCCAGCTTGGAAGGCTGGAGTTCTGCCATTGAGCTACACCCGCAGGTGATCCCTATTCTACCGGTTGGAGGTCACCCCGGCGGCGCCGCTGCCCCGCCGGACCGGTTCGACGACGGCGGTCGGGGCACCGTCCCGTCCGAATGCAATCCCCGTGACGGCGCCGATCTCGTCGACGTCTTCGAAGGTGTGACCATTAGCCCTCAGCGCTTTTGCCTGTGGCGTGGTCAGGAAGTGCGTTTCGGCAACGCTTGATGGGTCGTTGAAATTCATGACGCGCGGTGCGGTGATCGCGGTCGGCAGGTCGTCGCCGAGGTCGAGCGCGCCGATCAGCGTATGAAACACCGTCGGGATGATCGTCGTGCCGCCGGGCGTGCCGAGCGCGAACACTGGCTTGCCGTCGCGGAACACGATCGTGGGACTCATGCTCGACCGTGGGCGCTTGCCGGCTGCAGGTGCATTCGGGTGCGGCGGTACTGGGTCGAAGTCAGTCAACTCGTTGTTCAGGAGGATCCCATAGCCCGGGACGACGATGCCGCTGCCGCCGATCTGCTCAATCGTGAACGTGTACGAGACGATAGTCCCTTCCGCGTCGGCGACGGTCAGGTGCGTGGTCGCTCCTGTCCGGGAGGACTCTGCTGGGGTCGCCTGCGGACCGGAGGCGCCTGGGACATCCTGGTAGGCGAACGGGTCACCAGCCTCGCGAAGGGTGGTGCTCGGGGTCTCGGTGATAAGCGCGCTCCGGTTGTCTGCGTATTTCTGTGCGAGCAGCCCGGAAACCGGCGCATCGACATATGCCGGGTCGCCCATGTAGGCGTTGCGGTCGGCCCATGCCAGGCGGATCGACTCGAGCTCGTTGTGTAGCGCTTCCTCACGGGACATCGCACCGAGATCGAACCGCTCGAGCTGGTTCAGCGCCAGCGCAATGGTCAGCCCGCCGCTGCTCGGCAGCCCCATGCCATAGAGGGTGTACTCCCGATACTCGCTGGTGACGGGCTCACGCACGAGCGCCTTGTAGCTGGCGAGGTCGGCCGTGGTCATCAGCCCTGGGCGGATCTCGAGGTCGGTGCCAGGCACAATCGGGGGCTCTCGGACGGCGCCAACGATCGCCTCGGCGACGGGGCCCGTGTAGAGGGCGCGAGGACCAGCCTCGGCGACTTGCTCCATCGTTTCGGCTAGGTCGGGATTTCGGAACCACGCGCCTTCGGGCTGGGGTTGTCCGTCGAGCGGTAGGTAAAGCGCGGCGGTCGAGGTAAAGGCGGCGAAGCGCTCCGCGTTTTCCTTAACCTCGGAGACGAACACCCTGTCGAGTGGAAAGCCATAATCGGCGGCCTCGATCGCGGGCTCCAGCAGCTCGGCCAGCGAGCGGGTCCCAAACCGCTCGAGCGCCAGCGCCCATCCCGCGACTGTGCCGGGCACCCCGACCCCGAGGCCGCTCGTCGCTCGCTCGTCGAACGAGATTGGTTCCCTGGTCTCCGGATCGAGGAAGACCTCTGAGAAGAAGGCTGCGGGTGCGGTCTCACGGGCGTCGAAGGTTGTGACCCGATCTTCGGCCGCCGAGTAGACAACCATGAACCCGCCTCCGCCGATCCCGGCCGAGAACGGCTCAGCAACGCCGATCATCCCGGCTGCGGCGATCGCCGCGTCGACCGCGTTACCGCCGCTGGCCAGGACGTCAAGCGCTGCCTGCGTGGCGAGCGGCTCAACCGTCGCGGCTGCTCCGTCGCCTGGTCGGCCTTGTGCGACGGGTGTGAAGCGGAGTGGCCCGGTGCTGATCGCCCTCACGATCGGTGCGGTGTCGGTGACGGCCGTCTGGCTGCCCACGATCCAGCCGGAGTCGAGGCGGGGACCGGCGAGGGTGAGCAGCCGCTCGACTTTTGGTGCGCGCGCTGGGCCCTGACGGGGCAGCGTCACCAGCAGCCCATCGAGGCGCGCTGCCAGCGCGGCTGCCGCCAGCGTGTCGGAAAAATCGTCTCCGGTCGCGATGACGACCGGGAGGGTTGGTGCGGTGATGCGGCGCAGTGCTTCTCCGCCCACAAGGGCGGCGGTCTCGTACCGTGTCGGCCCTGCAAGCCGCTCGATGTCGTAGCCGAGCGTGGTGAGGCGGTCCTCGACGTGCTTGGACACTGCGGTCTTGTCGCCGACGATCGTCACTTTTTGGGCGCCGACCTGGGTAAGAGCCTGCTCTGTGACGATGGGAAGACCGTCGCGCATCGTGAGCAACGTCGGCACCCGGTCCGGTGAGGCCGCCAGCGCGCCCGCCGCGAGCGCATCCGCGAACGTCTCGCCGGACGCGAGCGCGACCTCGGGAGCCGGGCCGAGCCTTCGCGTGATGTGCGCCGCGGTCTCGTACCGGTCACCGCCGCCGAGCCGATGCACGGTCAGGCCCGCAGCCCGCAGGGTGTCGACCACGGCGTCCGACACTGCCTGCGGACCACCGAGGACGCTCACATGGCGAGCGTCCAGCCGCTGGATCTCGCCGCGGGTCTCCTCCGACAAGCCGGCAGGTGTGGTGAGGAGCAGCGGCGCGTCGAGCTCCGCAGCGAGCGCCCCACCCGCAAGCGCGTCAGCGAATCCTGCCGCGCTCGCGAGAACCACCGTCTCCGTTTGCTCCCAGTGTGCTCGTGACACCGCCGCCGCCGTCCCGATCCGATCGTCCCCAGCCAGCCGGATGACCGGATCACCCCGCTGTCTCAGCGCGTTTCCCGTCAGCAACACTCCCGCGATAAGTACTACCACGCACAACAGGAGTTGAGCAGTTCGTAGGTGGATTCGCCGACCTCCCATGGTGTTTGCGCCGGCCAGAGACTTGAGTCAGTTCCGGCGAAGCGCGATCGTATAGGCACACGGATAGCCGGGAATACCTTATTCTGTGTCCATGCTGTGCTAAAAGCGTAGACATGTACCTGCGTGAGACCAAGCGGCGCAACAAAGACGGCAGCGTGGCCAGCTACCTGTAGCTGGCCCACAACGTACGCCACCCGGACACGGGCGTGGCTGGTGCGCTCGATCGCCAGAGTGCCGGACCCGGCCGATGCGCTGGCGGCGCTCGAGCCCGGGGACGTACAGGTGCTCGCCGGGCGTGATCTGGGTGGGGCGTGGGTGCTCGGTCAGCTGTGGCAGCGTGTGGGCATCGCCAAGGCGATCGCCAAGTCGCCGCCGGCCGGCGGGTGGACGTGCGCATGGAGCGGGCTGTTCGCGCTGGTCGCCAACCGGGCGCTGGCCCCGAGCTCGAAGAGCTGGAGGCCACCAGATGGGTGTCCGAGGAGGTGTTCATCGACGGGCTGGCCGGCCTGGATCACACCACCTGCTACCGGGCGATGGACTTCCTGCTCGACGGGCTGGCCGAACTCCAACAGACGGTGTTCTTCACCGTCGCCGACCTGCTCTTCTTCGACACCACCTCCACCTACTTCGAGATCGACCAGGCCGACCCCGCCACGGTGGACGCCGACGGCCACACCAGCGCAGGGTTTCGTACTCACGGCCACTCGAAGATGATCGCCAACGCATCGGTGACGAGCGCGCTGACCAGCGCGTCGCGGGCGACGTCATCGTCCCACGCGCAGTCGGGCTTGCCGGCCTTGTCGTAGTCATGGGCCGACACCGTGACCTGGCGCGCCTCGGGCACGAGCCTTCTGACCTTGCGGATCGCCGCGACCAGCTGCGTGACCGTGTCCTGGGTCGCCACGGCGTCTTCCAAAACGGTGGAGTCGGGCGCCCGGCGCACCGGCCGTTGAGGATCCCGGTCCGACGAGCGACGCCCTTGACCGCCTCGTCGATGCGGTGCGGACGCTCCGAACAGTTCAACCGGCTGCGCCAGCACACGAACACGGTGCGGTGGAACGCCTCGGCGTCGGGCGCCAACCCGGCCGCCGCCTTCCAGCGGATGTCACACGACAGCGCCATGGCGGCCTGACGGTCCGACAGACCCTCCAACTCCTTGAGCGCCATCGCGACCGCGGTCACGTCGGTCGGGATCGACGGGCGGCTCCGCTCCGATTCGAACAGGTCGGCGAACGCACTCGTCAGGAAAGATCCGCTTGCGGCGCTCCGCCAGCAGCGGGAGCACCGACCCCGCGGGGACCAGGTGCCCGCACAGCGCCGCGGTGTCCAACAGCTCTCGATCTGGAAGGCTCACTCCCTGCATAACCGCACTACACCATATAAACCTCCTAAAAGGTATAATACGGGCAAGAATTCTTCAGCAGCCTCCTAGAGCAGACGCGATCGCGCGAGAGGGCCCCGCACCCGCCTATGCCGCTTTCTCGACGGGCTCGTGCCCAAGGCACGCCACATACTGGACGAGTTGCTCGAGAAGCACACGGTCCATGGCATCGCCTGAAACTCCACGGGAACTGGAGTTTTGTGCATCACGCTTGACATGGAACTCAAGTTCCGTTGAGATTCGCGTATACCCGCTGACCGGCAAAACCTTCGCCGCCGCCTCGTCTCGGTCGCCGCCACCCAGTCGGGCCACTTCACCGCGCTGCAGGCGCTGCAGGCCGGCTACACCTACCAGGCGCAGTCCTACCACGTCGACCGGGGGCAACTGGATCCGCGTGGGGCGCGGCATTCTTCGCCTGCCCGAATGGCCCACGGGCAATCGATACTGGTTTTGCGACCTGTTCCCAGCGGGCGCAGACGAATGACCGGTTTCAACTGCGGCAGCGAAACGGTGAGCATGATGGCAGCCAACCGCGAGTCTTCTGCCACGGCGGACCGTGGACGGGAAGCAGAGCAGCCCACCGAGATTCCCCCCAAAGGCTGGAAGGACATCGGTGTCCGCGCCTACAGACAGGCCAAGGCCGACCATGTGCCGCTCATAGCGGCAGGCGTGGCGTTTTACGCCATGTTTGGGCTGTTTCCCGGCTTGCTCGCGCTGGCGACGCTGTACGGACTGGTGGCCGATCCCGGCCAGATCCAGACCCAGTTGCAGTCGTTCACCAGTGCCTTGCCGCCGGCAGCGTTGGCGTTGATCACCGATCAGCTCGGCAAGGCGGCCAGCAGCGCCGAACCCAGGCTGACGGTCGGGTTGGTCTTGAGCCTGTCGGGCGTGCTGTGGAGCGCATCGGGGGGCGTAGGTGGGCTGCTGATGGGGATCAACGTTGCCTATGACGAGGACGAGACCCGCGGATTTTTGGCACGTCGCGGGCTTGCGTTACTGCTGACTGTCGGCGCGATCGTGTTTGCGATCCTGGTGGTCGCGTTGCTTGCCGTGCTGCCGGCCGTGCTGGACAGCCTGGGTTTGGGTTCGCTAGGCCAGACCGCTCTCACTGTGGGGCGTTGGCCGTTGTTGGCGGCCCTTGTGATGGCCGGCCTGGCGGTGCTCTACCGGTACGCTCCCGACCGCGACCGGGCCCGGTTTGCTTGGGTCAGCCCGGGCACGGTGGTCGCGACCGTGCTGTGGCTGGCGGGTTCCGGCGCGTTGGTGCTCTACGTGCGTAATTTCGGCAGGTATGACCAGACCTACGGAGCGATTGGCGGGGTGATTGTGCTGCTCCTGTGGCTGTTCCTGTCCGCGTTTGCCGTGCTGTTCGGCGCCGAGTTCAACGCCGAGACAGAACGCCAAACTCGCCGAGACAGCACCACAGGAACCGCCAAGCCACTCGGGCGACGGGGAGCCTCCGCAGCCGACACCGTGGGAGAGTCCACGACCTAAAAGCCGCCAGACGTTCCATCCAGGCCGCAGCTTTTGCCGAGCGCATGCGCCGACACGGGCACGGGTGCAGTGCAGCCCCCGGACGGGAGCTGACAGACGTTCGGTGCTCCGCCTGATCCGACCGCTGCAGGACACCGCTGGCCACCGCCGTCGGCCTTCGCGCTACCCGGTCGGCACGAGGTCGTAGGCGGGGGCGGTGCGGGGCCAGGGTCGGTGGAGCTCGAGTTCGCGGGCGATGGCGAGGAGCAGGCGCTCGCCGCCGGGTGGGGCGACGAGTTGGACAGCGAGGGGAACGCCGGTGCGGTGCAGGCCGGCGGGCACCACGGCGGCGGGCCAGCCCGCGAGGTTCCACGGCGGGGCGAACGGGGAGTACCGGCTAGCGGCGGCGACGTTGCGCAGCCAGCCCCGATCGCCCCAGCGCACAGCGGCCGGGGGCGGCTGGGCGAGCGCGGGGGTGACGAGCACGTCGATGTGGGCGAAGAAGGGCTCGAGCCGGTTCCGCCAACGCTGCCGGGTCTGTGGTCGCGCAAGCCTGAGCCGGCGGGCCAGGCGGCCGGCGCGGGCGTGCCGCCGGGCGGGCCGGTCCAGCGTCCGCCGGTCCAGCGCCCGGGTGCAGCCGTCTGCGCACACGCACCAGGTCGCCAGGACAGTCGTGCCGAGGGTCAGCGGGTACGGCGGTCGGCGGCGCGCACATCGTGGCCGGCATCGGCAAGCGCCTTCCCGGCGGCGCGCGCGGCGGCCTGGTACTCCCGGTCCACCGGCAACCCGGCCACCGGCGGCCGGGTGGACACGGCCACCCGCAACGGGCGGTCCGGCACGGCGACCTCGGCCCACTCCGGCCGGCCCGCCATCACCGCCAGCAGGAGCGCGGCGTCGGCCACGGTGGTGGCGAGCGGGCCGTGCTCGGCCAGCCCGAACCACGGGTTCCCCTGCTCGAACGGCGGCGGGAGCACACCGGGGCCGGGCTTGAGGCCGAACAGCCCGCAGCAGGCCGCCGGGATCCGGATCGAGCCCAGCCCGTCGTTGCCCTGGGCCACGGGAACCATACCGGCGGCCACCGCGACGGCCGCGCCCCCGGACGACCCGCCGGGCGTGCGCTCCGGGCGCCACGGGTTACGCGCGATCCCGTAAACGCTGTCGTCCATCGGGAAGAGCCCCAGTTCGGGCATGCTGCTGAGGCCCACGACGACCGCGCCGGCGGCGCGCAGCCGGCGCACCACCTCGTGGTCGGCGGCGGCCGGCTCGTCCGGGGTGGCCGCCGATCCGCACCTGGCCGCCTCCCCGGCCACGGCGGTGTTGTCCTTGACCGCCAGCGGCACGCCGGCCAGTGGGAGGTCCGCTCGGTCGGCGCGGGCGTCCACGACGTCCGCCTCGGCCAGCGCACGCTGCTCCCGGACCACCCGGAATGCGCCCAGCTCGCCGTCGATCGCGCGTATCCGCGCCAGGTGCTCGGCCACCACCGCGCGCGCCGTGACCTCACCCGCCCGCACCGCGGTCGCGATCTCCGTTGCCTGACGCCCCAACCATTCCGTCATGAATCAGTCTCCGATCGGCCTTCCGAAAGGCACCGGGAGTTGGTTGCCCCAGAACGGGCACGGCGGCAGGGTGGCGCCATGTCCGTACCCGACCCGCCGATGTTGCCGCCGAATCTTCCCGTGCCGGACGACGACGGCGCCGCCGAGCATCTGCGAGGAACGCACGTGTCCCCGATCCGGCTGCCGGCGACCGACGGAGAAGTCGTGGTGGGTCAGCCGCCAGGGCCTACCGTGCTGTTCTGCTACCCCCGTCTGGGCCATCCGGAGGCCGCGCCGTTGGTGCCCCATTGGGATCTCATCCCGGGCGCCCGCGGGTGCACGCTCCAGGCCTGTGGTTTCCGGGACTGGCACGCCGAGTTCGCCGCGATGGGTGTGCAAGTGCTCGGCGCCTCGACCGAGGAGTCTGCGTATCAGCGGGAGGCCGCCGAGCGGCTCGCCCTGCCGTTCCCCTTGGTTTCCGACGCCCGGCTGAGGCTCGCCCGGGCGTGGAGACTCCCGGTCTTCGAGGTCGCCGGCCGCGTGCTCTTGAGGCGGCTGACCATGCTCCTCCGGGACGGCATGGTCGAGCGCGTGTGGTACCCCGTTTTCCCGCCGGACCGGCACGCCACCGAGGTGCTCGACTCGCTCCGGCGAGGGTGACCGCGCGCTGAGTTCGCTCGACCGGGGTCGGGCGGTCATGAGGCGTTGTACATGCGGTCGATGAGGTCGGCGTACCGTTGGGAGATCACGGCACGTTTGAGCTTCAGGGTCGGGGTCAGCTCGCCGGCCTCCTGTGACAGCTCGCGCGGCAGCATCGTGAACCGCTTGACCTGCGCGGCGCGAGACAGCCTGGCATTCACCACGTCGACCGCCCGCTCGACCAGCGCCCGCGCGTCCTCGCGGGCGTGCGCGACCTCCTCGGCGTCCACTGCGACCAGCGCGGACACGTACGGCCGGCGGTCGCCGCAGACCACGGCCTGGGCGATGCCCCGCTGCTGGCGCAAGGCGTTCTCGATCTCGACCGGCGCGACGTTCTTGCCGGTGGCCGTGATGATCAGCTCCTTCTTCCGGCCGGTGATGTACAGGAAGCCGTCCCCGTCCAGCCTGCCGAGGTCGCCGGTGTGCAGCCAGCCGTCACGGATCGCGGCTGCGGTGGCCGCCTCGTCCCGGTAGTAGCCGCGGAGCAGGTTGGGTCCCTGGAGCAGGATCTCGCCGTCGTCGGCGATCGTGATTCGCATGCCCGGCAGCGGCTTGCCGACCGAGCCGATCCGCACGTCGTCTGGCCGGTTCAGGGCGATGGCCGGGGACTCGGTCATGCCGTAGGACTCCAACACGGGCACGCCGATCGCCCAGAAGTACTCCAGGATCTCCGGGGCGATCGGGGCGGCGCCGGTGATGCACTGCTTGATCTGGCCGCCGAGCACGCCCCTGACCTTGGCCAGCACTAACCGGTCCGCCACGGCCAGCCGCGCCTTGGCCAGCCGGCCCAGCGGCCGCGGGCCGGTGCCACGGGCCTGCCGCCCGGTGCGCAGGCCCCAGGAGAACAGCGCCTGCTTCATCCGGTTGGACTCGGCGACCTGGCGGGTGATGACCGCGTGGAGCTTCTCGAACAGCCGGGGCACGCTGGGGAAGTAGTGCGGCCTGGTCGCGGCCAGGTCGGCGGCGATCTTGGCCATGTCGCCCTCCCAGAACACCAGCGTCCCGCCGCACTCGAGGGCGACCAGCTCGACCAGGTGGGCGAAGGCGTGCGCCAGCGGCAGGAACAGGTATCCGCGCTCGCCGGGGCGCAGCGGCAGCGCCCGCGCGGTCATGGCGACCGTGGCCAGCCACGCCGCGTGGTCGAGCATGCAGCCCTTGGGCGGGCCGGTCGTGCCCGAGGTGTACAGGATCGCGGCGAGGTCGGTGGGCTCGATCTCGGCCAGCCGCCGCTCCAGCGGCCCCGGCTGCCGACGGCCGTGCCTGGCCAGCTCGTCCAGGGTGAGCGTGGCTCCGGTGGGGTCGCCGTCCGGGTCGACGACCACGACCTCGTCCAGCTCGGGCAGGTCGCCGCGGACCGTGCGCACCTTGCCGAGGTGCTCGGTGGCCTCCACGACCGCCACCTTGGCACCGGAGTGCCGCAGGATGTGCCGGACCTCCTCGACCGAGCTGGTCGGGTAGAGCGGGACCAGGACAGCCCCGGCGCACAGCGCCGCGTAGTGCGCCCAGCTCCACTCGGGCCGGGTGCCGGCGAACAGGGCGACTCGGTCCCCGCGCTCCACGCCCAGGTCGATCAGGCCGGCCGCCAGCTCACGGACGGTGCGGACCAGCGCGGCGTAGGACACCTCGGTCCAGCCGCCGGCGGTCTTGTGCTGGAACGCGGCCGTGCCGACGAACCGGTCACCGGCTGCCAGCACCAGCTCGGCCAGCGTCCCTGGCGCCAGCGAGGGCGCGCGCGGTGAGACCGGCGTCTCGGATCTCATGGCTCCTCCTCGATCGTGGGGCTCCGTGGGGGCTTCCGCGAAAGGACCCCGGCTCAGACGACCCGGAGCCGGACGGTGGCCCGCAGCGCGGCGAGCAGGCCGACCCGGCGGGCGCCGCGCACGAGCTGGCCCATCCGGTCCACGGAGCGCGTGGGCGCCTGGGCGAACCGGCCGTCATCGATCAGCTCGCGGTACCAGTCCACGGTCGTGGCGAGCGCCTGGTCGATCGGCTGCGGCGCGTAGCCCAGCTCGCGCCGCGCCTTGTCCACCGAGTACCGCCAGTCCCCGGCCATCAGCCGGACCGCCTCCCTCGGCAGCGGGTTGGGCAGGCCCAGCAGCCGCTTGCGGTTGGCCAGCCGCTCCACACGGCGCGGCAGCACCACCACCGGGTGGGCTACTCCTGAGACCTCGCGCAGCCGCTCGATGAACTGCACCCAGGTCAGGTCCTCGGCGCCGAGCAGGTACCGCTCGCCGGGACGGCCGCGCTCGGCCGCCAGCAGGTGGCCGGCGGCCACGTCCTCCACGCCGACGAAGTTGTTGTAGGCGTCGACCACGGCCGGCAGCCGGCCACGCAGGTAGTTGCCGACCAGCCGGGTGGACGGGGCGCCGAGCAGCGCCCGCTCGAGCGCCGCGCCCAGCGTGTAGGTGGGGTTGGTAACGACGACCTCGATCCCGCATCGCCGCCCGGCCTCCAGCGCCGCGGTCTCCCCGGCCTGCTTCGAGTCCATGTAGACGAAGCCGGAGGACCGGTACGGGGTGTCCTCGTCGGTGATCTCGCCATGGGGGGCCGGCCCGACGGCGCTGGCCGTGGAGGTCACGACCACCCGGCGCAGCCCTGCCTCGGCGGCCGCCTCCACGATCCGGGGCGGCACCTCGGCGTTGATCGCCCAGATCCGGTCCCGGTCCCGGCCGCCGATCTCGCCGGCCAGGTGGAACAGGAGCGCGCAGCCGTCCAGCGCGCGCCGCACCGCCTCGGAGTCGGCCAGGTCCACCTCGACTGGGTCCACGTCCAGGCCGGGCAGGCTCTCCAGCCGCTTCAGGCTGCGGACCAGGACCCGGACCCGCTCCCTGCGCCGCACCAGTCGCTGGACCACATGGGCGCCGATGAACCCGGTCCCTCCGGTCACCGCGACCGTGCCGGTCATTCCTCCACCACCTTTGCGAGCAGCCGGTAGTTCTCCCGGTCCCGCTCTTGGAAGTCGGCGAACATGGCAGTCAGCGCAGGCCGCAGCTCGTCCCGCTCGGCCATCAGCTGGCGGTGCCGGTCGGCGAGCACGGCGGCCAGCTCTGGGGTGTCGTGCTGAACGAAGTAGCGCTCCACGCCCATCTCCTGGGTGATGAACCGGGTCCGATTGTCGTGCCCGACCGCCACGAACGGCACCGCGTAGGCCAGCGGCATCACCAGCGCGTGGTAGCGGGAGGTGGCGATCGTGGTGAGCCGGCTCAGCGCGGCGGACATCTGCACGGTGTCGAGCGCGAGGCAGGAGACCAGGCGCACCCGCTGCGGGTCGCCCACGCGGCGGACCAGCGCCGCGCGCAGGGCCAGTCCGATCCGCTTGTCGGACGGGTCCATGACCACCACGGCCAGCGCGCACTCCGGGTCGCGGGCGGCCAGCCCGGCGCCGAACGCGGCCCACTGCTCCACCAGCCGCGCGCTGCGTGCCCGCCCCCCGTCCGGCCAGGTGCCCTTGAACGGGTACCGCACGTACTCCCCCGGCCGGCCGGCCAGCGCCATCCGCGCCGGGTACATGAAGAAGTCCACTGGGGCCAGGCCGTGGATCCGCGGGGCGTGCAGGCCCAGTTGGGCGGTGACGGTGGCGCGGACCGCCTCCGAGGGCAACGGCATGGACACCGCGCAGTCCGCGGTGACCGTGACCGGGATGGTGAGCCCGCGCTCCCGCAGCTCGTCGAGGGCGGCCGGAGTGCGCAGGGTGAGCAGCCGCAGGATGTTCAAAGCGGCCATCACCCGGGGCCGGCGGGACGCGTGCAGCGGGCCGGAGTCGATCGCCAGCGCGGCTGCGGGCACGCCGGCCGCGGCGGCCTGCTCCAGCACAGTGGTGTGGGCCAGCACCATGTGCTTGGTGAAGGCGTCGCTCAGCATGTTGCCCTCGGTGAACACCACCATGTCCACGTCGCGCAGCAGCTGGCGGGCGCCGGCCTTGTAGAACGCGGGATGGAGGTAGCGCTTGCGCACGCCGCTGAGGTAGTCGAGATGGTGCCGGTGGAAGGTGACCACGTGGACGTGGTCACCCCCCAACAACTCGCGCAGCGCGTGCACGATCGACACCAGCCGGGATTCCGCACCAGCGTTGCGGAAACCGTGGTAGCCGAAGACGAGGACGTGCTTGCCGGCCATGGCTCACCGCGCCTCGGACTGCGTGCGCGCGGCAACCCCGGCGCCGAACCGATCGACGGCGGTCGCCGCGTCGGCGAGCTCGCCGAGGATCACCGCGTACTGCGCGTCACCCCGGTCGGGGATCTGGAACCGGGTGCCCAGGTCGGCGGCGCCGACCTTCTGGTAGAGCCACAGGACGGACACCCTGGCGTAGGCGACGTAGCGCCGCAGGTCGGTGTGGCGCAGCAGCCACCTCGCGCCCAGGCACAGCATGACCAGGCTGGTGGGGATGCCGTCGGCGCGCTTGCGGGTGGCGACCCGGCCCACCTCGCACGTGTCAGTGTCGCGGTGCAGGTGGGCCGGCAATTGGCCCAGCGCGCGCAGCTCGCACAGCGGCGAGTTGGTGCGCATGACCCGGCCCGTGCCGACGAGGGACCCGTGCTCCCTGAGCAGGAACAGGTAGCCCGCCCGGTCCCGGGCGTCGTCCTGGGGCCACTGCCGGGTGTCCAACCCCAACTTGGCCCGGTACACCTCGTCCCGCAGCCGGCGGGCCTCGGCGGAGTCCGCCGGCGTGCGAGCGAGGTCGAGGGAGAACCCGCCGAGGGAGAACCCGCCGATCATGCCGCGCTCGCGGTGCACTCGGGGGCGCCGACGTGGTACGTGTGGTGGACCTCGTCCAGCAGCGCGCCGGTCAGCCGCAGCGTGGTGCGGGCGACCTGGAGGATCAGGTCCCGCTCGGCGCCCTCCCTGGCGTGCTGCCCGATGGCGCGTCGCACCTCCTCGGCGTGCTTCTCGTCGATGACCGCGTGCGCCACGAAGAAGCTCATCTGCCGGTCGGTCAGAGACAGGTCCGACCGTGCCCTGCCGAGCAGGTCGCCGATATGGCCGTAGACGCTTTCGGCCCAGTAGCTGTAGCCGAGCCGGGGCACGGCGCCGTAGTGCAGGCCGACGTAGTAGAGGTAGCCGATGAACGCCTCGGTGGCCGGCAGTGGCGGGGCGGTCAGGTCGCCTGGCTCGAACAGCCCGATCGACTCCAGGTCGTGGACGACCATTCGCTCGTGACCGAGCTCCTCGCTGGCATGCTCGAAACAGAAACGCAGCACGCCGATCCGCTCCGGCTCCACGCGCCAGGTGGCGAACGCCTGGTTGATCGCGTTGTGCCTGGTGTAGTGGTAGATCTGCAGCATGGCGAGCTTGTAGAGGTCCTTGTCCACTCCGAGCTGCATCACGTGCTGCGCGAATGGGCCTGCCTTGATTGCGGCCCATTCCCTCTCGATGACGCCGTCCAGCTGTGCGAAGAAGTTGTCGCGCATTCTGCAGGCACCTCCCTTTCGTATCCGTGAATGGCGGCGAGGCAGCCGGCACAGCGGCCGTGGCGGATCTCGGGTCACCGCTGTCACCAGCTCGATCCCAGCCTCCGCTGGCGGGCGCAAGATGCGCAAAGCCTTTCAGGCTCGGCTGAAACACCCAGGTCACAGGGTTTCGCCTGCGGTATTTTCCGGAGCCGAAGGCAGAAAATTTAAATCCTTGGTGAACATCGACAAACGCATGAATTGCGTGCCCATGAACGGGTCAAGCCGGCCTTTGGGCCCAGACTGTTTCGATCTACACTGGACTCCCGCCCTATTCGCCTCCCGCCTATTCCGCATGGGCACGTATTCCGTGGCTGCGCATGGCGGGTCTTTGCTGTGTATTTATTTCACCAGCGAAGACCTCGCACGGGTCAGGGTGGCACGTGCCCCGGATCCCCTGTGGGAGACCGTGCTGAGCTTGCGCGTCCTCGGCCAGCAGCGTGCGGGCGTAACACTCGAGACGTGGCGGCGGCATACGCTCGGCCGGCTGACCCGCCCACGCGGCGGTTGCGCGCGCTCGTGTCGTCCTCCCACCGGTGGCCGGACTTCCTGACCCCCACCCGTGGCGGCGTCAGCCCGGAGCATGCGGTCAACCAGGTGCTGGCCACCTCGCCCAGCCGGATCAGGGCCGAGGTGGCAGCCTTGGGCGGCACCGGGGCCTGGGCCACCATGCTGGGCGACGCCGATGGCGCCGCCCAGCACCTGCTCGGCCAGGCCACGCTCAGCTACTTCTGGATCGGCCTCGCCCCGTACTGGCTCAGGATCCACGCCGCCGTCGACGGCGAGCGGGCCCGGCTGGCGCGGATCCTGGTCGACGGCGGCATCGAGCGGATGTTGGTCGGCCTGTGGCCAGGCACCAGCTGGCGCCCGCCGGTGCTGCAGGTGCCGCATCCAGTCGACCAGGAACTCGTCCTGGCAGGCCGTGACCTGGTCCTGCTGCCGTCCTTCTTCTGCTCGCAGCCGATGACCCGGCAGGACCCGGCACTCCCGCCGGTGCTGGTCTTCCCGGTCCGAGGCGCCGAGAGGGGCAGCGCGCTGCGCCCCGGCGCCTCGGACCGAGCGGAGCCAGCCGCCGACGGCAAGCTGGCTGCGCTGCTGGGCCGCACCAGGGCCGCCGTCCTGGAGACCGTCAGCAGCCCCTGCACGACCAGCGAGCTCGCCCGGCGGGCGGGCATCTCACTGGCCTCGGCCAGCCAGCACGCCACCGTGCTCAGGGAGGCGGGCCTGCTCACGACCACCCGGCATCGCAACGCGGTCGTGCACACCACCACTGCCCTCGGCGCCGCCCTCCTCGGCCACCCTGACCGCACCGCGGGCGCCCGCATCTTTTGGCCTGGCTGAGGGGATTGTCCGAGCAGGGACTCCAGTCCGACAGCCGGCGGGCGCACCAGAGAGCGCTGCGGGACATCGTTGGGCGGTGTTTTCTTGACGATGGGAAGCAGGCGAACGCGAGCCCGGCCTCGCGCGAACGTCACGATCGCTCCGCCCAGGAGATCGTCGGTCACGGCCGGAAGGTTGGCTACCAGAAGGTCCGCCTGCCCGGCGGGGGTCAGTTGGTCGGCGGAGCGCAGTAGTACGACCGATGGCTTCTCGTGGCCACCAAGGGCCAGCAGGACACCGAAGTCGGCGTCCGCGGAGATGATCGTCCGATCGTCCTCGGCGGCAGCAGCCAGGATCCGATCGTGACCTGCCCCTGACTTTCCGGACAGTATGCCTACTAGGGTTTATACTGGTCCGAAAAGGGTAAAAGGTGCCACAACAGCGTAGGAGATTCTCTGCCGAGCTCAGGGAAGAAGCCGTCAAGATGGTGCTCGACCCTGCCCGTCCGATCGCACAGGCCGCCCGTGAGTTGGGGCTCAACGAAGGCACGCTCGGGAGCTGGGTCAACGCCTGGCGGAAAGGGCGCACCGACGACGAGGCGGCGCTGACGGTGTCCGAGCGCGCCCGGCTTCGTGAGCTCGAGCGTGAGATCCGCGGCCTGCGGACGCAGAACGATTTTCTGAAAGAAGGTGCGCCACGAGCACGGGAGGCCGCATGAGGTAGCAAGCGACCGAGCGTGGTGCTGCGCGACAGATGAGGGTTCGGCCCTTCGGAGCCGCCCTTCGGGGGGAGGCTCCAAACCGCCGCATGCTGCGTTAGCTGAAGGCTGTCGTGGTGAGCGATGCGGAAAAGGCGTCCAGGAGATGACAGGTGGGGATCAGGAAGGCGAGCGCAAGCGATCCGCTGACGACGTGTCGTTATTGATAGGTGGCGTCGAAACCGGGTGTTACTTTTTGGCCCGGGATGAGCCTGGCGGGTGCCCGAGTATTGGCCAGGCGGTGCCCGGCATGGAGGCGGCGCGAGCCTGGTCCGCGGCTGTCGCGTGGAACGTGGGAAGGCACACCCCGATACCGTTCTTCGGGAGAAGGGCGATAGGGAGGACCCCAAACGGATGAACCGCAAGGGGCAGAGTACCGTCGCGGTGGTGTGCCGGCGGACCGGCTCGTAGTAGCGGTGAGGCCCCTGTAATGGGGGCGGAGCGAAGGGGCCGGGTCATCCGTGGTTTGTCCGGTCGGTCAACCGGGCGTGGCCTGGGAGGAATCGGGTGGATGAGCTGAAGCCGTCAGGCAAGCCGTTTGAGATTTCTAAGCAGGAGGTGTGGGAGGCCTATCTGAAAGTCAGGGCGAACAAGGGTGCGCCGGGCGTGGACGAGTGCTCTCTGGCCGACTTCGAGACGGATCTGAAGGGCAACTTGTACAAGATCTGGAATCGGATGTCGTCGGGGAGCTATTTCCCGCCTCCGGTGCGCGCGGTGGAGATACCCAAGCCGCATGGCGGCGGGACCCGGGTGCTGGGGGTGCCCACGGTCGCGGATCGGATCGCACAGACGGTGGCAGCCACAAGGTTGGGGGACAAGGTCGAGCCGATCTTTCATCCCGACTCCTATGGTTACCGGCCGGGGCGGTCGGGTTTGGACGCGGTCGAGGCCTGCCGGAAGCGGTGTTGGAAGACCGACTGGGTGATCGATTTGGACATCCAGAAGTTCTTCGACAGCGTGCCGTGGGACCTGGTCGTCAAGGCGGTAGAAGCGCACACCGACGCTCTGTGGGTGCTGCTGTATGTGAAACGGTGGCTTGCCGCCCCTATACAGCAGCCCGACGGGACCTTGGTCCAGCGGGACCGGGGGACCCCGCAGGGGTCTGCGGTCTCGCCCGTGCTGGCCAATCTGTTTATGCACTATGCCTTCGACGCGTGGATGGTCCGGGAGCACCCCGGCGTCGCGTTCGAGCGGTACGCGGACGACGCGGTCGTGCACTGTGTGACCGAGCGTCAGGCCCGCAGGGTGCTGGCAGAGATTGGCGAGCGGATGGCCCAGGTCGGGTTGCGTCTGCACCCGGCCAAGACCAAGATCGTGTATTGCCGGGACGGGAGGCGGCGGCTGGATTATGAGCACACCGCGTTCACGTTCCTGGGGTTCACGTTCCGGGCACGCAAGGCGTCTGACCGCAACGGCGTGTGTTTTACGTCGTTTTTGCCCGCGGTCAGCGCCGACGCGTTGAAGAAGATGGGCGCGCGGGTGCGGTCTTGGCGGCTGCACCTACGTACCGGGTCCACGTTCACCGACCTGGCGCGACTGATCAATCCGGTCGTGCGTGGGTGGATGAACTACTATGGGGCGTTTTACCGGTCCGCGTTGTACCCGCTGTTCCAGCGCATCAACCACTACCTGGTGCGCTGGCTGCGTAAGAAACACAAACGGTTGCGGACGTTCAAGAAAGCCCATGCCGCCTGGAAGAGAGCGACCAAGCAGTACCCGCGCTTCCTGGCGCATTGGGAATGGGTCCATTCGTTCTGGCGGACAGGGTGACAAGAGCCGTGTAACGAGAGATTGTTACGCACGGATCTGTGGGAGCCCGGGGGTGAGATCCCCCCGGGCCACCCGACCGGTCGCCTTCTCCGCGTCGGAGCAGCGGTGAGCGACAGCTACGCGGTCGTCGACGCGGGAGTTGTGCCGGCTGTCCGACCGCAGAAATGTGCGGCTGGCTGGACGTGCCCAAATCCGGTTTCTGCGAGTGGCGCGGCCGGCCGGCGTCGCTGTCCGAGCGGCGACGCGAGGAGCCGAAAACCGGGATGAAACAGGTCTTCGACGGCAGCTTCGCGACGTGCGGCTGCCGGCGCGTGCGCGTCGAGCTGGCCCGCGCCGGCGAGGACGTGTCCGACGAGCTCGTGCGCCGGCTGATGCGCGAGGAGGGCCTGGTCGCCTGCCAGCCCCGCCCGTACAAGCCTGCCACGGCCGTTCAGGGCGGCGAGGC
Source organism: Egibacteraceae bacterium (assembly GCA_050743125.1). GTDB lineage: Bacteria > Actinomycetota > Nitriliruptoria > Euzebyales > Egibacteraceae > JBOGEB01. The sequence continues at coordinate 21,689 of JBOGEB010000059.1, forward strand.
GGGCATCCCGGATCTGGCGGCCCGCGGCTTCACCGCCCACGCGCCAGGCGCCGAGCCGGTCGGCGATATTACGTGCATTCCGACGTGGGAGGGCTGGGGCGTATCTGGCCACGGTGACCGGTTGTCATTCGAAGACGGTCGTCGGCTGGTCGACGTCGGACAGTCTGCGCGCCGATCTGGTGTGCGCCGCGGTCGACGCCGCCGCGGATCACGTCGATCTGCGGCCCGGCTGCGTTTTTCATTCCGACCGTGGGACACAGCACACGTCTTATCGGCTCCGAGCCTGTTCAGCGGAATACGGTGTGCGCGGCTCGGTCGGGCGCACCGGGGTGTGTTGGGACAACGCCACGGCGGAGTCGTTCTCCGCGGCGTTGAAGAACGAGTGGCTCAACCGGATGGTGTCCGCCACCAAGGACCAGGC
>JBOGEB010000060.1:0-22086 GCA_050743125.1 Egibacteraceae bacterium
ACGCACCTGCCTGGTGACCCCGGCACCCAGCTCACCGGCGACCTCGACCGCACCGACGCCATGTACGTCTGCGCCTTCCCCCGCCGCCGTCAACTCTGAATCTGTGTCGACTCGGTCGTCTCAGAGACGACCGAGTCGACACACCCGATTACGTTTACCTGCCTCACGTCCAGTGAGGCGGATCGGCGGTCACGCGATCTTCAAAACGCCGTAGGCTCCGCCTCCCTACACTCTCCTATGACAGGCGGCGCTTGGGTGAAGGGGGCGCGGTGGCGGTGGATCCGCTCACGCTGACGGTGGCCACGGTGCTGGCGACCAAGGCGCTGGAGAGCGTGGGTGGGGAGGCCGGCCGGAGCGCCTGGTCGGCGATGGGCCGGCTCGTAGGTGTGGTGCGCCGCCGCTTCGCGCGTGACCCGCGGGCCACCGCCGTGCTGGAGCGAGCCCAGGAGGCCCCCGACGACACCGTCAGCCTCCAGCACCTGGCCGAGGCGCTGCAGGACCACATCGCTCAGGATCCGATCTTCCACAGTGAGCTGGCTGCCTGGATTGAGGAGGTCCGCCGCCATCCGGCCCTCGGCGGGTTCGTCACCCAGGTCGCCGGGCAGCCCCGGGTCGGCGCGATCATCACCGCCCAGGCCGTGCAGATCGGCGCGCCGCAGCTGCTGACCGCGCTGCCGAGGACACCGGCGCAGTTGCCACCGGATGTGGCCGAGTTCACCGGGCGCCAAGCCGAGCTTGCTGGGCTGCACGAGTTGGTGTCAGAGCGCGGGACTGGTGGGGAGACGGTGGTGATCTCGGCGATCGCCGGCACGGCGGGCGTGGGCAAGACCGCTCTGGCGGTGCATCTCGCTCACGAGCTGGCGCCCCGCTTCCCCGATGCCCAGCTGTACGTCAACCTGCACGGCTATGACGCTCGGCAGCGTCTGTGCCCGGCGCAGGTGCTCGACCGGTTTCTGCGCGCCCTGGGCACGCCGGACGAGGCGCTGCCGGTCGACGTGGATGAGCAGGCCAGCCTGTACCGATCGCTGCTGGCCGGAAAACACGCCCTGGTGGTGTTGGACAACGCCTCGTCTGCCGATCAGGTGCGGCCGTTGCTGCCCGGCAGCCCAACGTGTCTGGTGCTGGTCACCAGCCGTGACATGCTGAGCGGGTTGGTCGCTCAGGACGGGGCGCGCTTGCTCAATCTTGACGTGTTGGACCCTGAGGAGGCGGTCGAGCTCTTGGCCCGCGTCACCGGGAACGACCGGGTGGACCGTGAGCCGCAGGCCGCAATCGAGGTGGCCTGCTTGTGCGGCCACCTGCCGTTGGCGGTGCGGATCGCCGCGGCCAGACTCGCGGCCCGGCCCGGCTGGACGCTGGCCGACCTCGCGGAGCGGCTGGCCGACGAGCAGTACCGCCTGCACGAGCTCAAGACAGGAGATGTCGAGGTCCGTGCCAGTTTCGCCCTGTCCTACAAGGGCCTGGATCTGCTCACCGCGCGGATGTTCCGCCGTCTTGGGCTTGTCGCCGGCCCCCACTTCACCGTCGGCGTGGCCGCCACGTCGATCGACACCACCCTCGAGGACGCCGAGGCCCTTCTGGAGGCCCTGGTCGACGCCCACTTGCTCGAACCAGCCGCCACGCCCGGCCGGTACCGATTTCATGACCTGCTACGTCTGTACGCCCGTGAGTGCGTCCATGCTGAGGAATCTGACCAGGAGCAGGCTGCCGCAGTGCGGCGGATGCTCAATTGGTACCTGGAGGGGGCCGAGGCTGCCGACCGTGTCCTGACCCCGGCGCGTCGCCGCCTACAGCGCGACAGCCCAGGCAACTCGGACCGGGCTATGGCTCCTGCGCAGGCGTTGGCCTGGTTTGAGGCGGAGCGGACCAGCCTGGTTGCTGCTACCCGCCAAGCTGCCGACTGCGGTCTGCGCACGATGGCCTGGCAACTCGCCGACGCTTTGTGGAGCTTCTTTTATCTGCGGAAGCATTGGGTGGACTGGCATGACACCCACCACGTCGGTCTGGCAGCCGCCCAGGCGGCCCACGACCGACGGGCTGAAGCGTGGATGCTGACCAGCCTCGGCGCTGCCCATGAGGAACTGCGGCGGTTCAAGGAGGCGATCGACTGTTACCAGCGCAGCCTGGCGATCTCTCGAGAGGTCGGAGCCCGCTGCGGTGAGGGCCGTACCCTGAACAAACTCGGAATCGTCTACCGGCGGCTGCGGCGGTTCAAGGAGGCGATCGAATGCTGTCAGCGCAGCCTGGCGATCCGTCGAGAGGTCGGAGACCGCTACGGGGAAGGTGGAACCCTGAACAATCTCGGCGATCTTTACCGGGACCTGCGACAGGTCGCGAAGGCCATCGACTGCTACCAACGGGCATTGATGATCCACCGAGAGGTCGAGGATCGCCGGGGCGAAGGGGTGGCTCTCGCGAACCTCGGCGAGACGTACCGGTGTCTGGGGCGATTCGACGAGGCCATCGATCACTGCCATCAAGCCCTGATGATCCACCGAGAGGTCGGAGCCCGCCACGGTGAGGCCCGCACCCTCGACTACCTTGGCCTTGCTGTGCAACATACCGAGGGCGCTGAAGCAGCCCGGGTTTCGTGGCGTGAGGCATTTGCGATCTTCACCGAACTCGGCGCTCCGGAAGCCGACGAGGTTCGTGCACGGCTTGAACAGGGCGACCGCGTGCCGCGCTAGGCTGGCCTGGACGGCCGAATGTGACCGTTGCCGCGCCTTCAGGGCAGGGTGAAATTCCCGACCGGCGGTAGCCCTCTTCGCGAGGGGAGCCCGCGACCCGACGCTGATTCAGCGCCGGTTGACCTGGTCGAAGTCCAGGGCCGACGGTGAGAGTCCGGATGGGAGAAGGCGCACGGTAGGCGACGCCTGGCAGCGGGCGGCGCCCCTGCGTGCGTACTCCAGATCCAGGCCCCGACGGCGCGGCCAGGACAACGAGGAGGCGCGCCCGCGTGGCGGTCCAGGACGGTCCCGGTCACGACGAGCGGTGGATGCGGCGGGCGCTCGCGCTGGCCGAGCGGGGCCGTCACACGGTCTCCCCGACTCCACTGGCTCATGCGGCCCACGCGCAGAGAGCGTCGCGCTATGCCAGGCAGGGCCACGTGCCAGCTACGTGGCCTAGCCGCCAACGTCAGGCTGGAGATGGCTCACGGACCAGGCCGGCAACTCGCCCAGCCTGCAGCTTTCCTCCGTATGGGAGGGAAAGTTGCATCCCAACTGCGTTACCTGTCCGCTCGGGCTGCAGCTTTCCTCCGGATCTGGAGGAAAGCTGCGTTCCCGCTCTGGGGGGCGGCGGAGTCCGCAGGCTGTTCGTCGCCGCCGGCCTGATCGACACGCTCGTCCACGTGACGCCGCTGCTGCTCGCGGCAGGCGGGCTGCCCGCGTTGCCCGGTGACCGCATCCGCACCCTCGTCGAGGCTGTCCGCCTCCACCTCGACGCCGTCGAGCAGGTCGATGCCGACGTGGTCCTGACCCCTCTAATCCCCAGGAGCCGTAACGATGTTCGCCACGATCACCGAAGCCATCACGGTCATCGCTGACGGCGGGATCGTGATCGTCGTCGATGACGCCGATCGCGAGAACGAGGGCGACCTGATCATGGCGGCGGAGAAGGCCACGCCCGAACGGATCGCGTTCTTCGTCCGCCACGCCTCAGGGCTGATCTGCGCGTCGCTGACGGGCGCGCGGCTCGATGAGCTGCGGATTCCGCTGATGGTCTCGACGAACACCGACCTCAACCGGACCGCGTTCACCGTGTCCGTCGACTACCGCTACGGCACGACCACTGGCATCTCCGCCCCGGATCGCGCGGCCACGATACGTGCGCTCGTCGATGAGTCGACGAGGCCCGAGGACTTCGCGCGTCCTGGCCACATCTTCCCGCTCCGGTACGCCGAGGGCGGGGTGCTCAAGCGGGCCGGGCACACCGAGGCGGCGGTCGACCTCGCCAGGCTGGCGGGGTTGCGGCCGGCCGGAGTGATCTGCGAGCTCGTCAACGACGACGGCACGATGTCGCGTCTGCCGGACCTGCGCCGGTTCGCGGAGGCGCACGGCCTGCTGATCACCTCGATCGCCGACCTCATCGCCTACCGTCGGCGGCACGAGCAGCTCGTCCACCGCGTCGCCGAGGCGACGATCCCGACGCCGTTCGGCCAGTTCACCGCGATCGGCTACCAGTCGGAGATGGACGGCCACCAGCACGTCGCGCTCGTCTGCGGCGAGCCCTACGGCAAGCGGAACGTGCTCGTCCGCATGCACTCGGAGTGCCTGACCGGGGACGTGTTCGCTTCGCTGCGCTGCGACTGCGGCACGCAGCTCCACGACGCGATGCGCAAGATCGCCGAGGAGGGTGAGGGGGTGGTCGTCTACATCCGCGGCCACGAAGGCCGCGGGATCGGGATCATGCACAAGCTGCAGTCCTACAAGCTCCAGGACGGCGGCCGGGACACCGTCGAGGCGAACATCGAGCTCGGCTTCCCCGCCGACCTCCGCGACTACGGCACCGGCGCGCAGATTCTGGTCGACCTTGGCCTGTCTACCCTGCGGCTGCTCACGAACAACCCCGCCAAGCGCGCCGGCCTGGAAGGCTACGGCCTTCAGATCGTCGAGCGGGTTCCGCTGGAGACGACCCCCACGACCGAGAACCTCCGCTACCTGCGGACGAAGAGGGACAAGCTCGGCCATGAGCTGGCGAACGTCGCCGAGGAGATCACGTGAAGACCCACGAGGGCTTTTTGGACGGTACAGGGCTGCGTATCGCGCTGGTCGCGTCCCGATTCAACGAGTCGGTCGTCCGGCAGCTCGTGGCCGGCGCCTCCGACTGTTTGCGGCGTCACGGGGTGGCTGACGACGACGTCGAGCTCGCGTGGGTGCCCGGCGCCTACGAGATCCCGCTCGTCGCGCGGCGCCTGGCGTCCAGCGGCCGGTTCGACGCGATCGTTGCGCTCGGCTGCGTCGTACGCGGCCACACCGCCCACTTCGACTACGTCGCCGGCCAAGCCGCTGAGGTCGGCCGCATCGCCGCGTCCACTGGCGTCCCGATCACCTTCGGGGTCCTCACCACCGAGACCTTCGAGCAGGCCATCGATCGGGCCGGAGGCAAGCTGGGCAACAAGGGCTGGGACGCCGCCCTTGCCGCGATCGAGACCGCCCGCCTCCTTGCGGAGCTGAAGTAGGCAGGTCTGGACCCCGCCGCACGACCGGCGGTGGTGGGTCGGATGGGGCACAATCCCCCAATGGTCGTCCTCGTGTGTTTCGTCCTCGGTCTGATCGCTGGCCAGTTCGCGAACCGGTTCGTCATCCAGCGGATCACGGGCGGAGCCGGCGTGCGGGGACCGCTGCTCGAGGTCGGCGCTGGGCTGGCGTTCGGGGCGGTCGCGGTGCGGGTCGGGTGGGACTGGGCGCTGCCGGGGTTTCTGCTGTTCGCCTGGACGCTGCTCGTCGTCGCGGTGGTCGACGCCAAGACCCGTCGGATCCCCAACCGGCTCACATACCCGCTGACGCCGGTCTTGCTTGTGCTGCTCGCCACCGCCGCGCTGCTCCACGGGCAGCCAGTCTGGGCGTACAGGGCGTTGCTGGGCGGTGCCGGGGCGTTCGGGACGCTGCTCGCGGTCGCGCTCGCGAGTCCGCGCGGCATGGGGATGGGGGACGTGAAGCTCGCCGCGTTCATCGGCGTCGGGCTCGGTTACCTCGGCTGGGACGTGCTCGCCGTCGGCGTCCTGGCGGGGTTCCTGCTGGGTGGGCTCGTCGCGATGGCCCTGCTCGTCGTTCGCCTCCGCGGGCGCGGGGACATGATGCCTTTCGGCCCGTGCCTCGCCGCCGGGGCATTCCTCGCCTTGCTGGTCGGTAGCCGGCTGATCGACGTGTACCTCCAGGCCGCGGGGCTAGGATGAACTCTATGGCCAGCACAACCGCAGGAAACCACTCTCCAGAGGAGCTGTCCGAGGAGGAGCTCCGGGCGTACTTCGCGCAGCTGCGGGAGGCCCCCGTGGCCGACATGCTCGGCCAGGCGTACACGATGCTCGGCGCCTGGGCGGAGGCGAAGCTGGGAAGGCCGGATGCTCGCCCGCTGATCGACGCGCTGAATGCCCTCGTCCAGGGCGCGGGTGCCGGGCTGCCCGACGACCTGGCCAGGCGGATGCGCGACGGGATCGCCCAGCTCCAGATGGCCCAGGTCCAGGCCGAGGAGCAGCTCGCCAACGAGCGCAAGGCGCAAGCCGTCGATCAGCAAGCCGCACCCAATCCGGCTTCCCGGTCCCCTGGGACCCAGCAACCCCCAAGCTCGGGTGCTGACGAGGGCGCCCAGCGCCTCACCGATCGGCTATGGATCCCGGGCCGTGACCCGGGGCCACCGCCCCGTTCCTGAAGATTCACGTTCCTCTAGGTGTGACGAGCTTCCCTCGACCACCGTCGAGGTCGGCGGTACACTCAGCACTTGCTCCGGCGTGATGCCGCAGCCGATCTCCCTTCGAGGGGAGACCGCCTATCGGCACCGACGCCACCAAGAGGGAGCGGCCAGGCTTCCCACCCGGCGGACCGACGCGCAGCGATCGGCTGCCTCCCGGGTCCACAAGATGTTGCGCTCCAGCGAGGCACCCCAGAGCCGGATGCTCTCTGCGTCACTCGCTCAGGTGTGCGACGTGACTGCCGGGCCGCTGCCGTGTGCAGCGGCCTTGTTGTTCCTGGGGCTGCCTGGGTTCGTGGTCCAACGAGGAAGTTCCTGCACCGAGGTCCGAGATCTGCGCCTGGCTCAAGGCGCGAGCGACGAAGCAACGCCGCGAGCCGGGATGCGGGTGCAGCCGAATGCACGGGACTTCCGAGGCGGACCACTGGGTGGTGCCGGGTCAGACGAGGAGGGAGGAAGGATCGACCGAGAACCCCGGGTCAACGAGCGCATCCTGGTGCCAGAGGTCCGCCTGATCGGCGCTGACGGCGAACAGATCGGGATCACGCCCCTGGCCGAGGCGCTGCGGCAGGCACGCGAACAGAACATGGATCTGGTCGAGGTCGCGGCCAACGCCCGCCCCCCGGTGTGCCGCCTCATGGACTACGGGAAATACCGGTACCAGCAGGCGGTCAAAGCGAAGGAGGCCCGCAAGCGCCAGAGCCACATCGTCATCAAGGAGATGAAGATGCGGCCGAAGATCGACAACCACGACTACTCTACGAAGTCACGCCACGTCGAGCGTTTTCTTCGGGAGGGCAGCAAGGTCAAGGCGACCATCATGTTCCGTGGCCGGGAGATGGCCCATCAGGAGTTCGGTCAGCGTCTGCTCGACCGGCTCGCCGCCGACATGCAGGATATCGCGTACGTCGAGAGCGCCCCGAACGCCGAAGGCCGGAACATGACCATGGTCCTGGCTCCGTACAAGGACATGCTTGCGCAGACCAGGGAGTTGGGGGCACTCCCTCAGGAAGCCAAGGGCGAAGCCAAGGACACCGAACAGGCCAGCGACGCACGTCCAGCCGAGGGTGGCGAGGGCGGGCAGCAGGCCCGCGCTGGCTAGAGCCCTTTACGGCTCCAGCGTCCACCGGAGGGCAAGGGACGAGCACCAAGGAAGGACAGACGCAATGCCGAAGCAAAAGACCCACTCTGGAGCCAAGAAGCGATTCCGGGTGACCCGGACCGGAAAAGTCATCCAGCAACGAGTGGGCCTCAACCACATCCTCGAGAAGAAGTCCTCGCGCCGGAAGCGGCGTCTGAGCCAGACCGACACGCTCGCGGCCGGGGACGCCAAGCAGGTCAAGCGGCTGGTCGCCGGCCGCTAGGATCTGGGACGAAAGATCGTGGTTACGTCGGCCGGGCCTCTGCGCTGAGTGCAGGGTTGACCCAGTACGTCAGCCGAACTCTGCACGTTGCATCGTGCAAGATTGGCCTGATGTTCGGGCCAATACTGCACAGCGCAGGCCGTGTTGCATGACAACCACGCTGGTCCTTATATGAGGACGGGACGATCCTAAGGAGTAGGACAGATGGCACGCGTCAAGCGTGGAGTGCACGGTCGCAAGCAGCAGCGTGCGGTGCTGGAGCAGGCGAAGGGGTTTCGGGGCGCGCACAGCCGGCGCTACCGGGTCGCCAACGAGTCGGTCATGCATGCGCTGCGGTACGCTTACCGCGACCGCCGCCGGCGCAAGGGCGACTTCCGCAAGCTCTGGATCGCCAGGATCAACGCCGCGGCGCGTCAGGACGGCTTGTCCTACAGCCGCTTCATCAACGGGCTGAAGCGTGCCGACGTCGAGGTCGACCGCAAGGTTCTCGCCGACCTTGCCGTCCGGGACCCGGACGCGTTCCGCGCGTTGGTCGAGGTCGCGAAGCAGGCGCTGCAGGCGGTGCCCGCCTCCGGTCATTCCCTTGAAGAGCGCCCTGCGGGGTAGCGATCGCAATCATGCCCGTCGTCACGAGCGCCACGAACCCCGCGGTGAGGGCGGCGCGAAAGCTCGCCGCCCGCCGTGATCGCGCGCGCGCGGATGCGTTCCTCGTCGAAGGCCCACAGGCCGTCGGCGAGGCGGTCGACTGCCTGCGCCGGTTGTTCGTGACGCCGCGCGCGGCCCTGCGCGAACGGCGGTTGGTCGTCCGCGTCGCCAGATCTGGCATCGACGTGGTGCACGTGACCGAGGACGTGCTTGCTCAGATCGCGGACACCGTGACGCCGCAGGGGGTGGTCGGGGTCGCGACCCTCCCGCCGGTCAGCCTGGCCGACGCGCTTCGAGCTGCGACGCTGCTCATTGTGGGTGTGGGGGTGGCGGATCCCGGTAACGTCGGGACGGTCATCCGCACGGCCGATGCCGCGGGCGCGGACGCGGTTGTGCTTACGACGGGAAGCGTCGATCCGTGCAACCCCAAGGCCGTGCGCGCGTCGGCGGGGTCGCTGTTCCACCTCCCCGTCATCGGCGACGTCGATTTCGACGCGGTGGTCGCCGGTTGCCGCGAGCGGGGGTTGTCGCTCGTCGCGGCCCATCCCGGCGCGCGGGCGGTGTACACGGAGGTGGACCTTCGCGCACCGACCGCCCTGGTGTTCGGCAACGAGGCTCACGGCCTGACCCGGGCGGCGCTCTCTGCCTGCGACGTCGCAGCGCGGGTTCCGATGTACGAGCGCGCCGGAGCCTCAGCCGAGTCCCTCAACCTCGCCATGACGGTCGCGATCGTGACGTACGAGGCGGTCCGGCAACGGGCTGTCAGCGGACTCGGCCAGCCCTCTCCGGTTGGGAGCGGTCCATGATGGGGACGATGCCTGTCCGAAACGTCTCGGCGACGGCCCCAGGGGAGTCCGGGGGAATGCCCCCGATGACCGTGCGGGCGCCCGGCGGAACGCTCCCGACGGACAGGGACCTGTCCGCCCTCGAGTTGTTGCCCGACCCGACGCTCGTGGTCGACCGTGACGGGCGAGTGACGTACTGCAACTCGCTCGCGGCTCGGCTGCTCGGCGCACCGGCCGAGCGCGTCGTGGGCCGGTGGGCGGCGCAGGCTGTGCCCTTGGTCGACGAGGCGGGCAACGACTGGTGGAGCGCCGTCCAGCCGCTCGCGGGCGACCCGCGCCTCCTTCCGCGGATCCCCGAGCGTGACCTCCGGCTCCAGGTCGCCGGCGGTCGCCAGCGGGCGGTGACCCTGACCGCCGCGCGGGTGGCGGGTGCCGACCGGCGGACCGCGCAGCTCGTCATCTCGCTCCGGCGGGCTGAGCGCCGCCAGCGACTCGACGCAACCCGCAGCGAGCTCGTCTCGACGGTGAGCCATGAGCTCCGCTCGCCGCTGACCAGCGTGAAAGGGTTCACGAAGACGCTGCTCGCGAAGTGGGACCACTTCACCGACGAGCAGAAGCGGCAGATGCTCGCTACGGTCAACGAGGACGCCGACCGGGTCACGCGGCTCCTCGGCGAGCTGCTCGACGTCAGTCGGATCGACGCCGGCAGGCTCCAGCTTCGCCGCAGGATGGTCGACGTGCGCGAGATCGTGAACCGGGTCACCGCTCGGATGGCGGCACGGACAGAGCATGCCGACCGGGTCGAGACCCAGTTCAACGGCGAGGTGCCGCAGCTCTACGCCGATCCTGACAAGGTGGAGCAGATCTTCACGAACCTGATCGAGAACGCGATGAAGTACGGCGAGGGGCCGGTCAGCGTCAGCGTGCGTGTTCACGACGAGGTGGTTCAGTTCACCGTCGCGGACCAGGGCGCGGGCATCCCCCCATCGCATCTCGTCCACATCTTCACGAAGTTCTTCCGCCGTCCCGGCGAGCGGCGCACCGGGACTGGCCTCGGCCTGTACATCACCAAGGGCATCGTCGAGGCGCACGGCGGTCGCATCTGGGCGCAGAGCGAGCAGGGCCAGGGCTCGCGATTCCACTTCACCCTGCCCCGTGGCGGCCTAGAGCTCGCCGGCATCGACTTCGACGCGTTGCGAGGGAAAAAGCCATGAGCCGGATGGCGGTGAACTTGACATGAGCCGGATGGCGGTCAAGCGAACGTGAGCGGCGATCTGGAGCAGATCCATAGCGAGGCGCTCGCCGCGATCAAGGGCGCGTCGTCGTTGGAGGAGCTCGACGCCGCACAAGCGCAGATCAGCGGACGGCGCGGGGCGCTCACGATGGCGCAGCGGCGGATCGGCGCATCGCCGTCCCAGCAGCGCCGCGAGATCGGTGCCCGGCTGAACGCGGTACGCGCGGAGGTCGCCCAGGCCCTGGCAGCTCGGCGCGCTGAGCTGGATGCCGAGCGTGACCAGGTCGTGCTCGCTGCCGAGGCGATCGACGTCACGCTGCCGCCGCGCGTGCCGCGGCGCGGGAGCCTCCACCCGCTGCGCGAGACGATGGACGCGATGCTCGACGTGTTCGTCGGCCTCGGGTACACCGTCGTCGCCGGTCCGGAGGTCGAAAGCGACTGGTACAACTTCGACGCGCTCAACACGCCGATCGACCATCCGGCGCGGACGCTGCAGGACACGATCTACGTCCGCCCGCTTGTGCCCGGCGCCGAGCCCCGCGAGGACGGCACGACGGGGATCCTGCTCCGCACTGAGACCTCGCCGGGACAGATCCGCACGATGCTCACGCAGCCGCCGCCCGTCTACGTCGCGATCCCGGGGCGGGTCTATCGGCAGGACACCCCGGACGCGACGCATCTTCCGGCGTTCCACCAGATCGAGGGGTTCGCGGTCGACGAGGGCCTGTCGATGGCCGACCTGCGCGGCACGCTCGCGGAGCTCGCGAAGGCGCTGCTCGGCGAGGAGACCGGGGTGCGCTTGCGACCGCACTACTTCCCCTTCACCGAGCCGTCCGCCGAGTTGGACGCGTTCTTCGAGGGCCGGTGGATGGAGCTGCTCGGTGCCGGCATGGTGCATCCCGAGGTCCTGCGCAACGGCGGCTACGATCCCGAGAGGGTTCAGGGCTTCGCGTTCGGTGCCGCCGTCGAGCGGATGGCGATGGTCAGGCACGGCGTGAGCGACATGCGCCTGCTCGTCGAGCACGACCTCCGCTTCCTGTCTGCCTTTTGAGAGGCTGCTGACGAATGAGTAGCCGCTGCATTGGCCTGCTCTCCTCCGCGAATGCGGAGGAAAGCTGCCGTGTGAGCGGAACGATCCTAGTGATGAAGAGGACCGAAGGTGCTCGTCCCGCTTTCCTGGCTGCTCGACTACGTCGACCCCGGCTTGCCGGTCGAGGCACTGGCCGACGTGCTCACGATCGGCGGCCTCAACGTCGAGGCCATCCACTATCCGACCGGCGGAATCCGCGGCGTGAAGGTCGCCGAGGCCGCCGCGATCGAGCGTCTCCAAGGCGCGGACCGGTTGTGGCTCGTCCAGGCGTTCGACGGTGAGCGGACGCATCAGATCGTCTGCGGTGCCGCGAACTACCAGGTCGGCGATCGAGTGCCGGCCGCGCTGCCAGGCGCGACGTTGCACGGCGGCCTCGAGATTTCCCGTCGGAAGGTACGCGGGGTCGTGTCGAACGGGATGCTCTGCAGCCGCCGCGAGCTCGGCGTCGGCGAAGACCACAGCGGGATCTGGGTCCTCGACCGCGACGCGCCGCTCGGCGCCGACCTCACCGAGTGGCTCGACCTCGACGATCCCGTCCTGGAGCTGGAGATCACCCCGGACCGCGGCTACGCGCTGTCGATGATCGGGGTGGCCCGCGACGTCGCTGCGCTGACCGGGGCCGAGTTGTACGTGCCGGAAGCGAGGCTGAACCCCGGCGGCGATCCCGGGGTGCCGGTCGACATCCTCGACCCGGACCGCTGTCCGCGGTTCGACGCCCGGGTGATCCGCGGAGTGACGGTGGGGCCGTCGCCGGCGTGCGCCCAGCGGCGTCTCGCGGCTGCCGGGATGCGGCCAGTCTCGAACATCGTCGATGTGACGAACTACGTGATGCTCGAGACCGGCAACCCGACGCACGCGTATGACCTTGGGCTCCTGGCCGGTCCGCGGATCGAGGTCCGTACCGCCCGTCCAGGCGAGACGCTCGTCACGCTCGACGGCGAGACACGGACCCTCGACCCCGACGACCTGCTGATCTGTGACGAGAACGGCCCCATTGCGCTCGCTGGAGTGATGGGCGGGGAGCCGACCGAGATCAACGAGACGACCCGCGACGTGCTCTTGGAGGTCGCGAACTTCACCGCCCGCACCGTGCTGCGGACCGCGCGGCGGCATCGGCTCCACACCGCTGGCTCGTACCGGTGGGCGCGTAACGTGCCGCCGGAGACCGTGCCGCTTGCCGCGAGCCGGTGCGCCGATCTCGTCGTCGACCTGGCCGGCGGCCACGTGACCGGTGGCACTGACCACTATCCGAACCCGCTTGAGCGCGAGGCGATCCTGTTGCGGCCCGCGCGCGTGCGGAGCTACCTCGGGATCGACCTCGACTCGCTCGATCAGCTCGAGGCGCTCGAGGCGATCGGCTGCATCGAGCTGCCCTCCAGAGGCAACACGCTGTTGGTGGTTCCGCCCGCATACCGGCCTGACCTGCGTATCGATGTCGACCTCTACGAGGAGATCGCCCGGGTCTACGGGTACGACAAGATCCCGTCGCGGGTGCCGTCGTCGGGGACGGCCGGTGGGCGGAGCCCTGACGATGACGCCGTCCGCGCGGTCCGGCGGGCTCTGGCCGGCGCTGGCTGGACCGAGGTGTTGGCGTTCCCGTTCGTTGCGGACGAGGATCTTGAGGCGCTCGGGCTCGCGCCGGACGACCGGCGCCGGGACCCGGTCGCGTTGGTCAACCCCTTGTCGAAGGAGGAGTCGGTCCTCCGCACGACGCTGCTGCCGGGGCTGGCGCGGGTTGTGCGGCACAACGTGAACCGCCAGGCGAGCGACATCGCTTTGTTCGAGGCAGGACGGGTGTTCCTGCCGCCCACCGCGGACGAGCCGGGCGCCGACGGCGGGCCCACCGGCGTCGTGCTCCCGGCTGAGCCGCTCATGCTCGGGTTCGCGGCTTGCGGCGACTTCGAGATCGCGCGGCACGACAAACCGGGTCGGGCTGCGGACCTCTTCGACCTGCTCGGCGCAGTGGAGGTGGCCCGGCGAGCGGTGGGGCGCGGCGCGATGACGACCGTGCCGACCACCGAGCTGCCCTACCACCCCGGCCGCGCGGCGCACGTGCTGATCGACGGCGAGGACCTCGGCGTCGTCGGCGAGCTCCACCCGCGGGTGATCGCCGCGTACGAGCTGCCCGCGAGGACCCTGGCTGGCGAGCTGCGCCTCGACCGGCTGTGCGCCGGCGGCATCCGCCTGGCCGTCGCCCCCGTGCCGTCGCCCCTGCCCGGCCTGCGCTTCGACGTCGCGGTGCTCGTCGATGAGTCCGTGCCGGCCGCAGCGGTCGAGGCCGCGGTGATCGAGGCCGCGGGGCCGCTCCTGGTTTCCTGCCGGCTGTTCGACGTGTTCCGCGGGCCTCAGCTCGGCGAGGGCCGCAAGAGCCTCGCCTACTCGTTGCGCCTCGACGAGCCTGCCCGCCAGCTCACCGACGTCGACGAGCGCGCGGCGATCGAGGCCATCGCCATCGCCGTTGCCGAGCGCGTGGGCGGCGTCCTGCGCCGCTGACGCACAGTTGCCCCTTGCCTTTTGTGCATAGGAAGCGCATAGTTATTCACATGGACGTGGCCGTTGTTGGTGGGTCCGGGTACGGGGGCGCCGAGTTGTTGCGGCTGCTCGCCGGGCATCCCACCCTGAAGATCAGGACCGTCGCGGCGGGGGCGTCGGCGGGGCGTGACCTCGCGGAGGTGTTCCCACACCTCGGGATGAGCGGACCGCTCGTGCCGGCCGAGCCCGTTGCGCTGGAGGGGTGCGCGGTGGCGTTCCTCGCGACACCGCACGAGGTGAGCCTGGCGCTCGTGCCGGGCCTGCTCGCGCAAGGCGTGACCGTCGTCGACCTGTCCGGGGCGTTCCGGCTGGACGCCGCGACGTTCGAGGAGTGGTACCGCCTGGAGCACACCGCGCCTTCACTGACCCCCGCGGTCTACGGGCTGCCAGAGCTGTTCCGCGGCGATCTCGTGGGCGCGCGGCTCGTGGCCGGCCCGGGGTGCTATCCGACGGCCGCGCTGCTCGCGCTCGCGCCGCTCGCGGGGCTGATCGACCCGGCGAGCATCGTGATCGCCGGCCTGTCCGGCACGTCCGGGGCGGGTCGGGGCCTGCGCGACGACCTCCACTCGAGCCACGCGGTCGGCAACGCCGCACCGTACGGCGCCCCGAGCCATCGGCATACACCGGAGATCGAGCGGATCTGGGCGCTCGTCGCGGGCTTGCAGGAGCCGGCAGCGCTCACGTTCGTCCCGCACCTGGTGCCGATGTCGCGCGGTCAGCTCTGCACGGTGACCGCTGCCCTCCTCGACGGCGCCGCTGCCCAGGTCCGGGCGGCCATCGAGCGCCGCTACGCCCTCGAGCCGTTCGTCACCGTCCTCGCAGAGGGTGCCTGGCCGGCGACAACGCACGTCCGGGGGTGCAACGCCGCGCACCTCGGCGTCGCGGTCGACCAGCGCGCGAACCGGGTGATCGCCTGCGCCGCGGTCGACAACCTCGGTAAGGGCGCCGCTGGCCAGGCGATCCAGGCCGCCAACATCGCGCTCGGCCTGCCGGAGACGGCCGGGCTCTCCACCGTGGGGGTGTACCCATGACGGACCACGCAACGGCGCAGACCGCGCCAACCTCCCCCACCCACCCACCCTGAAGGAGCGGAACCCGACGAGGCGCGACCCCTCATGAAGAGTTCTCAAACACGCTCTTAGCGGAAGGCTCCCAGTGACCATTCACGCAACGGCGCCACCTCTGGAGTTCGAGCCCAAGCCTGGCGGTGTGTGCGCCGTACCTGGCATCCGGGCGGCGGGCATCGCGGCCGGACTCAAGCCGAGCGGCCGGCCGGACCTCGCGCTCGTCGCCGCTGACCACACGGTCGCCGCGGCGGCGGTGCAGACGCACAACCGCGTGAGGGCCGCGCCGGTACAGGTCACGGCTCGTCATGTGGCGAACGGCCGCGCGCGGGCGGTGCTGCTGAACTCCGGCAGCGCGAACGTCTGCACCGGCCCCGCCGGGCTCGCGCTTGCCGAGGAGTCCGCAGCGCTCGTCGCTGCGGAGCTGGGCTGTGAGATCACCGACGTGCTCGTCTGCTCGACCGGGATGATCGGGGTGCCGATCCCGCGCACGCCGCTCGTCGCTGGCATCCCCCACCTGGCCGCGGCGCTGTCGCCGCAGGGTGGCCTCCACGCGGCGACCGCGATCATGACCACGGACACCGTGCCGAAGCAGGCGGCTGTAGAGGTCCGCGAATCCACCGACGCCGCCTGCCATATCGGCGGCATGGCGAAGGGCTCGGGGATGATCGCGCCCGAGATGGCGACGCTCCTGGCGGTGCTCACGACCGACGCTCCGCTCTCCGGTCCAGTGATGAAGGCGGCGCTGCGGGAGGTGGTGGACCGCACGTTCAACCGCATCTCGGTGGACGGCTGCATGTCGACGAACGACGCGGTCGTCCTGCTCGCGACCGGCAAGGCACTGCGACCGCCGTCGCTCGCGGCGTTCACCGAAGGGCTGGGCGCCGTCTGCGCCGACCTCGCCGAGCAGCTCGTGCGTGACGGTGAGGGGGCCACGAAGGTGCTCCACGTCACGGTCACCGGCGCCCGCACCGAGCCCGACGCCGTGGGCGTCGGCAAGGCGATCGCGAGCAGCGCGCTCGTGAAGACCGCGCTCGCCGGTGGCGATCCGAACTGGGGGAGGGTTCTCGCCGCGATGGGTGCGGGTCCGGTCGAGCTCGACCCTGACCGGGTGACGGTGGCGTTCGGCGGGGTGACGGTCTGCCGGTTCGGCATCGCCGCCTCGTTTGACCGCGGCCAGGCCGCGGCGGCTCTTACCGGCCCCGACGTTCGCCTCACCGTCGACCTCGGCGTGGGTGAGGCCGAAGCAACGTTCCTCACCTGCGACCTCACCTACGACTACGTGAAGATCAACGCCGAGTACACGACCTAGCGCACCCCCAATCTCCCCCGACCACGCCAACCTCCCCCACCCACCCGCCCGCCCTCTAAGGAAGAAAGGAATGGTCGACTCACCACCGTGGAGCCGCTGGACCTCACTGACCGAGCCAAGGCCGCGCAGGCGAAAGCCCGCGTGCTTCGCGAGGCGCTGCCGTGGATCACCCGCTGGGCCGGGCGGACGGTGGTGGTCAAGTACGGCGGAAACGCAAGCGTCGGGATGCAGCCCGCGACGTTCGCCGCGGACGTCGCGCTGCTCCACAGCGTCGGGTTGCGCGTCGTCGTCGTGCACGGCGGTGGCCCGCAGATCTCGGCGATGTCCGAACGCCTGGGCCTCGAACCAGCGTTCGTCGAGGGACAGCGGGTCACCGACGCCGCGACGCTCGAGGTCGTCCGCATGGTCCTGCTCGGGCAGGTCAACCCGCAGCTCGTCGGGATGATCTGCTCGGCGGGGGCGCCTGCGGTTGGGGTGGGCGGCACCGACGCCGGCCTGATCCGGGCGCGCCAGGCGGATCCGGCGCTCGGCGCTGTCGGTGAGGTCGAGGCCGTCGACCCCCACGTGCTCGTCACCCTGCTCGACTCCGGAGCCGTCCCGGTGGTGGCGACGGTCGGCCGTGACCCCGAAGGCCGGGAGCTCAACATCAACGCCGACACGGTCGCGGGGGCCATCGCGGTGTCCCTGCGGGCCGACAAGCTCATCTACCTCACGAATGTGCCGGGTCTGTACGAAGACTTTGGCACGGCGTCCTCGACGCTGCTCAGCGAGGTCGGCGTCGGGCGCCTCCGGGCGATGCTCGCCTCCGGGGAACTCCACACTGGCATGATCCCGAAGGTTGCGAGCATCGTTGCGGCGTTCGACGGCGGGATCGAGCAGGCCCACCTGCTCGACGGCCGTATCGAGCACGCGCTGCTGCTCGAGATCTTCACGGACGAGGGGATCGGAACGATGGTGACCCCAAGGCGTAAGCAAGGGGCGCCGGTGGGCGTGGACGTGCCCGACGGCAAAGGCGAGGAGCTTCGCTCCGGGAGGGGACCTGCATGACGACGACCCTGGCAAGCGCCGACCTGGCTGCCCGCGAGGCCGCCGCGATCCTCCCGACGTACCGGCGCCAACCGGTGGCCTTCGTGCAGGGCGAGGGCGCTTGGCTCGTCGATGCCGAGGGCCGCCGCTACCTCGATTTCCTGTCGGGGATCGCGGTCACTTCGCTTGGCCACGCCCACCCGGTGGTGGCCGAGGCGGTGGCCGACCAGGTCCGCCGCCTCGTGCATGTCTCGAACCTGTACTACACGGAGCCGCAGATCGCGCTCGCGGAGCGGCTGAAGGCGACGCTCGGCTGGCCGTCGGCGCGGGCGTTTTTCTGTAACTCCGGAGCCGAGGCGAACGAGGCCGCGGTGAAACTCGCTCGCCGCCACGGCAAGGCTCGGCACGACGGCAAGGTCAACGTCGTCGCGCTGGAGGGCGGCTTCCACGGCCGCCTGCTCGGCGCGCTGCTGCTGACCGGCGACCCGGCGAAGCAGGCACCGTTCCAGCCGCTCGGAGACTGGGTCCGCCACGTCCCGTACGACGATCCAGACGCGCTCGACAAGGCCGTCGACGACGACACCTGCGCCGTGTGGGTCGAGGTCGTGCAGGGCGAGGGCGGGGTGCGCGTCGTGCCCGACGAGGTCCTCGTCACCGCCCGCGAAGCCTGCGACCGCGTCGGCGCTCTCCTCGTCGTTGACGAGGTCCAGACCGGGCTGGGCCGGCTGGGTGCGTGGTACGGGTGGCAGACGACCTCGGTGACCCCGGACGTCGTGTGCCTTGCGAAGGCGCTCGGCAACGGGTTGCCGATCGGCGCGATCATCGCCCATGGCGACGCCGCACAGGCGTTCCGGCCCGGCGATCACGCGAGCACGTTCGGCGGCGGCCCGGTTGTCTGCGCGGCGGCCTTGGCGGTGCTGGCGGTGATCGCCGACGAGGGCCTCGTCGCGCGCGCGGCGACGCTGGGGCTGGCGCTGGCCGCCCGCCTGGCCGCGCTGGGCGAGGGGCGCCCGCTCGTACGGGGCGTCCGTGGCCGAGGTCTACTCCAGGCCCTCGTGCTCAGCCGTCCCGCTGCCGTCGATGTCACCGCGCGCGCCCTCGACGAGGGTCTCGTGGTGAACGCGGTCGCTTCCGACGTGCTCCGGTTGGCGCCGCCGCTGTTGATCGGGGAGGCTCTGCTTGACGAGATGGCCGCCCGGCTCGGGCGCGCCCTGGACGCGATCGCGTAACGATGGGGAGGAAGGATGACGGAACAGCACGGTGGTCTGACCGTGCTCGTCGTGGAGGACGATCGCGGGGTCCGCGATTTGCTTGTGACCGTCCTGCGCGTGGAGGGTTTCGCGGTCCGCACCGCCCGTGACGGGCTGGAGGGGCTGCTCAAACTGCGGATCTGCACGCCGGCTGCGGTGGTGCTCGACATCATGATGCCGGACGTCGGTGGCCTGCGGGTCCTCGATGAGCTGGCCGAGGAGCATGCCGAGATCCCAGTCATCGTGGTGACCGGCAAGCCCGAGGCCGCCGAGGAGGCGTGCGAGCGGCTCGGCAGCGAGAACGTGTTCAACAAACCTTTCGACATCGACGAGCTCGTGAGCCGCATCCGGGCCGTCGCGTGCGGACCGGAGCGTTTCTAGTGGTCCAAGCGGAAAGTTCCGTTGACTGTGAGGGGGCCCGGAACCCCAGAGGGGACCCTGGGGACGCCCCCGATGACACCGAGGGCCCGGGCGGAGCGCTCCCCGCCGCGCAAGGCGAAGCGCTCCGCGCGGGTCGCGCTGTGTGCTGGTTGTCCCCAGCAACGCCGCGAGGCGGGGTGCTTTACGCACGAATGCCACGGGTTTTTCCGCGCGGACCACTAGGGGCGTGAGCGTGCGCAAGCGGGACTACCTCACGGTCGACGCCCTCAGCATCCCGGAGCTGTTCAAGACCCTCGACCTCGCCGACGAGTTCAAGGCCGAGCGCGCGCGGGGGCCCGCGATCCGGGACGACCTAGCCGGCCGAACGATCGGGATGATCCTCGAGAAGCCGTCGACCCGGACGCGGGTGTCGTTCGAGGTCGCGATCCACGAGCTAGGCGGCCACACGGTTGTCCTGCACGTCGATGACCTCCAGCTCGGCCGTGGCGAGACGGTCGAAGACACCGCACGGGTCCTGTCGTGCTACCTGCACGCGCTCGTCGTGCGGACGTTCGCGCAGTCGAGGCTCGAGGCGCTGGCGACTGCGGGGACGATCCCGGTGATCAATGCGCTGAGCGACTTCTCCCACCCCTGCCAGGCCCTCGCCGACCTCCAGACGATTCGCGAGTACAAGGGCACGCTCGCGGGCCTGAAGCTCGCCTACCTCGGGGACGGCAACAACGTCGCGCACTCGCTGCTTCAAGCCGGCGCGATGGCCGGTATGCACGTCGCGGTCGGCTCGCCGCCCGGCTACGGGCCGATCCCCCAGGTGGTCGAGGCCACGCGGCGGATCGCCACCCAGACCGGCGGCAGCGTGGCTGTCACCGCTGACCCGCTCGCAGCCGCGCGGGACGCCGACGTCGTCTACACCGACGTGTGGGCGTCGATGGGCCAGGAGGCACAGCACGCGGCCCGGGCGCTGATGTTCGGGCCGTTCCAGGTCGGCTACCACGTCATGGAGGCCGCGCGGCCGGACGCGATCGTCATGCATTGCCTTCCGGCGCATCGCGACGAGGAGATCGCCGCCGAGGTCATCGACGGTCAGCAGAGCGTCGTGTGGACGCAGGCCGAGAACCGCCTCCACACGCAGAAGGCCCTCCTGGTCTTGCTGCTCGGTACCTGAAAATGGAGACCGATCGACGCCGCCAGCTCGTGAGGGAGCTCGTCGCCCGCCGCCAGGTGAGCTCACAGGAGGAGCTCGTGGAGCTGCTGCGCCAGCAGGGCGTCGTCGCAACCCAGCCGACAGTGAGCCGCGACCTCGAGGTGCTCGGCATTGCGAAGGTCCGAGGCGCGAACGGACGGCTTGTCTACGCCGTGCCCAACCATGCGGGGCTCGTCCAGGTGCTGCGCCAGTTCGCCACCGGGATCGACGCGAGCGGGAACCTCGCTGTCGTCCGCACGCCGCCGGGGGTCGCCGCCGCGATGGCCGCTGCGATCGACGCAGGTGTCGTCCCCGGGATCCTCGCGACCGTCCAGGGTGACGACACCGTGCTCGTCGTCGCCGTCGAGGGCACTTCCGGTAGAGAGGTCGCCGACCGCCTTACCGCGATCAAGGAGGCTCATCAGTGACCCAGCCTGTCACCGACCGCTCAGGCGGTCGGCGGTTTCGGCGGCCAGGGGCTGGGGGAGTTCCCCATAGACGGCCACCGAAACCGCGCTCCGCTTCGCTTCGCCCACAGGGCAAGGCTGCGGTTCTCAAACACGCTCTTAACGGAATGGTGGAACAATGACCGCACGCCGCCTCGTCCTCGCCTACTCCGGTGGGCTCGACACGTCGGTATCAATTCGCTGGCTGGCCGAGCAGAAGGGCTACGAGATCGTGGCCTGTGCGGTCGATGTCGGTCAGGCTCAGCCCGGGGAGATGGATCGGGTGCGCCAGCGCGCGCTCGACTGCGGCGCCGCCGAGGCGGTCGTCGTTGACGCGAAGGAGGAGTTCGCGCGTGAGTTCGTCGGCCCGGCGATCGCCGCGAACGCGCTGTACATGGGCAAGTACCCGCTGGTGTCGGCGCTGTCACGTCCGCTCATTGCCCGCCATCTTGTGCGGCTGGCCCGCGAGATCGGTGCGTGCGCGATCGGTCACGGCTGCACCGGCAAGGGCAACGACCAGGTCCGCTTCGAGGTCGCTGCCATGGCGATCGGCCCCGACCTCGTCGTCGAGGCGCCGATCCGCGAGTGGGGCATGTCTCGCGAGGGCGCGATCGCGTGGGCTGACCAGCGCGGCATCCCGATCCCCGTGCGCAAGGAGTCGCCGTACTCGTTCGACGAGAACCTCTGGGGCCGGGCTGCCGAGTGCGGGATCCTCGAGGATCCGTGGGAGTCCCCGCCAAAGGACGTCTACGAGCGCACCGCCCCGCTCGACGGCGCCCCCGCCGACCCCGAGGAGCTCATCCTTGCCTTCGCCGATGGCCTTCCTGTCGCGGTCGACGGGAAGGGGCTCGACCTCGTTGACCTGATCGCCGAGGTCGACCGCCGTGCCGGCGCGCACGGCGTCGGCCGGATCGACATGGTCGAGGACCGGCTCGTCGGCATCAAGAGCCGCGAGGTCTACGAGTGCCCTGGCGCGGTCACGATCCTCACCGCCCACCGCGACCTCGAGGATCTCTGCCTGGAGCAGGAGCTTGCCCAAGACAAGCGCACCCTCGAGGCTCGGTACGCCCAGCTCGTTTACAACGGCCTGTGGTTCACCCCGCTGCGGGCCGCGCTCGACGCGTTCATCGCCACCTCGCAGCGCTATGTCTGCGGCGAGGTCAGGATGCGCCTGTTCAAGGGTTCGGCTGCGGTCACCGGCCGTCGCTCACCGATCGGCCTCTACGACCACGACCTCGCCACGTACGACGCGTCCGACCGCTTCGACCACCGCCATTCCGAAGGGTTCGTTCGCCTCTGGGGCCTGCCGACGAAGGTGTGGGCACAACGGCAGGGCGCGCTGTGAGCGTTCTCTGTCGGGCGTGCCGCC
>JBOGEB010000061.1:0-21129 GCA_050743125.1 Egibacteraceae bacterium
CCGTCTCGCAAGGCGAAGCGCTCCGCGCGGGTCGCGCCGTGTACTGGTTGTCCTCAAGCGACCCGCAACGCAGCGAGACGGGAGGCAGACGCAGCCGAATGCCACGGGTTTTTCCGCGCGGACCGCTAGGTGGGTGGTTGAGTTACGAGTTGGTGTGGCACGCTCAGAGGGAACTCCGGCGAACAAGGGGCGGCAGGGACCCCGGCGCCGGGGGGAGCGTGCGGTGGCTGTTGCCCAGGGCGCTGGCGCGCACTCATGACTACGGGGGGTTGACCATGTACCGGAAGATGCGCCAGGGGTTCACGGTGATTGCGGCCACCGCGTGCCTGCTCCCACTCAGCGCCGTGCCGGCTCGCGCCAGCGGCCACGGCGATGGCGGAAAACCCATTGACGAGACCCTCGAGCACGTGACGGAACTCGTCGATAACGTCCTCGGCGACATCCTCAAGGACCTGAACCGCGACCGCGACCGCGAGCCCAACCCCGACCGCGAGCGGAGCCGAAACCGCGACCACTAGCCGCACCCACCGCCAGGGGCCGGCCCGCCCCCGACGAGCGTGGGTAACCGCATGCTGTCCGTCTGAACGTCCCAGCCACTGAGCCGGTTCACCTCAGGTGTGGTCGACCTGGTGGCGTAGCCACCCGTACCAGTCGTCGAGGCCATCGCCGCGGGTGGCCGAAACCTGAAAAACCTCCAGCTGCGGATTGACGCGCCTCGCGTGCTCCACGCACCGCTCGGTGTCGAACTGGACATACGGAAGGAGGTCGACCTTGTTCAAGACCAGCAGCTGGGCGGCACGGAACATGTGCGGGTACTTGAGCGGCTTGTCCTCCCCCTCGGTGACCGACATGATCACCACCTTGCCGCGCTCGCCGAGATCGAACAGCGCCGGGCAGACGAGGTTGCCGACGTTCTCGATCAACACGAGCGAAGACGCCGGGGGGTCGAGCGTGCGCAGGCCCCGGGCGAGCATGTCGGCGTCGAGGTGGCAGCCTGACCCGGTGTTGATCTGGACGACCCGGCACCCCGTCGAGCGGATGCGCTCGGCGTCGAGGAGGGTCTCCTGGTCCCCCTCGACGACCGAGATCGACAGCTGTCCGCCGAGGTCGCGGATCGTGCGCTCGAGCAGGGTGGTCTTGCCGGCGCCCGGGGAGCTCATGAGGTTCATGGCCACGATCCCGCGGCCTTCGAGCCAGCCCCGGTTGCGTTCGGCGAGCAGGTTGTTCTTCGCCAGCACGTCCTGCTCGAGGCGGAGCGTTCTCGCCGGCCGGTCGGCGACCACTGCGCCAGGCTCATCCAAGCCGTCGCCAAGATCGTGGTGATGGGAATGGCCGGCCTCGTCGTGGTGGTGATGCTCATGCCCGTCGTGGGAGTGAGCCCACGACCCTGCCCCAGTCACCCGCACGTCGGCGTCGTCCGAGCAGCCGCAGGTCACGCACATCGTCAGACCACCTCCACCTCTTTGATCTTGAGCTCGTGGCCGGCGAGCAGCTCGAGATCGGCGCTGCCGCATTCGCACAGCGGGACCACGTCCTCGATGTCGACCTCGTGCTGACACTGACGGCAATAGGCGCGGCCAGGGGTCTCGACGATCTCGAGCAGCGCCCCCTCCAGCGCGGTGCCACCGATCGCCAGGTCGAAGCAGAACCGGACCGAGTCGGCGACCACGCCGGAGAGCCTGCCGATCTCGAGCCTCACCCGAGTGGCGTGCCCGTCGCCGACATGCTCAGACACGGCGGCGACCACGCTCTGGGTGATGGCCATCTCATGCACGGCGCACTCCTGTGCGTTCGTTGACCGCGAGGGCCAGTCGACTCCCCACCCCGGCCGGTTGTCAAGGCCCATACCGTAGGCTGTCGTCGTGCCACACGACGGGCCTACCTCACCGATGGAGACGAGGGCGACGGCGTCGCGTGTCGTGTACGAGAACCGTTGGATGCGGGTGCGGGAGGACCAGATCGAGCGCGCGGACGGGTCGGCTGGTGTCTATGGCGTGGTGGAGAAGCTGGACTTCTCGCTGGTGATACCCCTGGACGGGGATGGATTCTACCTGGTCGAGCAGTACCGCTACCCGGTGGGGGCTCGCTATTGGGAGTTTCCTCAGGGGACGTGGGAGGACAATCCCGAGGCGGGTCCACTTGCCGTGGCCCAGGAGGAGCTGGAGGCGGAGACGGGTCTGCGGGCAGGGTCGATGCGCCGGCTGGGGGAGGTGTTCGGGGCCTATGGGCTGACCGCCCAGCGCTGCCACGTGTTCGTGGCCACCGACCTGGCCGCTGGGCCCGCGCGCCTGGAGCCGGAGGAGCAGGACCTGCGCGTGGGGCACGTGCCCTTCGCGGCCTTCTGTGACCTGGTGGCTGATGGGCGGATCAAGGACGCGGCAACGCTCGCCGCGTACAGCCTGCTGCTGCTCGACCACGGTGTGCGGTTCGGAGCCACCTCGTAAGCGAGGATGTGCGTCCAAGGTCCTGTAGCCAGACGCATCGGTAGCCACTGTGTCCCCCATCGACCGCCTCAGCCCGGTTCCCGCATACCGGCAGATCGCCGACGAGCTGCGGGTCGCCATCGCGAGCGGCCAGCTCGCGCCCGGCGCCAAGCTGCCCTCCGAGCGCCAGCTCGGCCAGACGTATGCGGTGGATCGAGGCGTGGTCCGCCGCGCGCTGGCGCTCCTGCAGGCGTGGGGCTTGGTCGTCACCCAGCACGGCCGTGGCGCGTTCGTGCGAGCGCGGCCACCGTTGCGACGGGTGGCCCGCAACCGGCTCGCCGAGACCAAGGGACGCCGCTGGCGCGGGTTCGGCGCCGACGTCGAGGACGCCGGGCTGACCCCGCAGGTCACGACCGTGATCCGCCGACAGCCGGTCGACGCGGAGATCGCCGAGCGCCTCGCGCTTCCCCTCGGATCCGAGGTCGTGGTCCGCGACCGCCGCATGAGCGCCAGCGGGCAGACGCTCATGCTGTCGACGAGCTACTTCCCCGCGGCGGTCGTCGAGCGTGTGCCGCGGGTCGAGCAGCTCGATACGGGCCCCGGGGGCATGTTCACCTTGTTGGAGGAGGCGGGCTTTGCGCTTCGCCAGGAGGAGGCGGTCAGCGCCCGCATGCCGCTGCCGGAGGAGGCGAGCGCGCTGCAGCTCGGCCCCGGCACGCCGGTGATCCGCATCCTGCGCACGATCTATGACCAGAACGACCAGCCGGTCGAGGTCTGCGACATGCTCCTGGCGGCGGACCGGCACGAGCTGATCTACCACCTGTGATCCAACGGCCGAACCGGGTGGGTGACCGCGTTGACAAGCGGCGTCTCACGTGCCGATACTGGTAGCCACATGGCTACCAACTTACTAAAAGAGGAGTCTGCGCGCAATGGACCGTGACGGCGCACACCGGCCACCGAGATCCGTGCGGGCGTGTTCGAGGCCCCGGCACGCCAAGATCGGGACGACATCCTGACGGTCATCCCCTGCCACGGCGACGAGGTCCGCATCCCCGTCCGCGAGCTGGCCGTCGGCGCCGGCGAGGTCAGCATCCGCTGCTCGGCCTGCGACATCCGGTGGGAGGTCCGCTACGCCCCCTGGACCGGGAACCGCCGCTCGGCCATCTGGAGCGGATAGCGATGCGCCCGCTCGTGACCGAGGTGACCAGCCTGGCCAGGATCGACTGGGACGACACCTGGAGCACGGGCGAGTATGTCTCGCAGGTGCCGTGCTGCCGGGCCGAGGTCCGCCTGGACGTGGCGAAGGCCGAGCCCGATGTCGCCACCGCGATCCTGTGCGACCAACCGGAGTGCCACAAGATCTGGGCGGTCCAGTTCCTCGACGGGCGGACGGACACGGAGGCGGTGGCGGTCTGGCGGCTGCTCATGACCCGCCAAGAGCAGGCATGACGGTCGGGCTATCCTGACGGGACATGAGCCGGCAGTTCGTCGTCGTCGGGGCGGGCTACACCGGCATGGCGGCGGTGGCGGCCCTGCGGGACGAGGGGTTCGACGGTCGCGTCGTGATGATCGGGGAGGAGCCGCACTACCCGTACGAGCGCCCGCCCTTGTCGAAGACGTACCTGCGCGGCGCGCACGCTCGCGAGGAGCTGTTCCCCCGGCCCGACTCCTGGTACGCCGAGCACGGCGTCGAGGCGCTCCTGGCCACGCGCGTCCGGGCAGTGCGCGCGGCCGAGCGGGTCGTCGAGCTGGACAGCGGCCCTAAGCGGATCGTCTATGACCGGCTGCTGCTCGCCACGGGCGGGCGGCCGCGGTCGCTGCGCGGGGTCGCCGGCGACCGGGTCCTGTACCTGCGCACGCTCGACGACGCTGACCGCCTGCGGGCGCACCTGACCCCGGGCAGCCGGATGGTCGTGGTGGGCGCCGGCTTCATCGGGTGCGAGGTCGCGGCCACGGCCCGCACCCTCGGCGTCGCGGTCACCATGCTCGAAGCGCTCGATCGCCCGCTCGGGCGGGTCTTCGGCGACGAGATCGGGACGCTGGTCGCCGAGATCCACCGCGACGAGGGGGTCGACCTGCGCTGCGGCGAGGCGGTGACGTCCGTCACCGAACACGGCGGCGAGGCCGTCGTCACCACCGCTGGGGGCGGGACGATCGCCTGCGACGTCGTGGTCGTGGGCGTCGGGATTGTGCCCAACGTCGAGCTGGTCGCCGGGACCGGCGTGGAGGTCGACAACGGGATCGTCGTCGACGAGCGCTGCCGGACCAGCGTCCCGGGCATCTACGCGGCCGGCGACGTGGCCAACCACGAGCATCCGATCTTCGGCCGGCGGATGCGCGTCGAGCACTACGACAACGCTCTGCGTCAGGGCGCGGCCGCAGCGGCGAACATGCTCGACCGCCCGGTGGCCTTCGACGACGTCCACTGGTTCTGGTCGGACCAGTACACGCACAACCTCCAGTACGTCGGCTGCGCTGACGGCTGGGACCAGCTCGTGGTGCGCGGTCACATCCCCGAGCGGCGGTTCGCGGCCTTCTACCTTCGCCAACGCAGGATCGTGGCGGCGTTCGGGGTCGACCGCGGCCAGGACGTGGCGGCGGCCAAGCGGCTCGTCCACGCCCGCGCCCGCGTGGATCCCCGCCTGCTGCGCGACGAGGACGTCGACCTCCGCACCCTCCTTCGCAGGGGCTGAACGCCAGGTTCCTGGCCCTGACAGGGGCCCGGCGGCCTACTCTTGGGGCCATGGTTCAGGTCCTGCCGACGCTTTGGGAGCCGCTCCGCCCGTTCAGCCGCGCGCTGGTCGTGATCGCCCACCCCGACGACGCCGAGTTCGGAGCGGCCGGGACGATCGCGCGGTGGGTCGACGCCGGCACGGCAGTCACCTACCTGGTCGTCACCGACGGCGCGAGCGGGTCGGGTGACCCGCAGATGACGCGGGAGCGGCTGATCGCGATCCGCGTCGAGGAGCAGCGGGCGGCCTGCGCGGCGCTCGGGGTCACCGACGTCGAGTTCCTCGGCTACCGCGACGGCTACCTCGAGCCGTCGATCGAGGCGCGGCGCGCGGTCGCCGCAGCGATCCGCCGGCACCGGCCAGAGGCGGTCATCACGCTGAACCCCGACGTGCGGTGGTCCTCCTGGGGGTACGTCAACCACCCCGACCACCGGGCGGTCGGGGATCTCGTGCTCCACTCGATCAACCCGGCGGCCTCGACTCGCCTGTGGGACCCGACGCTCATCGACGAGGGCCTGGAGCCGTGGGACGTCGCCGAGCTGTGGATGATGGGCTTCGGCGAGGGCCACGACCGTGTCGACATCTCCGGGACGTTCGACCGCAAGCTCGCCGCCCTCCGTGCGCACGCCTCTCAGCTGAACGGCTGGGATCCCTCACCGCGCCTCCGCGAGTGGGCCAGCCGCATCGGCAAAGAGGTCGGCGTCGAGCTCGCCGAGGCCTTCACCGTCCTGCGCTTCCGCGAGCTGGACGTGAGCGGGGCCGGAGGGACGCCCCCGACGGAGCAGTAAGGTCAAGGCCGATGGGATCACTGGCTCAGCCGCTGGGGCCCGGACAACGCGCCCCCGACTTCGTCCTGCCCCGCAGGGACGGCACCCCGACGCGGTTCTACGCGATCGCCGGGGGTCGGCCGGCGGTGCTCGTGTTCCGCGACGCCGAGGTGTCCCTCTACGACGTGGACCGCCCGGAGCC
Source organism: Egibacteraceae bacterium (assembly GCA_050743125.1). Lineage (GTDB taxonomy): Bacteria > Actinomycetota > Nitriliruptoria > Euzebyales > Egibacteraceae > JBOGEB01. The sequence continues at coordinate 6,128 of JBOGEB010000061.1, forward strand.
CGTCGAGGTGCTCGTCGACCTCGAGGGGACGGTCTGGACCGCGTACGGGGTGGCGGACGGGGGGACGGCGTTCGTGCTCGACCCGAACCTGCGGGTGCTCGGAACGTTCGAGCTGGGGGACGGGGAGCTGGAAAGACCGCAGGTGCACGCGCTGCTCGACGGGGCGCCGCCCGTGCTCGCGCCGGTGCTGCTCGTCCCGAACGTGCTGAGCGAGCGGGTCTGCGCGTGGCTGATCGACGTGTGGGCCACGCAGGGTTCGGTGGAGACGGGCGTCGAGGAAACCCGGGAAGGCCACCGCGAGGAAGGGCTCTCCGAGGCACACAAACGGCGGCGCGACCACACGGTCACCGACCCACAGGTGTCGGCGCGGATCGCCGGGATGGTCGGGCGCGCCCTGATGCCGGAGCTGCGCAAGGCGTTCGCGTACCGCGCCACCCGCTTCGAGGGCTTCAAGATCGGCTGCTACGACGCGGCGACCGGCGGGTTCTTCCGCGCCCACCGCGACAACCTCAGCCCCGCCACCGCCCACCGCCGGTTCGCGCTCACGCTGAACCTCAACGACGGCTACTCCGGCGGACAGCTTCGTTTCCCCGAGTACGGGCCGCACCTGTACCGGCCCCCGGCCGGCGGCGCGCTCGTCTTCTCGTGCGCCCTTCTCCACGAGGTCCTCGACGTCACCCAAGGCCAGCGCTTCGTCCTGCTGTCGTTCCTCTACGGCGACGACAGCCCCCGCCAACGACCCGCATAGGAGCTTGGAATGGAGTACCGCCACCTCGGCCGGGCCGGACTGCAGGTCAGCCGGCTGTGCCTGGGCACGATGAACTTCGGGCCGGAGACCTCCGAGGACGACAGCCACGCGATCATGGACACCGCCTCCGACGCCGGCGTCAACTTCTTCGACACCGCGAACGTCTACGGCTGGCGGCCGGGCGAGGGCTGGACCGAGCAGATCATCGGCCGTTGGTTCGCCAAGGGCGGCGGACGGCGCGAGCGGACCGTCATCGCCACCAAGCTGTACGCCACGATGGGCGACTCGCCGAACGACACGTTCCTGTCCGCCCTGAACATCCGCCGCGCCTGCGACGCCTCCCTGCGGCGCCTGCAGACCGACTACATCGACCTGTACCAGATGCACCACGTGGACCGCGACACCCCGTGGGAGGAGATCTGGCAGGCGATGGAGATCCTGACCGCCCAAGGCAAAATCGTCTACGTCGGCTCGTCGAACTTCGCGGGCTGGCACCTCGCCCAGGCCCAGGAGGCAGCCAAAGCCCGCCACCTCCTCGGCCTGGTCAGCGAGCAGTCCCTGTACAACCTCATGGAGCGCACGGTCGAGCTGGAGGTCATCCCCGCCTGCCAGTCCTACGGCCTCGGGCTGATCCCCTGGAGCCCGCTGCAGCAGGGTCTGCTCGCCGGCATCCTGCGCAAGCAGCGCCAGGGCCGCTCCGCGGCCGAGCAGGCCCAACAGCGCCTCGAACGCCAGCGCGACCAGATCGAGCGCTACGAGAAGCTCTGCGACGACCTCGGCCGCCACCCCGCCGACGTCGGGCTGGCCTGGCTGCTCGCCCAACCCGCCGTCACCGCCCCCGTCGTCGGGCCGCGCACCATGGACCAGCTCACCTCGTCACTGCGCTGCCTCGACGTCACCCTCGACGCCGACGCCCTCACCCGCCTCGACGACATCTTCCCCGGCCCCGGCGGCCCCGCCCCCGAAGCCTACGCCTGGTGATCTGCCCAGAGCACCCACTCTGGCCCATGTTCGACACACGCGCTCAGGGGTGGCGCTCGCCAGCATCGGCATCCGCCTTGGTGTGGTGAACGGTGCCGGCCGGATGCTCCGGCGGGGAGTACAGCGAGTAGAGCTTCAGCTCGTCGGTTCCCGTGTTTATCACGTTGTGCCACACGCCACCGGGCACGATGACGGCCCAGTCGTCCTCGACCTCGTGCTCCTCGTCGATCTGGTCCTTGGACCGGCCGAAGGTGACCCGGGCCGTGCCCTGCTCGATACGGATGAACTGGTCAAGGTGATCGTGCGCCTCAAGGCCGATCTCCTCACCTGGGGCCAACCGCATGACGGTGAGCTGGGTGTGGCGGCCCGTGAACAGCACGTTCCGAAAGTCGGTGTTTGCCAGCGTCGCTTGCTCCACATCTCCGATCCAACCCAGCATGCGTCCTCCTCGTGCGGTTGTCCGACGGCGAGCGTCCTGTCCGAGCGGTTTCCCTGAGGATGCTCTGCTCGTGTCATGGAACCCCTGGGGTGAGCATCGTACGGCCAGGCTGAGCAAAGCGGGGGAACCACCGGAGATTTGCCGCCCCTCAACCCGGGGATTTCGTGACCGGCGCCCACACCCCCAGCTCGGCACGGCCCGACCAGGACGCGCAAAGAGCGACGGCCCCCTCACGTGAGGGGGCCGTCGCGGTCTCGAGGTGCTTACAGCGGCTTCAGGCAGTTCGCGAAGACGTGCTCGCCGAGCGCGTTGCCGGACAGGAAGCCGTGGTCGGCGTCCCACTGGAAGTGCACACCCAGGTAGATGCGGCTGCGACCGTTTTCCAGCGCGACCGCCGTGAAGCTGTGGAATGTGCGGGTCACAGTCGTCGCGTTCGGGTCCTCGGTGGTCGCGGTGAACGTGACGTTGTCGGTGCCGAAGTACCGGCGCATGATCGCGGCGTGGGCCGCACCGAACGTCGCGTGCCCCGAGACGTACGCGGGGAAGCCCGGTGAGAAGCGGAAGTCGGCGCCGTTCTTCTTTCTCACGGACAGTGGCGCCCAAGCGGGATCCGGCGATGTGCTCGGGTTCTCGGTCGTGTCGGCGAGCTTGATCGCGGTTTCCGGCCGCCACAGGTCGAGGTCGGTGGAGTACTTCGCGTCCCAGGCGACGATCGCCGCGTCGCCCATGGCGAGCGCCACGAGCGCGAACAACCGCGCGTTCTCGACCACGTCGAGGCCCCGCAGGTCCGAGACGATCTGGGTGATCGCGAACAGGTGGCCCGGCGGCTTGTACGTGCCGTTGACGTCGTTCGCCCAGAAGAACGCGATCTGTCTCTGCTCGGGCGTCCGCTTCGTCGAGTTGAACCTGCCCAGGTCCTTCACGTCGTTGAACTGTGCGGCGTACTCGGGGCTGCGCAGCATCTGCGTCTTGGACAAGAAGCCGCCCGGCCGGGGCGGCCGGAACTGCGACCCCGAGGTGATGCAGAACGGCTTGACCTTCGGCCAGTTGGGGCTCACCGCGTCGCCGTCGGGGCTCGGCTCTGTGGGCCGCCAGTCGCCACGCTGGGCGCCGAGGGGGTACGGCGTGTTGTCGTCGGCGCCGTCCCCACTGCGGTCTGCGATCATCGCCTGCGCTGCTGCCTCACCGACCGCCTTCCCGGCGGCGATCTCCGTCGCAGTCGTGCCCGGGGGCAGCATCCCCAACGCTTTGTCGAGCTCCATGTCGAGGTCGGCCGTCGTGTTGGGGAAGGCCGCGGCGAGCGTGTCGCGCGCGGCGTAGGCGACCGCAACGTCGATCGAGGCCGTCGGGTTCGCGGGCACCTTGACGAGGTACTCCTCGTGGGTGGGGACGATCGAGTTGACCGCGTCGTAGATCGCGCCGTGCATCATCGCGCCGCCTCGGGCGATCGGGCAGGGCGACCCCCCGCCCTTGCGGATGACGTCGAGCAGGACGTCGTTCCAGTGGGTTACTGCGTCAACCATGAGCATGGTTCCTTTCCAGACGTGCCCGCGCGTCTCGGGGCATCAGAGGCTTACTATGAAGAAAGAGCCGCGGAACTCCTGTCTGATACAGCTCTGATACAGCATTCGCCCCCGCGAGGATCCTCCGCCACCATCGGGAGCGCCCGCTCCGCCGGGTTACGCTTGCGCCAGATCGTCCTGAACAGCTGATATGTCGAGCGTGAGCTGTGGGTTACCGGGAGGATGGGCGTGTGAGCGAGCTGGTGCGGTTCGAGCTGGAGGAGGGCGGCACGGTTGTCGTCGAGGTCGACGACGAGGCGTTCGGCGTGCAGCGGGCAGCGCGCGACGAGGACGAGATCGTCAGGGCAGGCAAGAAGCTGGAGGCGGCGTTGGCGGTGATCCGCCCGGCCGCTCGGGCTGTCGTCGACGGCCTGGGTGGGCTGGCGCCGGACGAGAAGCAGGTGTGCTTCGGCGTGAAGCTGAACGGCCAGGTTGGGGCGCTGATCGCCAAGACCGGCGCCGAGGGCCACTTTCAGGTGACGTTGACCTGGAGGGCTCCCCCACGTGGCGAAGAGTCGTAGCGGTGGTGGGCTGGCCTGCACAGCGACCGCCGTGGCAGGTGCGGATCCGCCGAGCCCCCCAGGCGCCGCCGGTGGGCGCCGGGCTGTTGTGCACGGACGCTCATGTGGTGACCTGCGCCCACGTGCTCACCTCGAGCGGGAAGGCGCTTGCCAGCCCGGTGTTCGTGGAGTTCCAGTTCGTCGGCCGCCACGAGCTGATCCCCGCCTCCGTGATCGACGACGGCTGGCATCCGGCATCACCTGACGGCGCTGGCGACGTCGCGGTGTTGACGCTTGCGGGGCCGCTGCCAGGCGGGGCTGTGCCAGCGCCGCTGCGCGAGGCCGAGGGGGTGTGGGACCACCCGTTTCGGACCTACGGGTACCCAAGGGGCCATGAGCGCAACGGGGTCTGGTCACGCGGGGTGATCGTCGGGCCTGCCGAGGTCGAGTGGCTCCAACTCGAGGCAGACAGCAGCCAGGGTCACCCGCTGGGGCAGGGTTTCAGTGGCGCGCCGATCTGGGACGACCAGCTCGGCGCGGTCGTCGGCGTGGTGGTCACCAAAGACCGTGACGTCCACGCGCGGACCGGGTACGGGATCCCCGTCGAGGTGATCTCACGGTACTGGTCGGGGTTAGCGCCGTGGGTGGGCTGGCGGTTGAGCCACGACTCGGCCATGGCCAGCCATTGGGGTCCCCGGGCGCGGGGTGTGGAGCGGGACAGCCGTCCGGGCTGGTATTTCACCGGACGCCGCCAGGCGTTGCGCGAGCTTGTCGATTGGCTGGAGCGACAGCCGGCCGACGGGTCGGTCCGCGTGGTGACCGGCGGTCCAGGGTCGGGCAAATCGGCGGTGCTGGCCCGTCTGGTGGCGTTGGCCGACCCGCTCTACCGGGCTCGCATCCGCCGCGAGCATCCCGCCGCGCTGGCCGAGGCTTCCAGCGTTCCCAGCCTGGGGCGGGTCTCGGTCGCGGTGCACGCGGCCGGGCTGGACCTGGCCCAGGTCACCGGCAGGATCGCTGACGCGGTCTCGAGCGCTGCGGACGACCCGGACACGCTGATCGCCAAGGTGCGCGAGCGGGGCCGAGGGTTGGTCGTAGTCGTCGACGCGTTAGACGAGGCCGTGACCTGGGCCGAGGCCCAGGCCGTCGCGACGAAGCTGCTGGTGCCGCTGGCACACGACGCCGCTGACGTCGGGGTCAAGGTGCTGGTCGGCACCCGCCCCGGTCCCGACGGCTCCTTCGTGCGGGAGCTGGGGGCTCGGGCCACGGTCATCGACTTGGACCGTGACCGCTACTTCGACCTCGACGACCTGACGGAGTATGCGGCGCGGTCGCTGCGCCTGGAGTTCGACCCGATCACGCGCAGTCCGTACCGCGACGACCCCACAGCGACCGTCCAGGTGGCCCGGGCGATCGCCGAGGCTGCCTTCCCGAGCTTTCTGGTGGCCGGGCTGACCGCGCGCGCCCACGCCGAGGACCACGACGCCATTGACGTGTCGGTGTCCGGCTGGCGACAGCAGCAGGCGTTTCCCGCCGACGTCGATGTGGCTATGGCCGACTACCTGACCCGTCTCGACGACCCTCGACGAGCGTTTGACCTGCTGGTTCCGGTGGCGTACGCCCAGCACCCGGGCCTGCCCCGCGACACGCTGTGGGCCCCGCTGGCGCAGGCCTACAGCGGCAGGCCCTACGCTGCAGCGGACATCGACTGGCTGCTCGACACGGCCGCGTCGTACCTGCTGGAGGAGACCGACAACGGTGGAGCCAGCGTGGCGCGGCTGTTCCATCAAGCGCTCGCCGAGCACATCCGCAGCCGCACCCAGCCGTCCATGGTGGAGCACACCATCACCACCACGCTCATCGAGCGCGCCGAAGCGGCGGGTGGGTGGCTGCACGCCGAACACTACGCCCGCGCCCACACGGCGAGCCACGCCGCCCGAGCCGGCGGCGGGCTCCTCGACCGCCTCGTCGCCGACCCGGCGTTCCTGCTCGCCGCTGATCGGCGCGGCCTGCTGCGGGCGTTTGCCAACGTCAATGACCCACAGGCGCAGCAAGCAGCCCGCTGCTACAGCGCCGCCGCTCACCGACTGTCCGGTGATGCGACCGCAGACGCCGCCTACCTCGAACGGGAGAGCAGAAGAGGCGGAAACGACGCGCTCGCCGACCGTATCCGGGGACTTGGCCTGCCACAGCCGTTCATCACCGCGTTCGCCCGCCGTCGTCCTACCGACAAATCCCTGGCCCTGGAGGGCCACACCGGCTTGGTGTTGGCGCTGGCGTGGGGAACGCTGGACGGCGCGCCCGTGCTGGCCTCCGCCGGCGCCGACGGAACCGTACGGCTGTGGGACCCCGCCGACGGCGCACAGCTGCGCGTCTTGAAGGGCCACAGCGAGCCAGTGTTGGGAGTGACGTGGGGCAGTTTGCATGGGGTCCCGGTGCTGGCCTCGGCCGGCACTGACGGGACCGTACGGCTGTGGGACCCTGCCAACGGTACGCAGGTGCGCGTCCTGGAGGGCCACAGCGGCTCGGTGTGGGCGGTGGCGTGGGGAACGCTGGACGGCGCGCCCGTGCTGGCCTCCGCCGGCGCCGACGGGACCGTACGGCTGTGGGACCCCGCCGACGGCGCGCAGGTGCGGGTCCTGGAGGGCCACGGTGGCGTGGTGTTGGCGGTGGCGTGGGGAACGCTGGACGGCGCGCCCGTGCTGGCCTCCGCCGGCGCCGACGGAACCGTGCGGCTGTGGGACCCCGCCGACGGCGCACAGCTGCGCGTCTTGAAGGGCCACAGCGGCTGGGTGCGGGCGGTGGCGTGGGGAACGCTGGACGGCGAGCCCGTGCTGGCCTCCGCCGGCCTCGACGGGGTCGACGCGACCGTGCGCTTGTGGAACCCCGCCGACGGTGCGCAGCTCCGCGTCCTGGAAGGTCACAGCGGCGGAGTGTTGGCGTTGGCGTGGGGGACGCTGGACGGTGTCCCGGTGCTGGCCTCCGCCGGCGCTGACGGAACCGATGCGATCGTGCGACTGTGGGATCCTGCCGACAGCACACAGCTACAGGTCCTGGAGGGCCACACCGCGTTCGTGCTGGCGGTGGCGTGGGGAAGGCTGGACGGTGTCCCGGTGCTGGCCTCCGCCGGCGCTGACGGAACCGTACGGCTGTGGGACCCGACCGGCGGCCCGCAGCTGCGCGTCCTGGAGGGCCACGCCAGCGAGGTATGGGCAGTAGCGTGGGGCGGTTTGCAGAGTGCGCCGGCGCTGGCCTCCGCCGGCGCCGACGGGACCGTACGGCTGTGGGACCCCGCCGACGGCACGCAGCTGCGCGTCCTGGAGGGCCACCTCGGCTCGGTATTCGCGGTGGCGTGGGGAACGCTGAAAGGTGCGCCCGTGTTGGCCTCCGCCGGCGCCGACGGGACCGTACGGCTGTGGGACCCCGCCGACGGCGCGCAGCTACGCGTCCTGAGCGGCCATACCAGCGGGGTATGGGCGCTGGCGTGGGGGACGCTGGACGGCGCGCCCGTGCTGGCCTCCGCCGAGGACGACGGGACCGTACGGCTGTGGGACCCCGCCGACGGCATCCAGATGCGTGCCCTGGAGGGCCACCTCGGCTCGGCGTTCGCGGTGGCGTGGGGCAGTGTGCATGACGCGCCGGTGCTCGCCTCCGCCGGCGACGACGGGACCGTGCGGCTGTGGGACCCTGCCGACGGCACGCAGCTGCGCGTCTTGAAGGGCCACAGCGGCTGGGTGCGGGCGCTGGCGTGGGGCAGTTTGGAGGGTGTCCCGGTGCTGGCCTCCGCCGGCGCTGACGGGACCGTGCGGCTGTGGAACCCTGGCAGCGGCGCGCGGGTGCGCGTCTTGAGCGGCCACAGCGGTTGGGTGTGGGCCCTGTCATGGGGGACGCTGGACGGCGCGCCGGTGCTGGCCTCCGCCGGCCTCGACGGAGTCGATGCGACCGTGCGCTTGTGGGACCCACGACGCCCGCGAACGGCGGTGATCGACTTCGTAGGCCCAGTGTTCACCGTGTCCCTCAGCCCAGGCGGGTGGCTCGGCGTCGCAGGATGGGAAGGACTGGCCATGCTGATCATCCGGGCCGAAGCGTTCGCCAACCCTCCAGACGGCGTGACGATTCCCTGAAAAACGTGTTTGAGAATCACGGCCTTGTCCCGTGGGCGGAGCGAAGCGGAGCGCGGGTGTCGGCGGCCATCTGTGGGGGACTCCCCCAGCCCCTGGCCGCCGAAACCGCCGACCGCACCAACCTCCCCCACCCACCCGCCCCAAAGGAGCGGAACCCGACGCGACACGACCCCCACAACAATTTTCAAACACGCTCTGAAGCCTGGGAACATGTTTGAGGGTTGCCTTAGCGGGTCACCCGAAATCGCTAGGAATGGGTCAGTCGGTGACCGTTATGACCAGGCTTTCGGAGCGGTCGTCCACCGTCACACGAAGAATGAAGTTGCCGGGCTCGAGCGGTTCGCCGACGTCGTTGGTGACGTCCCACTCGACGGTACGGCTGCCGGCCGCCGGGTGCGCTTCGTCCAGCAGGTGCCGGACCAGAGCGCCGAAGCGCTCCCAGATTGTGACGGCAAGGCGCGAGGCGTCGGCGGGGACAGTGAGGTGGATGCCGACCGGGCGAGTGCTTCTCATCGGCTCGTTGCTGTCGAGGAAACGCGTAGCCGGCTCCTCGAGCAGTCGCAGCGAGACCGGCACCGGCTCGGCGGAGTATTTGTACACCGTGCGTCCTGCGGCGTATCCGACCGTGACCGGGTTGCCCAAAAACCGGAAGCGGTTGATGAACAGGCCGATCTCGTTGGCGTCGCCCCAGTCCTGGCCTCCGTCGACGGTCGCACTGCTGAACCCGTCCTGGAAGCTGGCTGATCCCCAACCGCCGACCCAGCCACGGTCGGCGTCCACAAAGCCGACCCCTTCGAGGTTGGCGTTCATCTGTGGGTCATCGACTGCCAGCCGCTGCCAGGTCTGTCCGCCGTCGGTGGTCTTCAAGACCGCGCCCTCGCAGAAGTTCTCCAGGGAGACATAGCCCACCTGGTCGGTGACGAAGAAGATCTTCCAGCCCCACTCGCCGAACGGAAACTCGTCCTGAATGTCGGCCACACGGTTGACCCAGGTCTGCCCGCCGTCCTCGGTGTACAGCACCACCGGCTTGACGTCCGACCGGTTCGCCGGATTGGGGCACCGCGCCTGGCCAGGAATGACGGGCTGGGTTTTCCCGCCCACCACCCAGCCGCACTCGGGGCTGGTGAAGTAGGTGTCCACCAGCAGCGAGGCATGGGGCGTCATGTCCCAGGCGGTCCAGGTGACCCCGCCGTCGACGGTCTTCATCATGCGCGGCGGACGATCGGGCACGGCGGGGAATGGATAGTTCGTGCCCGAGGCATACACCACGGACTCGCTCACCACCGACAGCCCACAGACATTCGCAGGGGCCAACGGCGGGAGATCGGGGACGAGGCTCCAGGTCGCCCCGCCGTCGCGGGTCTCATACAGCTGCCTGTCCTGATCCAACGTGCCCATCCAGCCCCGCGACGCTGAGGCGAAGCCGATGCACCGCAAGTAGAGCTCGGCGTTGTGGAACTGCTCCTCCCAGTTCGCCCCGCCGTCCGTCGTCCGCAGGATCTGACCGTTGCTGTTCACCGCCCAGCCAAGCTGCGGTGTCAGAAACCAGATGTCGTCGTACCGTGAGCTCGCGGGCTCTGCGTTGGTGGGCCGCCAGGCCAACGTCGGCTCCGGGAGGTCGTCCTCGAGGCCCCCTTCATCGATCCATTGCTCGATGAAGGCAATGTTCTCCGCGGAGACCGGCGGAAGTCCCGCAGGCATCCGCCTGATCGTGGCGCCCGGAGGCGGACTGGGCAGATCACGGCCGAACGGCGCCTCGCCTTTGAACGCCTTGACGAGATTCGAGGCCGCTCCCTGGCCAACGATGAGCAGATCGCGACCGAACACCCTGTGGGCGACGAACTGATCGCGCGTCAGCCCCCGCCAGAATGCTCCGTGGGCGCCGATGCCCACACCGGGACCACCGATTGCCTCATCGAGAATTTGCAGCACGCGTTGAAAACGATTCATCGAACGATCCCCTCTCAAATGGTCGAGGCGGTGAACCCCTCGTCTGAAGTCTGAAGAGCCCTTCGCTCGTCGTCTGATACATGCCTGGCACCTGCCCGACGCCGCAGTCGCTTGTCACCGGCCAAGGGGCCATCGCGGCATTGCCCCTGCTACGGCGGCAGCTAGGCGTCCACGACTGCCCTGGCCGCCAGGTCGATCGCCGTCAACTCCTGGAGGACGTCGCTCGTCGTTCCGCTTGCCGCCTCGATCTGGCTGATCAACCCCCGTGAGACGTCCAGCAGAGCGAGGTGGAGACGCCAGCGGTCACGCTCGTTGTCCGGCAACGCGAGGGTGTACGGGAGCTCGAACGGCGGGCCGGCGTGGGCGGGATCGGTCGGGCCAGGCGTCTGCTTCAGCGGCAGCGCCATGAGCGTCTTCGCGATGCCCCTGAGTCCGGCCGCTCCAGATCCCTCCCCCCGCATCTCGGCGAACGTCCAATCACGCAGATGACCTCGAACCGTCAGCCCGCCGCTCTCCTCCAGCGGCCCGGGCACGTGGAGCGCGTGCGCCAAATCCACGAGCAGCATTCGATAGCGGACGTTGAACAGATGCGCCCAGAGCCGAGCCGTCGGGTGGGTGATCCGGCTGCGCTCTACCGCGGCGTCCGCGCTCGGATGGCGGAGCGTGCTCGGGTTGCTGGGAATCGAGCGGGCCGGCGTCCACGTGAGCGGTCCGAGCGCAGCGTCGGTCTCCGGAAACGTCTGGTAGATCTCGAGAAAAAGATCGAAGTGGGAGGGATCCTCAGGGGGTGGGCTCGCCGAGCCTTCCCCCTGCTCCCCGATCGCCCGCAAGGCGTCCACCGCGTCGGCCCGGGAACGAACGACGCGGATGATGAGCCTGCCGAAGAAGGCGAACCAGTCTTCCGGGCCGGCCTGGAACGTGTCTGCTGTCTCAGGCCGGAGGTCGGCGTCGGCCAGCTTCGTCTCGTCCTCGAAGATCTTGACCAGCGTGTCGTACAACACCCCGACTCGGTTGATCGGCAGCCCCCCGGTGGCGTTCGTGGCCCGGTCGACGATCTCCTGAATGAGCCCAGGCGGCTGCGGCGGCTCCGCAGGCATCTCCGTAGCGACGTACTTCGCCAGCGACGTTTTTGTCAACGGCTCGAGCGCGAGCGGGAACGGGTAGAGAAACGCCCGGAACGGAAAGTCCTCGCGGTCGAGGTTCAGCGGACCACCGATGAGTCGGAGGAGGTTTTGGATCGTGAGGAGGTGGGCCATCTCCTCCTTGGCGATCTCGACGATCGTCTGCTGCCAGCGCCGCGCCAGGACGCTTGCGTCCGGCGGCACGGCGGGCCCGAGGAAGTCGTCGTCGGCCAGCGAGTACGCGGCGTAGAGGTACTGAGCCATCAGGGCATGCTCGATCTCCGCCGCGGTGTGCAACAGGAAGACGGTCCAGTCCCACCAGGTGAGCTCGTCCGGTTTGTCGATCGTCACGTCGGCCGCGGCCAGCGCTAACGCGCCCCGTTGGCCGCTCGGCGTCGCGGTGACGGCACGCGAGCCAGCCGCAACCAGCCTGTCCCGGTCGACGTGCACGATGTCGGACATCGAGAGCAACCGAACGTGTCGCGCTTTCATGGCAACCCCCTCCGCGAAACACCGTCATCGACGTCCCGCTGCAGCCGCTCACATCCGTTGTACCACCGGGTCACCAGCCTGGTCTGATCAGGGCAGGTCGTCGAGCGTGCAGTCGGCCGAGTCGGCGCGTTTGGCGATCACGCCTCGGCAGCAAGACCGCATGCTCAAACGCCGCCCGAGCCGCGCGCTGCGCCAGCCGCTCGAACGACGGCAGGCCGTCGGCGCCGAGCGCCACGATCTCACCCCGCCTCCCCCGCTCCTGGCCGGACGGCCTGCGGTCACCCGCAATTCCCTCGGTTCGACTCGGTGAGAACGCGCCGCGAGGAGATCGCCGAGCTCCGCGCCCACGGGCTGACGCAAGGGTGGCCTGTTCCGCGGATCGTCGAGGCGATCGTCGACCGGTTCGACGTGTCGCGGTTGGAGGCCCACCGGTTGGCGCGGGGCTGGACCCGCCGGCAGGCCGTCGATGCGGTCTTGGCCACCTACGACGCCGACGGATGGCCGCGTGCGAGGCTGACCCCGCAGCGGCTGTGCGCCTGGGAGCGCGATCCCAGGGTGCGCCCGGGGGAGGACTATCTGGATCGGCTGTGCCGGGTGTACCAGACCCGGGCCGATCAGCTGGGCTCCGGCCACGACTACACCCCGGTGGCCGAGCCCGCCGCATACGCTGGCCACAAGGCGCAGTCGGACGGCAAGGAGCCAGACACGAACCGAGCCCAGTTCGTGCAAGGGGTGGGCGCGACGGGCCTGGCCGCGCTGCTCGGCCAAGCAGGCAGGGCGTCGGAACGGCTGTCCCGCCAGCTGGGGGCGTCCAACCTCGGCCCGGTCACGCTCGAGCAGTTGGAGCTGCGGGTCGCCGGCTTCGTGCAGACCTACGACCACACGCCTCTGGAACGGCTGTTCGTCGAGGTGTTCGACCAGCAGGAGGAGGTCACGGCGCTCCTCAACGGCGCCCAGCCCCTCGCCCAGCGCCGTGGGCTGCACCGGATCGCCGGGCAGCTGTCGATGTTGCTGGGGCTGCTCTCGTTCGAGCTCGGCGACTGCCTCACCGCCCGGACCCACTTGCTCACCGCTGCGCAGCTCGCGCGGCAGGTCGGCGACCGCACCCTGGCCGGTTGGGTACGCATGAACCAGAGCACGGTGGCCCTGTGGGCCGGCGATTTCCGCGCCGCGCTGGACTACGCCCAGGACGGCCAGCGCTACACGGGCGGAGCTATGTCCGCCCGGCTGGCCGTCCGCGGAGAGGCGTGCGCCTCTGCGCGGATGGACGACCGTGGCGGTGTCAGGGACGCTTCGCGGCGCGCGGAGCGGGGAATGGCCAGCCAGCCGGCCAGTGACGACGGCTGGTGGGTGTTCACCCCGGGATCGTTCCAGCTGTACACGGGCAGCTCGCTGCTGTCGCTCGGCGACGCCAAGCAGGCCGAGCTCCACACACGGCAGGCGATCAGCTTTTTCGAAACCGCGCCGCCGCCGCTCCGCAATCCCGCCAACCAGGCTCAAGCGCAGATCAACCTGGCGATCTGCCTGGTCCGCCAAGACCAGCCCGACGAAGGTCTACGACTGGCCGCCGAGGCGCTCAGCGTCGACCGTGCGCACATTGAGCCGAACCTTCAGCAGGCGGGCGAGGTCCTGTCCGCGTTGAAGCCCGCACACCGCGACCTGGCAGCAGCCCACGACCTCGCTGAGCAGCTCCGGTCCATCCACGCCTCCCGCGCCGCGCCCAGCCGCGGGGAGGGCTGACGGCCTGCTCGAGGCGTTGGATCTCAACGACGACCTGGCCGCGGAACGGTCCGTCGAGGTCAGCGACTCGTAGGTGTCGCACGCGTATACGCGCTGTGGATGTCCGGTCTCGATCACGGCCAGCGGGACGGCCGCCAGGGCCACGTCGGCCGTCCGGCGGTGGTCGGCGTGCATGTCGTTGCGCGGATGGGTGACCAGCACCTCAGGTGTCAGCCGCCGCAGCAAGTCCAGGCAGCTCTCCGCCGAATGCCGGTCGATCAGCTCGAGGCGCGCTGGCGCGTTCGACGGCGATCGTGACCATGGCGTGCTGTGCATGCAGCGTGAGTGTGCCGCCCGTCCACAGTTCGGCGTCGTCGGGATGGGCAGTCACGGCAAGCACAGTGCGGAGCGCCCCGCTGCTCACCGCCACAGCCCCAACCGCTCCACGACTCTGGCAGCCAAGGGAAGATCCGCTGCGGTCACCGCCGGCCGCGGCGGCACGGCGGGAAGGTCCAGGTCGACTTGGAGCCGGATCAGCGCACGCCAGGCCAGCACCTTCGCCCACGCCCGCTCAACGGCCGCACCGGCAGCCCCGGTCAGGCGACCGGCCTCCCATGCCTGCTCGAGCGTCAGCCCGTCGGCCAACAGGCGAGCCGCCCGGACTGGGCCGATCCCACGGACACCGGGGATGGTGTCGGCCGGGTCGCCGCTGAGTGCCCGAAAGTCGCACCACTGGCGCGGCTGGACCCCGTAGCGGCCGATGACCTCCGCCCGGTCCACGACGGCGCGCGTGCGCGCGCGGACCGTGTTCACGACCGTCACCTGCTCGTCGATGAGCTGGTAGAAGTCCTTGTCCATCGAGAGCACCGCCCGTGGGCGGCCGGCCGCGCGGGAGACGAGCGTGGCGATCACATCGTCGGCCTCGTGTGCTGGCGACTCGACCCAGCCGACCCCGATCAGCTCCAGGCCGTCCTTGAGCGCCGGCAGCCAGGCGAGCGGGCTGACGTCGATATCCATGCGGTTCTGCTTGTAGTCCGGGTCGACGCCCTGGCGGGCCTTGATGCCGTCCTCGCCGTCGAAGCACACCACACACTCGACCGGCGCCCCAAGCGCCCGGCAGCTCGACCGCAGCAGCGCAAAGAAGACGAAGACAGGGGTGACGTCGGTCCCGTCGGGACTGCGGATCCTCGCGGGAAACCCGAAGGCGGCCCGCCACAGCAGGTTGAACCCGTCGACCAGCAGCAACGCCGCCTAATGGGGGTATACCGGGTCGAAGTAGGGTCCGGGTCCGAGCCGCCGGGTGGGTGAGCACTAACGCCGCCAGAGCTGATGTTTGAGCGCTGTAGTCAGACCGTGCCCCTGCCCGGAT
>JBOGEB010000062.1:0-21083 GCA_050743125.1 Egibacteraceae bacterium
CGTGCGCTCCCCTGGCCACAGGCGTTCCGGCTGGTCTATCGGGTCAGGTCAGGCTGTCGCGGTACTGCAAGGCTATTGAAAAGAGCCCGTGGCACCGGGACCATCTCAAAATCGTCGCGACCCGTCGTGAGCTGTGCTGCCAGCTTCGGCGCAGCCCGTAACAGCTGGCCGTACTGTGTTATCCATTCCCGGACCAGGTCCGCCGAGAGATCGTCAGTCAAGCGCATGTGCAACCCCTAACTGGATGCAGTTCCTGGACCCACTCGTTTTGTACTGCTCGCGCTGCCGGTCGTGGATGACCCTGTCTCCAGGCGCGATGTCGCCCCGGTGGGATGGTCATTGCGGACGAGGCTCGCCACGCAGCCAGATGGCTGTAGGCCGACCGGTGTTACATGTAATAGTCATCTAGCTCCACGCCAACCTGAGGGCTTTGTCCCGACTTGCTTAACGAGTCAATCCACCAGTTTGCGGCGTTGGACAAGCACGCGACATTGCGACATTCATATCTGGCGTCGAACGTCCCCACATGGGCTCGCGTGCTCTCGAGTGTCGCCAAGAGTCGGGGGATCCCTGCAAAGGCGTCCGGGCCACCGAGCTGGTCTTTGGAGTTGCCCCGATAGACGGGGCAACCGTAAAGGCCGGTCGGCGTCAGCACC
This sequence comes from Egibacteraceae bacterium, assembly GCA_050743125.1. Classification (GTDB taxonomy): domain Bacteria; phylum Actinomycetota; class Nitriliruptoria; order Euzebyales; family Egibacteraceae; genus JBOGEB01. The sequence continues at coordinate 657 of JBOGEB010000062.1, forward strand.
TGGCGCAGAAAGTGCATGTAGCAGTTTTTCGGCTGGTTGCGGAGGGGATCCTCCAAGTGCAGGCGGTTGTCCGAATCCAGCGCAGCCTTGCCCATGTTGAGGCTTTCCAGGACCGAGAAGGACTCGTCTTCATATTCGTTCGCCTGGTCGAGCTGCGCATTGATTTCGGCGCGCAACCGCTCTCCTGCCTCCCCAGCGGGCCAGCGTATTGTTTCAGCACCATCGGAGTCACGCTGGAGCATGGGCTTGAACGTTATATAGTCGAATCCGCTTTCCTTGGCCAACACCGTGGCCCGTGCCATCTCTGCTGTGTTCGTCATCAGCGGCACCAAGTTCGGTCCGGTAAGTCCAGGCCAGCTTACGATGTAAGAGAAACCCCAGCGAACCTCTGGGTTGATCTTCTTTGCCTCGGCGACCATCTCACAGATTCCATGGAGGGTAACCCCGCGAAGGGGTCGATGCATCGCGATAAACGTTTCCTCGGTCCCGGCGTCAAGGGACAGACGTATCCAATCGCCGGGCGTGAGCTGGTCCGCCACGGCCGCGAGGCGTGCCGGCCGGCCGCCGTTGCTCACGATGGCGCACTGCAAGTTGAGGAGCTTGATTGCTCTGACTATATTCACAAAATGAGGATAGACGGTGGGCTCTCCGCCGCCGATGAGGATGACGGAGCGCAGCCCTGCGAGGGACAGAGTGACGAGCGATTCCAGTAAGGTGTCTTGGCCGTGTGCCTCACCGGTATTGAGAATTTCAAAGTCGATACAGTGGTCACACTTGTAGTTGCATGCCGTGGTGACGTCCAGGTTTATGGAAACTGGGCCCGGGCCGTGGAAAGAAGAAGCTTGGGGATCGGCCATGGCGGACAGCACTTCTTCGACGTGCCTCACGACGCTCGGCTGCTGCAGCTTTCCCACAAAGTCGTGGATGCGGTTAACCATTTTTCATAGTCCTATCGGGTTTGTTTTCTGCTCGACCGACTGCTGCTCGACCATCCGCAGAATGTGGAGGTTCATCCGCTCAGTGTCGAATATGGATCGATTCCTTTCTCTCGTTCCATTCCGCATCGTGGCGAGAAAGTGGTCGACCGACTTGTCCAGAGGGTCCCGGATCCTGATGGTCCGGTGCGCGGCTCGAAGAAATATCCGATAGCCGTTCGAGATGGTGACGACACGGTCAGCTCTCAGGTCGTTGATTTCATAGGCTGCCGGCCGCGGCTGCAGGGGACAATAGCGAAACAAGTACGTAGCGTCCAGTGGGCCCCGGGCGCTGGAGCCCACGAAAGCAAGGTGGATGCCTTCGCCGTTTCGCATCCACGTGTACTCGACATTCCTTATCCTGGTGACCTCTGGCCTCAGCGCGAGCAGCAGGCTGTTGGCGTGAGGAAGGGCTTCGAGCAGCATTTCCAACCCCGTCACTGACGGAGCGAGCTCAACCCGGAGCCGACGCGCCGTCGGCAGGCTTTCCAGTTGGTGCAGGCGCAGGAAATCCTCGACAGTGAAGGTCCACTGTGTGTTGAGGTGGAGAACGCAGCCCTTGGCCGCGAAGGCGGCGACCAGCTTGCCGGCAAGACGCAGGTCCGCACCGCTGCGTATCGCAAACAGCGGTTTTTCGCAGAAGACGTGCAGCCTGCGATCCAGCGCGATCTGCAGGTAGCGCAGGTGTGTCGCCAATGGCGAGCAGATAGCGACCGCGTCGATTGGCGCCTCGTACAGCATGCGCTCTGGCGGAAACCATGGCTCGCACCGCGCTCCGCCTGCGGTGAGAGCGGATGCAGCTGATGTGGCGCTTTTGTACGAGCTCGTCGCGACAGCGACCAGCTCGGCCCCGGCTCTGCGCAGGCTTGCTGCAACGAAGGGGCCAGTGCCATTGCGGGTTCTTCCTGCGCCGACGACCCCGATACGAGGATTGCTCTCAAGCTCTTCCATACAACTGTGCCGGTCGCTACTCGAAGCTCAACGATGACTATTCAGGCGCTTTGCGGTGGCAGACGGACTGCGCTGGTCGGTTGTGCGGTTTTCTCCATGGCTTAGGGGATCAATGGTTACGGCTGATGGTCAAGCGACCCGCGGGTGCGTTTGGCGTGGAGCAGTCGTGTGCTGGAGTGGCCGGGGTGGTAGGGCAGCACGAGGCATTGCCCGCCCCAGGAGGCGAGCAGTGGCGCCTCGGGCAGGTCGGTGGCGGCGTAGTCACCGCCTTTGACCCAGATCTCGGGCCGTAGCCGGGCCAGCACCGCGTGGGGGCTGTCTTCGTCGAAGACTGCGACGGCATCGACGCAATCGAGTGCCTCCAGGACGGTCATTCGGTCGGCCAGGGAGTTCACCGGCCGGTCTGGCCCTTTGAGTCGGGTGACGGAGGCGTCGGAGTTGAGGCAGACGACGAGGCAGCCACCGAGTGCCCGGGCTGAGCGCAGCAGGTTGATGTGTCCGACATGGAGCAGGTCAAAGCAGCCGCCGGTGGCCACCACGGTGCCATTGGCTGCGCGGGTGGCGGCGATGACGTCCTCGGCGCGCCGCTCGGCGGGCGGGGCGGGGGGGTCCGGTGCCTCGGCTATCCGCAGCGCTGCGGCGCCGCCAGCAGCCACGTATTGGCTGGCCGCGCGTACGGCGGCGGTCACGGCCTCTGAAACCAGGGCGCCGCCGGCCAGAGCGGTGGCGGCGGTGGCGGCGAAGCAGTCCCCGGCACCGCACGAGTCGGTACCGGCAACGGGTACCGCGGGGGCGAGCAGGGACGCGCCCTGGCCGACGGACAGCAGCGCGCCGCGCGGCCCCAGGGTGACCGCGACAGCGGCGGCCCGCCAGCGGCGTACGAGTGCGTTCGCGCAACGCTCGGCGAGGGCTAACGCGCCGCGTTCGCCCGCGGCGGCCCCTCCGCTGGCGGCGGACTGCGTCACCCTCAGGGCCTCGTCCAGGTTCGGCGTGGCCAACCGCGCTCCTTCGACTGGGGCGGGCCCTTTCGGGTGCGGATCCCACACCAGCGGCGCTCGCCCGGCCCGACCGGCCAACAGCGCCCGTCGCAGCTCCGGATGGGCGGCGGTTCCGTAACCGTAGTCGGAGATCAGTACCGCCTCGGCCGTGGCGAGGATCGCCCGCGCGCGGCTGGTGAGCCCGCCGATGACGCCACCGCCGAGGTCGAATCGGAGCAGAGGGTGCCCGCCGGCCCGCACCCGCACCTTCTGTGGCACGGAGCCGTCCAGCGGCAGCGCCACAACTTCGACGTGGGGCTCCAGCAGGGCGTGGAGCTGGCGGCTCGCGCTGTCGTCACCCAGGGGTGTGACCAGCACGACGTGGCCGCCGTACCGAGCGGCGATGTAGGCGGCGAGCCCGGCGCCACCGGGCCGCAGTTGCTCACGGGGGGAGTCCACGACCGGCACCGGCGCGTCCGGGCACAGCCGCTCGACGTGGCCCACCAGATCGCGGTCGAGCAATGCGTCCCCGACGACGACCAGCGGGCCGGTCACGTCGCCACCCCACGGAGCTGCGGTGCCGTCGCGGCCGGTTGGGCAGGTTCAGCGACGCCGAGGGCGATGTCCAGCGCGGCGCACACCAGGTGGACAACCACCTGGTGGACCTCCTGCACGGTGGCGTTGTCCGGAGCGTCCACGATGATCGTCTCGTCGACGAGATCGGCTAACGGGTTCGGGGCCCGGCCGGTCAGCGCCCAGGTGCGCAGGCCCAGGTCGCGACTGCACTGCGCTGCGGCGACAAGGTTGCGGCTCGACCCGCTGGTCGACAGGGCCAGCAACACATCCCCGGGCCGGCCGTGGGCGGCGACCTGGCGTGCGTAGACCTCTTCGAAGCCGTAATCGTTGCCGATCGCGGTGGTGCTCGAGGTTTCCGCGTGCAGGGCGATCGCCGACAGCGGACGGCGGTCGTAGCGGTAGCGGCCGACCAGCTCTGCGGTGAGATGCTGGGCCTGCGCGGCACTGCCGCCGTTCCCGGCCACCAGCAGCCGCGCTCCACCGTCCAGCCGCACCGCCAGCTCCCGGCCCCACCGGTTGGCGGTCTCCACCTGTGGACCGAACCGCTCCAAGGCAGCCACCAGCGCGCTCACGTGATCACGGCCGTACAACAGGACCCGATGCCCCATTACCACCTCACCTCTTCGGAGTGCACCCGAGCCCGGGACAGCCCCGCGCTGCACGTACACCGTGACGGCCTTCACAACCACCCGATTCCCCTGGCGGTGCGTCCCGCACGCTTGCCCACGTCGAGTGCGTCTTTGGCTCGTGGACGCAGGAACACTGCGCGTCAACCGGTGGACAAGGCGCGCTGCGCAGGAACGTTGTGCTACCTCGGTGGCCGCGGTGCTCGAAGGCCGCCGAGCGCTTCTCGAACGCGTTCGCAGGGCTTTGGAGGGCCGGGAGCCGATCCCACGAGGCGGCCGACACGCCGTCAGCGGCTGTGTGCGGTCTGGTGGTTTGGGTGGGCGCAGGCATCACAGCTCCCGGTCGGTGACGAACCGGGCGAGGTCGGCCAGCTCGCCCCGAGCCACAGGATCCAACTCCGGACCGTCGAGCTGACCCAGCGCCAACCCGAGCCGGCGCACTGCCTCCGCCCGAGCCCACACCCGGCCGCCCGCGTCCTCGACCAGACCCGCCGCCAAGATCAGCTCGTCCTCGCCCAACACCTCCGGCCGGCGTATCAACGCGCCCAGCCGCGCCGCCGCCGCCCCACCCGAACAAAGCGCCGCCACCACCGGCAACGAGCTTTTGTGCCGACGCAGGTCGTTGAAACACGGCTTGCCCGTCACCTCAGGCCGGCCCCAAATCCCCAACAAATCGTCGACCGCCTGGAACGCCACGCCCAGATGACGACCGAACGCGACCAGCCGGCCGACCACCGGCTCCGACGCGCCGCAAAGCGCCGCGCCGACCGCGGCCGACGCCCCCAACAGCGCCCCCGTCTTCGCCGCGCACATCGCGACGCACTCCGCAACCTCCACGTCGCCGCGCCGCTCGAACGCCAAGTCCTGCCCCTGCCCCGCGATCAACGACCCCGTCGCCTCGGCGAGCAGACCCAACGCCCGGCCCCGGTCCGGCGACCCCGACTCCACCAGCACCTGCTGGGCAAGCGCGAGCAACGCGTCGCCCGCCAAGACCGCCGGGCCGACCCCGAACACCGCCCACACGGTCGGACGGTGACGACGCTGGAGGTCGGCGTCCATCACGTCGTCGTGGATCAACGAGAAGTTGTGGACCAACTCGACCGCGACCGCGCCGGGCACCGCGTCCACGGCCGCGCTCCCGCCCGTCCGGGCGCCCGCCAACGCCAACGCCGCCCGGAACGCCTTGCCGCCGTCCGCGACGGCCGGCCGGCCGTCCGCGTCCAACCACCCCAAATGGTAACCAACGATCCGTGCGGTGCACGGCTGTAACCGCCCCACCGCGTCCCGCAACGCCGGGTCGACGACCGCGCGGGCGCGGGACAACACACTCGGCAACGTCAACGTCACGCCATGACCTCCCCTACCGCCGGACTCAACCCACACAACCGCAACTCCCCACCCACACCCGACCCGCCCAACGCCCCCAACCCAACACCACCACCAACGAACCCACCGTCATCGAGGGTGTGACTGCGCCCGTCTCGCAGGGCGCGGGTCGCGCCGTGTGCTGGTTGTCCTCGAGCGATCCGCAACGCCGCGAGGTGCGGATGCTTTGCGCACGAATGCCACGGGTTTTTCCGCGCGGACCACTAACCACCGGTCAGCCGCCAGAACGGCGCGACCGCAGGCCGAGCGCGCGGACGGCTCCGGCCACCACCTGGTCGAGTTCTACAAGCGCCTAGACGGAGAGCCAGTCGAGCGGAAGGTGCGGTCCCCCTACTGCCTCGTCGCAGAAGGTGTCGAGGAGCGGGGCACACCCGTAGGTGGCCCCCAGGGGCCGGCGGGGTACAGGCGGGGAGGAGGTCCGGCAGGCTGGCGAAGTCGATGACGAACGCTGATCCCTGAGCGTAGATCACGACACCGCAGGTCGTTCGGGGCGTGTGCAGCAGCGCGATCCCGCCGGCGATGCCGCTGCGCGAGACGATGGCACGGACGTCGTCGGCCAGGTTCACCGACTTCCGAAACCCAGCCGCGAGGATGTGGTGATTTGTGGACGCTTGGCCAGTGCTCCGGGGCGTCGTTCGCATCTGCCAGTGGGCTCCCGCTGACATATCCGTCAACCTCCGTGCCAGAGCACCGAATGAGGCATCGTCATGAGACATCGTCCTTGGACCCTTGGAATGCGTCATTGTCACTTGTCGCTTCTGCTCCCTGCCAATCTCTCCATCGAGGACGATAGGGGTAAGCCCCGTGGGCTCACATCGTGCATATGGCGTATCTGTGCCCGGGGCTTGGGCTTAGCCTGGTTTCATTCAATTGGCACGTGGTGCCATTGATGACCGATACGTCCGTTTTGCTTGGATTTTGATCGGGCTCGGTGGTCTTGCCTGCTTCGGCGGCTGCGGGGGGACATCGGGTGGGGTGGAGCATCGACTTCATGAGGACGTCCCCCAGCTGATGTGGCAAGGTCCCACGAAGGGTCGGCTTGTCCGACTACGTGGATTGTTACGTCTTGCCACGGCTGGAGTGGTTCGCGATCCTTTTGGTGTGCTCAACGCGAGCAAGCTCGCATCGACCGCGGCGAGCGTGAAAGGCTGACGACCGCCGAGCGCACCGGCTGCGCGAGCTGAAAGCCGAGAACACTCCGCTGTGGATGAGGCGTGGGCTGCTCAAATGATCGCCGGCCTTCTGGGTCAAGGAGACGTTGACATTGTGAGCCGCTACCGCCACATCGACGACCAGGGGGTCGCAGGATTCCCGGAGCGCCGGCCTGTCCATGCCGGAGCGCCGACGTCGATGGCCGGTCACCTGCGCGGAGCGCTAGAGATCCAAGCGGAAGCTTTGCTCGCCGTGAGGGGTCCGGAACCCCAGAGGGGACCTGGCCGCCCCGAAATCTCCGAGGGTGCGATCGCGCAAGGCGAAGCGCTCCGAGCGGGTCGCGCGACCGCACCCGCGCGGCGATCTTCTCCCCAAGGTTGTATTCCCGGTCGGCCACATGGCTCCGGTCGAGCGGGAGCAACAGCACTGGAACGAGCAACAGGCAACCAAGGCGGCGGAACATGAGGTCCTGCATACGGAGAAATTCCACAGCGCTTGCTTGCGTGACCGCAAGGAGAAAAAATGAACGTTAGCGCAAACCTCGGGGTCGAGGAGCTCGCCGATTTCAGCCCCTCACCCGGCCTCTTCGCCGATCTCAGCAGCTTTGTGCAAGCCCTTTTGGCGATGCTCAGCGCTTTCCTGGGCTAGTGCACCACCCGAGTTCTCGCGGGCGAGTTTCCACGGACGGGACCGGCCAGGCCGTTGAGGGCTGTCGTAACGGCGCTACGACAGCGGGACCCCCGACCACGCTGCAGGACTGTGACCTCAGAAAGTGCATCCGAACCTGCTTCGTCCACGAGCGTTCCACGGGGGCAACCGAATGGCGGCGGACGACGCGCAGCGAATCAGCGGCACGACCGTCTCGGAGCGGGTGTCTCCGGTCACCGCGAGTCTGCGGGAGGACCGACGCCTAGCCTGCCCGCCCGAGGATCTGCTGGAGCGTCCGAAGATGGCCGCGGTAGAAGTCGGCGATCCCGCTTCAGGTCGCGGGGACGTCGCGGTCTTCTGCCCGGCCCGCCAGCGGTACGTTCGGGTCCAGGGACCGCAGTGGGCGTTCCTGCGCGGTCTTGACGGTCGTCGCACGATCGCCGAGCTGGAGCGCGACTTTTCCGGGCGGCTGCCGGACGGCATGGTCAGACCGTTGCTCGCCCGATTCGCGGAGGTGGGCCTGCTCGAGGGCGGCGAGGACGACAACCAGGGGAAAGACCGTCGGCTGCGCGTCGCCGATCTCGGCGCGATCCAACTTTCTCTTGTGAACCCGGACCGGTTTCTTGACCGGCTGATTCCGCTCATCCGCACGCTCGGTGGCCCTGTGGGACGGACCGTGTCTGCGCTCGTGATGGTCGTCGGGCTCTATTCGACGGCTGTCCACGCCCGCCTGGCTGCTTTGTGCTCCGAACGGCTCGCCCACCCGATGTGGACGGCCACGCTCGCCGCCGCCCTACTCGGGTGCGTTGTGCTCCATGAGCTGGGACATGCGGCGGCGGTGAAGTACTTCGGCGGGAAGGTCCGCCGGATGGGCGTCATGCTCTTCTATCTGGCCCCTGCGATGTTCTGTGACACGAGCGACGCGTGGCGTTTCCCACGCAATCGTCAGCGTGCAGTCGTGGCCGCGGCGGGTATCTGGGTCCAGATGGTCTTGGCTGGACTTTCGGGGCTGGCGCTTTGGCTGCCGGTAGGCGCGGACGTGGCTGCTTGGCTGTGGGCACTCGCGCTGCTCAACGTCGGCCTGTGCGTGGTGAACCTGGTCCCGTTCGTGCAGCTGGACGGCTACTGGGTGCTCGTCGCGCTGACCGACGTCCACAACCTGCGCTCACGCGCGCTGGGCAGTCTGCGGGCGGCGGTGTTGCGGGTGGTCGCAGGCGTCGCGCAGCCGGAGGCGGCCCCGCCCAGACACCCGGTCCTGACCATGATGTTCGGGCTCGGCTGCGCGCTTTTCCCTCCTGTGCTGATCCTGACCGTCCTGCTCGACTTGCAGCACGCACTCCTCAGGCTTGGGCGGGTCGGCGCCGCCGCGTGGCTGCTGCTGGCTGGCAGCGTGGCCGTCGTTTCGTGCAAAGGCCTTATGCGGATCGTCGGCTCGGCTCGTTGCTGGCCGAGCGCTGCCCGATGGCGGGCCGGGGTCGTGGGTGGCGTCCTCGTCCTCGTCGTCGGGGGCGTTCTCGCCGCCGTCCGGATTCCGCTCACCGTCCAGGGCAGGTTCGAGGTGTCCGACGCCGGGGAGGTCATCGCCGTCTTGCCGGCGCAGGCTCACGCGCACCTCGGTCCCGGCGACCGCATCCAGCTGCGCGGGCACTCGGCAGCAGAGGGCATGCTCGCCCGTGAGGTGCAAAGCGATGCCCGGGAGCTGCGTTACCGGGTTGTGCTGGACGGGGGTGGGGCATCCCAGGTGCTCCCGTCCGCTGCGGGGCTCCTCTCAGCGCGAGCCGGCGAGGCCGCCTTACCCGCCTGGTTCTTGGCCGTCTATCTGCAGCCGGCCCTGTCCGTCTTGGGAAGGACATGAGCCTGTGCGAGTGGCTGGTGTGGGGGGACGCCTACGCGGTCGCTCTCCATAAGGAGCTGGTCCCCTTCGCCAGGGTGATGCCGGCCCATGTCGAGCTGGTGGAGCGGCTGCTGCCGCCATCGCCACGCACGACGCCCAGATCGCCGGACTGAAGGTCGAGATAGGCCGGACTGTCGGCCGAGTTCCAGGTGCGCCAAGCTGATCCAGATCCGCGCCGTGAGCGCCGTGACTGCCTGAGGGTTCGTCGTCCTCGTCGGCCACACGACTGTGGACCGCTGGAGCGAGTGGGCCAAGGCGTGGCGCGCCGCCGGCCTGGACCCGGCCAGAGCCCAGTCCGGTCCCCGCGGCGAGCGCTACGGCATCCCGCGAGGGCTCGGCCTGGGGCCGACGGGCGATCTTGGACCCGGCCGCCAGCGTGTGCCGACAGCCCAGCCGCTGGCAAGACGGCTGCCAGCGACGCGTCGCCGCAAAAAACGGCTCTTGGCATGTGTCCGTGGGTGGTGTCGGGCGCGGGTCAGCACGCTCGTCGCCGGTGTTGTCGGGCGAGCGGGTCGGGCGGGTGCATGCTGAACCGGCCGGTGTCCGGGTCGCGGATGACGAGCCAGCCGTCCTCGTGGATCCTGTGATGACACGTCCAGCAGGTCAAACAGAGGTTGTCCTCGTCAGTCGGTCCCAGGTCGCGTGTCCACCAGCGCACGTGATGGATTTGGAGCGGGACGCGGGCGCGCCGCAGCCGACGCAGGTCTGGTCTCTGGCGATGACCGCGACCCGCTGAGGGCGGGTCGGCTGGCGTTGCGTGCGGCCCGCGTCGAGGACTTCCCCGTTGCGGGTCATCCACACCGTCGTGGTTTCGGCGTCGCAGCAGACCATCTGCGCGGTCGTCGCGCTGACCGGGCCGACGCCGTCCAGCCGGGCCGCGGGTGCGCCAGGCTTTCCGTCCAACGCCTCGGCGGTGGCGATCAGGATCACGTGCGGGCGCTGGACCGCGACCTGCGGCAGGTCGCCGGCGTCGAGCGAGCGCCGGGCCAGCTCGACGAGCGCGTCGGCCATCCTCTGCGGGTAGGTGCGGTCGTCGGCGTGGCCGGCCTTGCGCGCCAGCGGGTCCAACGCCGCGGTCAGCGTCGCGCCGCCGACCGGGTCCAGCTCGAACCCTCCGCGCAGGGCCCCGTCCGGGGTGTCGGCGCTCGGCGACAGCCGCCGGTTCGCCCACGCGCGCCGCTCCCTTCCGGCCAGCGCCTCCGGGTCCACGGTGTGCGTCCACTCGTCCACATGCTCGCGGAGCCGCCGGCGGTCCATCCCGCCGCCGTCGCCGGCCACGAGCCGGTCCAACTCTTCCCGCACGTCCGGGCGCAGCTCCTTGGCGGTCTGCACCGCGACCTGCGCCTGCCCCAGACCCACCTTGCCCTCACGCAGCGCCTGCGCGGTCTCCGGCAGCCCCTCCAGCCCGACCGCCGTCTCGGCCTGCGCCCGCGCCTCCCCCCGCGTCAACCGCAGCCGCCGCGCCAGCAGGTCCGCGGTCGACCGCGCGCCTTCGGCCCGCCACACCCCACGGGCGTCGACCTGCGCGACCCGCCGCAGCTTCTCTCCCGCCACGACGGTCTCCAGCCGGTGCAGCCGCTCGACCGACTCGGCCAGCGCGATGTCGTCGACCTGTCCGTCCAACGGCCGCGCGCCTAACGCGGCGAGTACACGCTCGGCCAGGTCGATCAGGGCGTGCTCGTCGAGCGTCTCGACCGCCGCCTCTGCCTGGTTCGTACGCATGTTTGTATTATGTCATGTGGCGGTACGGTTGGCAAGGGTTTGTGGGATCTTTGTGCGTGTGGGCGGTGGGCGAGGTGGCTGCCCGGCAGGCTGGTGTCAGCGCGGTGAGGCACGTCCGCGCGCGTGACGTTCCTGAGCAGCCGCCGGTTCACGGCCTCCGGAATGCCGATCCGACGCCGTCTGCGCTATCAGGCTTCGAACCTTGAGCGCCAGCTTGGCGCCGGCCCCTGTCAGTGGCCGTGGCGAGCTAACACGGGTGCCTCCTCGGCAGTGACCATGAGGCGCAGATCCCGTCCCGGGGATCGCCGACGAAGCTCACCCGCCAGGCCAGGTCGCACCGCGCGCAGGGCGCATCCTGGGTCAGGGTGAGGTCGGTGACCTCACGAGCCAAACGGACCGCGGCCGTGCAGCACGGAGTCCACACCTCGTAGTACAGCCGGGTCGTGACGACCTGGAACGGATTACGGTTGGGGGCGCTCATCGCAGCTCAGCTCCTCAGGCGCTCCGCCCGCCACGTGCGCGGTGACGCGCCAGCGGCAGCAGTCGGCGCACGGCTGCGCCAGCCAGTCCCCGTGCCACAGCGGCCCGCGGACGACGTAGAACTCGTCGGCCGCCTTCGTCAGCCCGCAGCCGGAGCACTTCACCCACTCAGGGATGGGCCACGGGGGCACATGTGCGGGCATCTGCGCTTCGGTGAGCAGGCTTTTGAGCGCGCTCTGGCATGGTGATCACATCGCGTAACATCGGTGTGCCTTTCGAGGCCGAGGCCCCGCCCGCTCAAGACGTCCAGGTCGTGTAGGCGGGGCCTCGCTAGTGGAAGGTTGGATTGCCAATACCTAACGGCGTGGAGTAGACTGCGTGTCCACTTTATGGGTTACCCGCTACAGCGTCAATACCCGCGTACGAAGACTGGTACGACTTCACCTCGACCGGTCGCGGAGGTCCGCCGCCACCTGGCCAACGAACGCGAGGGCCGCCTCACCGGGGATCGCCACCTCCCACACCGCGGCGAACGTCTCCTGGTAGAGGGCCACGTCGTGGGGGTCGGAGACCATCAGCCCGGCGGTGAGCGTGCCCGCCAAGACCACCGGCGGCTCGTCGTCGGCGCGGTCGTCGAACAGGTCGAACCCGTGCCAGTGCCACACGGTCGCCTCGCCCTCGAGCGGGAGTACCCGCACCTCGACGTTGCCGAGCGTGGCGACGGTGGCGATGCGGTCGAGCTGCGCGGCCATCACCCGCGGGCCGCCGAGCCGCCAGCGCAGCGCGGCTTCGGCGATGACGAACTCGAACCGCTTGGCCTCGTCGAACAGGATCGTCTGGCGGTCCAGGCGCGCCTTGATCAGCTCGGGCACGTCCGCGCGGCTGGCGACGAACTTTGCGGCGACCGTGTGGCGCGCGTACTCGGCGGTCTGCAGCAACCCGGGGATGACCACCGGCTGGAGGCTGCGCAGCGTCCCGGCGGTCGCCTCGAGTTCCTGAACCTCCTGCTGCAGGCGGGGCAGCCCGCGGCGCAGCGCCCGCCGCCACACCGTCGCTTCCGTCGCCACCGACCCCGCCAGCTCGACCAGCTCGGCCCGCTGCTCGTCGGCGGCGGCGCACGCGACCACCCAGCGGTCGACCACCTCGGGCGAGGTCGCGCCCTGTCCCAGCTCCAGCCGGGACACCGTCGATTGCGAGATCCCGATCTGCTCGGCGAGCTGCGGGCCGGTCAGGCCGACGTCGAGACGCAGCCGCCGCAGCGCGGCTCCCAACCGGGCGCGCTGCGGCGTCTGCTCCCTCGCCGAGGTCACTCAGTCGGTGGGAAGGCTCGCGACGAACTCGTCGAGCGGCACCGCGTGCTCGAGCACGAAGTCCCGCTGCGCGGCGTACGTGCCGACGTCGGCCGGGTCGTCGCTGCGCTCACGGCCGATCACTTGCCCGTCGGGGCTGTAGCGGATGAAGAGCACGATCTCGTCATCGACGATCAGGAAGTCCTCTGTGAGGTCGGCCAAGCCGGGGTACGCGTCACGGCGGGCGATGCGGATGTCCTCGCCAGCAGCGACGGTGTCGTGGTAGCAGGCTATCTCGTAGCGTAGGTAGTCCGTCAGTGGCAGGTCGACGATGTGCACGCGGCCGATCCACTTGCCGGCGGCGACCGCCTCACGGACTCGCTGGTGGAACGTCGCGATCTCAGGATCAGGCGGCATCGGGCGGCCTTCGAGGAACGCCGCGAACTGCTCGGCCTCGAACGGCACGCGATACTCCTGGAGGGTCTCCAGCCGGAACGACGAGCGCTTGGCGTCGCGTATGATCTCGTACCCTCGCTCGCGGGTGATCGGCCGCCGGCCGCTCACAGCTCCTCCAGTGTGCGAGCCGCGTCGCGGACTAGGCAGGTGCCGGGCAGCGCGACGGCGCCCTCGCCAGGGTTCACGCCGAGCTCGGCGAGCAGCTCAGGGTCGGTGACGGTCTCGCCGACGGCGAAGACGCGCGGGTCAGGAGGGCGCATCGCGAGCTTCGGGCAGTCGTTTCCCCGGCCGCAGTCGTCGCCTTCGTCGCCGCCGCCGGTCGTGCTGAGGATGATCAGGGACATCGCATGCCTCCATGTGTACGGGTACCTGTGAGAACACGGGTAATGATGAAGGCACACGGGCAGCACGTCAGACCGCCGTCCCTTACGGAAGGCTCGCGACGAACTCGTCGAGCGGCACCGCGTGCTCGAGCACGAAGTCCCGCTGCGCCGCGTACTTGGCGACGTCGGCCGGGTCGTCGCTGCGCTCACGGCCGATCACTTGCCCGTCGGGGCTGTAGCGGATGAAGAGCACGATCTCGTCATCAACGGTCAGGAACTCCTCGGTCAGCTCGGCCAAGCCCGGGTGCGCGTCACGGCGGGCGATGCGGACATCGTAGCCAGCCGCCACGCTGTCTTGGTAGCAGGCGAACTCGAACCGCAGGTAGTCGGTCAGCGGCAGGTCCACGATGTGCAGGCGGCCGAACCACTTCCCGGCCGGGATTGGCTGAGGCAAACCCTCGGACCGCGGTGGCATCGGGCGGCCCTCGAGGAACGCCGCGAGCCGCTCGACCTCCTGGGGGACCCGGTACTCCTGCAGGGTCTCCAGCCGGCACGCCGAGCGTTTGTAGCCGCGTATCACGTCGGTCGACTGCTCGCGGGTGATCGGCTGCCGGCCGCTCACAGCGCCTCCAGCGTGCGTGCCGCGTCGCGGACCAGGCAGGTGCCGGGCAGCGCGATGGCGCCTTCGCCGGGGTTGACGCCGAGCTCGGCGAGCAGCTCAGGGTCGGTGACGATCTCGCCGACGGCGGACACCCGCCGATCGCCAGGACGCCTCGCGAGCTTCGGGCAGTCGGGCCACTCGTTGCAGTCGTCGCTGCCGGTGCTGCTCAAGATGATCAAGGACATCGCATTCCTCCATGTGTCCGGGTACCTGTGAGAACACGGGTAATGCTGAAGGCGCACGGGCAGCGAGTCAAGAGGTTACACGGGCGCTGCGGCAGGGCGGTCTGGTCGCTCTCCCCTAGGGCGCGCGACCGGGCCGCGACCGGGCCGCGACCGGGCCGCGACCGCTTGAGAGGCGCTCGGGTGCGCTAGCCCAAGCGCTGTGCCGGCGGTCTTGGCAGCAACGGTCGTGGGCGCTTCTTCGGCAGCGACCACGAGGCGTGCAGCCCGTCCCGCGGATCGCTGAGGAAGCTCACCCGCCACGCGAGGTCGCACTTGGCGCAGGGCGCGTCTTGGGTCACGGTGAGATCGGTGACGTCACGGGGCAGGCGGACCGCGCGCGTGCAGCAGGGAGTCCGCACCTCGTAGTACAGCCGGGTGCTGACGACCCGGAAGGGGCTACGGCTGGGGGCGCTCATCGCAGCCCAGCTCCGCAGGCGCCGCGGCGGGCATGCGCGCGGCGACACGCCAGCGGCAGCAGTCGCCGCATGGCTGTGCCAGCCAGTCCCCGTGCCACAGCGACCCACGGACGACGAAGAGCTCGTCGGCCGGCCTGGCCGCAGCCCGAGCACACCAGCCGCTCAGGCGTTCCGCCCCCCTTGGCCGCCTCCCCGCCGACGCCGGGCCGGGGGCGCAGCACGGACGAGTATACATCCATAAAGGTGAGTATACATGAGTAAGGATGTATGAGCAGGCTGGGATGTGGCGTTGCGGTCGGGCCTAGCGGAACCGGGCGCTGATCTCGGTGAGAAGCGCGCGGGCGTGCGCGCGGTACACCGCGGTCTCGCCGAGTCCGCGGAACAGATCGAGGTAGAAGCCGACCTTGTCCGGATCCCGGATGATCACCTGATCGGTGTCCGTGTTCACGTGGACCCACGCGTCCTCTTCGTGGTCGGCATCCCCACAGTCGACTTCTCCATAAATGACAAACGCATGCGAGGCGGGCACCGTCACCTCGGCGTCCAAGGGGATCAGCCCGATCGACAGGTTGGGCAGGTCGAGGAGCGCGGTGATCCGGTCGAGCTGGCCGACGAGGACGCGCGGTGGCGCGAGCCTGCGGCGCAGCGCCTCCTCCGTGATCAGGAAGTGCAACCACTTGGATTCGTCGTGCAGGATGATCTGGCGGTCCATCCGTGCCTTCACTGCGTCCGCGACGTCGTGATGGCCGTGGGCACTGCCGAACTTGAAGACGCAGCGGGCGTACTCCGCGGTCTGCAGCAGCCCGGGCACGAAGTACGTCTGGAAGTTGCGGATCGTGGAGACCTCGGCCTCGAGCCGGCCGAAGCGGGCCTGCTGGCGCGCAAGCCCGGCGCGGAGCTGGTGATCCCAAGCGGAGGTCTCGGTCAGCGCCGCCTCGGCCAGCTCGGCCAGCTCGGCCAGCTCGGCCGCGTCGGCACCGCAAGCGCGTGCCCAGGCATCCACGGTGAGCGCCGACGGGACCGACTGGCCGAGCTCGTAGCGCGAGACGGACGGCTGCGCCTTGCGGATCCGCTCGCCCAGCTGCTGGCCCGTCAGCCCGGCGGCGTGCCGCAGATCACGCAGCCGGTCGGCGAGCCGCCGGCCAGCGGGGGTGACGTCGTCGGGGGTAGCGGTCAAGCGGTGCGGCGATCCTTGTGTCTGGCGATGCCCCCGTCCAGCGGCACCGCATAGGCAACGGCGGAACCTCGCTCCCGGAGACGCCGATCGAGCTGGTCGGCGCGTTCGGGACGCCCTTTGTCGTCGTAGTGAATCACGACCGCACGCTGATCGTCGAACGGAGAGGTCCGTGCGCACCGCGCGTCAGGGTGGACCTCCCGGTCGACCAGGGGGGTCTCGTAGCCGGCTGCCCTGTCTCCGCATGGGCGGGGGTCTTGGGCGGCAGGTCGAACGCGTGCGCCTGAGCCCGTCGCGACGCTGTCCGCGTTTCGGCGACTCCACGCGTTGCTGGACTCCACCCGTGGAGGCGGAGCCGGCCTTTGCTGAGCGCGCGGACCAGCTCGGCTTCGCCCTCCACCCGTCGCTGGGGTCAGCGAGCTCGCAGGCGCAGACCGTGGCGCAGACGAACCGGTGTGGCTCCCTACGGCGCCTTATCTGTGCAGGGGCCGGACAGCCACCACCCGGGCGCGCGCCTGGCCGCTGGGTGTTGAGTAGATGATGCGGTCTCCCGCCTGGCGACCGGCGAGGGCGCGGCCGAGCGGGCTGTCCGAGGTGAGGGTCGTGGCCTCCTCGCCCGCGGCGATCTCTTCGATGATGGCGGCAACCCGCAGGGTGACCTCGGTGCCAGCCTGGAGGCCTTCAGGCGTGTCCGCCGTCTCTTCCGTTACGATCCCATGGGCGAGCAGGTCAGGGACTTCTGTGATGCGCGCGTCCACCCGCACCTAGTGGTCCGCGCGGAAAAACCCGTGGCATTCGGGCGCACCTGCGTCCCGCCTCGCGGCGTTGCGGATCGCTCGAGGACAACCAGTACACGGCGCGACCCGCGCGGAGCGCTTCGTCTTGCGAGGCGGGGAGCACTCCGCCCGGGCCCTCGGTGCCAATGGAACTTTCCGCTTGGACCACTAGGAGTGGGCGTCGAGGAGAACGGAGCCGTGGCGTTGCGGCTCGGGGCCTCGGCCTGAAGCTGGTCGACACCATCGAGATGGGCGCCGACGGCGCCGCAGAGGAGCCCGTCGTCGAAGGATCGGCGGACGCCGCCGCGGTGTCACACGGACGATCGCCGCCGGCGAGCGCGCCCTCGGCGCTGACCGGCTCGACCTCTGCCTCCTACACTGGCGCGGCCGTACGTCGCTGAAGGAGACGCTCGACGCCTTTCGCGACGACGTCTGGGACTTGGCGGAATTCGTTGCTCTCCGCGACGGCGCGGCCGTTACGGCCGACCAGGTCCGACCACGACCGCGTAGCAGGGTGGGCCGCATGGGGTAGGCTATGAGCGAACACATGTTTGGAGGGGTGGGGGCAGGCTTATGGAGGACGTGATCGGGGGCGACGTGCTTGCCGGGTTTCATCCGGCGGTGCGGGCCTGGTTCGAGGGGCGTTTCCCGCACGGTCCGACCGAGCCGCAGGCGGCGGGTTGGCCGGCGATCGCCGCGGGCCGCGACACGCTGATCTCGGCGCCGACCGGGTCGGGCAAGACCCTGGCGGCGTTTTTGGTGTGCATCGACCGGTTGTACCGGGCCGCCGAGCGGGGCGTCGAGGTCGATCACCGGGCGCAGGTCGTCTACGTGTCGCCGCTCAAAGCCCTGGCCGTGGACATCCAGCAGAACCTGGAGGCGCCGCTCGCGGAGATCTCACGGATCGCCGCTGCGCATGGTCTGCCCGCCCCGGACCTGCGGGTGGGCGTTCGTACCGGTGACACGCCGCCCTCGGTGCGGGCGGCGATGACGAAACGCCCCCCGAACTTTGTGATCACCACCCCGGAGTCCCTGTACCTGTTGCTCACCGCGGAGCGCAGCCGAGCGGTGCTGGGATCCGTAGACACGGTCATTGTCGATGAGATCCATGCGGCGGCGCGAGACAAACGCGGGTCGCATCTCGCCCTTTCGCTCGAGCGTCTCGAGCACGTCTGCGACCGCCGGCCGCAGCGCATCGGCCTGTCCGCGACGGTGCGTCCCGTCGAGGCCATGGCCCGCTTCCTGGTGGGGGCGGGCCCCGGGCGTTCCGAGCCCGACGGTCGCCCTCGATGCGTGGTGGTGGACGTCGGCCACCGGCGCGACCTCGATCTTGCCGTCGAGCTCCCGGACGGCGAGCTGGAGGCGGTCGCGTCGGCAGAGCAGCTCGCGGAGGTCCTCGACCGCATCGCCGCCCACGTGCTGGCGCATCGCACCACGCTGGTGTTCGTCAACACCCGGCGGATGTCCGAGCGCCTCGCCCATCTGCTCGCCGAACGCCTCGGCGACGACGCGGTCGCCTCCCATCACGGCAGCCTGTCCAAACAGCGTCGGCTGCGGGTCGAGGAGCGTCTGCGCGCGGGCGACCTGCGGGCACTGGTCGCGACCGCCTCGCTTGAGCTGGGAATCGACATCGGGCCGGTCGAGCTGGTGTGCCAGATCGGCTCGCCGCGCAGCCTTGCGACGTTCCTGCAGCGGGTGGGCCGGTCAGGTCATCAGCGTGGCGGCATTCCCAAGGGGCGCCTGTATCCGTTGACCCGCGACGAGCTGGTGGAGTGCGCCGCGCTGCTGGCCGGGGTGCGGGCAGGCCGTCTCGACGCGATCCACCCGCCGGTCGCTCCGCTGGACATCCTGGCGCAGCAGATCGTCGCGGAGTGCGCCGCCCAAGAGTGGCGCGAGGATGAGCTGTTCTCGCTGGTGCGCCGCGCCGCTCCCTTTGCGGAGCTTTGCCGGGACGACTTCGACGAGGTCGTCGAGCTGGTGTCGGAGGGCATCCAGACGGGCAGAGGACGGCGCGCTGCGTACGTCCACCGTGACCGGGTGGGTGGTCTGCTCCGGGGCCGGCGCGGCGCGCGGCTCGCGGCGCTCACCTCGGGCGGGGCCATTCCCGAGGTCGCCGACTACCGGGTGGTCGCCGACCCCGACGACACCTTCGTCGGCACGGTCAACGAGGACTGGGCGATCGAGAGCATGGCCGGCGACGTGTTCCTGCTCGGCAGCACCTCGTGGCGTATCCGTCGGGTGGAGCCGGGCACGGTGCGGGTGGTCGACGCGGCCGGCGCGCCGCCCTCGGTGCCGTTCTGGCTGGGGGAGGCGCCCGCGCGGACCGAGGAGCTGTCGGACGAGGTCGCGTCCTTGCGGGCTGGTGTGGACGGCGCTCTGGCGGCTGGCGACCTGCCCGGCGCCGTCGGGTGGCTGCGGGCGCGGGCCGGGATCGACGCGGTCGCGGCTGAGATGGTCGTCCGCTACCTGGCGGCGGGGCGGGCTGCGCTCGGGTGTTTGCCTACGCTCGACGACGTCGTGTTCGAGCGGTTCTTCGACGAGACCGGAGGCATGCAGCTCGTGGTGCACGCCCCCTACGGCGGCCGGGTCAACCGGGCCTTCGGCCTCGCGCTGCGCAAACGCTTCTGCAAGACCTTCGACTTCGAGCTACAGGCGGCCGCCAGCGACGACGCGATCGTGCTGTCCCTCGGCCCGCAGCACAGCTTCCCCCTGCCTGACGTGGCGAGGTTCCTGTCGTCGAAGACGGCAGAGGACGTTCTGTCGCAGGCGGTGCTCACCTCGCCGATGTTCGCCACGCGCTGGCGCTGGAACCTCAACCGGGCGCTGGCGGTCCTGCGGTTCCGGGGCGGGAGCAAGAACCCGCCGCCCATCCAGCGGATGGAGTCGGACGACCTGATGGCTGCGGTGTTCCCCACGCTCGCCGCGTGCCAGGAGAACGTGAGCGGGCCCATCGCGATCCCCGACCACCCGCTGGTGCGGCAGACCATGCACGACTGCCTGCACGAGGCCATGGACGCCGATGGCCTCGTGCGCCTTGTCCGTGGGTTCGAAACGGACGCGGTCCGCGTGCATTTCCGTGACAGCACCGAGCCGTCGCCGCTCGCCCACGAGATCCTCAACGGCCGGCCATACACGTTCCTCGACGACGCGCCCCTGGAGGAGCGTCGCACCCGGGCCGTGCAGCTCCGCCGGGGCCTGCCTTTGGAGGGGACCGACCTCGGCCGTCTCGACCCCGACGCGATCGAGCGGGTCCGAGCCGAGGCGCGTTCCGAGCCCCGGGACCCCGACGAGCTGCACGACGTGCTCATGTCGCTGGTGGTGAGCCGCTCCGTGACCGAGTGGCAAACGCAGTTCGACGCGCTGGTCGAGGCGGGCCGGGCCGCGACGCTGCGCACCGGCGACGCGCTGCTGTGGGTTGTGATCGAGCGCCGGCCCGCCGCCGAGGCGCTGTTCCCGGATGCGAGCTTCGCCCCCGACGCGCCGCCGCCAGCGGTGATCGCCTCGAAGCCGCCGCCCGAGCCTGAGGTTGCCGCCGATCTGGCTATCCGCGGCCATCTCGACGCGCTCGGCCCCGTCACCGTCGCCGAGCTCAGCGCCGCGACCGGGCTGTCGGAGGACGCGGTGGCGGTCGCCCTGATCCGGCTCGAGGCGGAGGGGTTCGCGCTGCGGGGCCGCTTCTCGCCGCGGCCAGAGCCCGAAGAGGAGTTCTGCGCCCGCCGGCT
>JBOGEB010000063.1:0-20815 GCA_050743125.1 Egibacteraceae bacterium
GTTGCCACGGAGTCCGCTACCGGCACCGGCCCACGCTCAGGACCACGGCGAACCCGCTGGTCAGGGGCGGAGGCGGTGGGATTCGAACCCACGGGACACGTTGCCGCGCCCAACGGTTTTCAAGACCTAATTAGTCATTCTAGGCCGTGCTGAATCATGCAGTTTTTCCAGCTCAAGGCCGCAATCCCCATTCCCCATCTCTCTAGCCAGTTCGGTATCATTCTGATCTGTTCTGTCCTGTATCCGTTAGCACCGCCGTTAGCACGAACCGGTCTTCTACCTGCACAGACTTGTTACACGACGGCCCCTCGGCGGTGTTACCCTGCCGGCGGAGCGAGGACAGAATTGCATCAACTTGATGCGCCACCCGGCCTGCGGCCGGAGCAAACCTCGGGGGTAGGGGTGATCGATCCGTCACCGTTTGGCGTGGGCCGGCAGAAGTACTACCTGAAACAAATCGCGCATGATCGGGAGGCGTACCTGACCGGCCACGGCGAGGCCCCCGGCTACGCGCTCGGCACGGCCGCCCCCGAGGCGCTGGGCCTGTCGGGTCAGGTGTCGGCGGAGGTGTTCGAGCGGCTGTTCGCCGGTCGCCATCCTGACAGCGGGGCGTTGTTGGGTTGCACCGTTCGGGCGGAAATTGATCCCTGGGCTTTCCTGCCCGGGCAGGGTCGATCAAACAGCCGTAATGGGCGGCCAGCTCTCCGTAGCCGCGGGATGAGTTTGCCGGTCGCACAGATCCCGTGTGAGCACCCCCGTTTTCAGGTTTGTCACACCAGCCGGGCCGGGACACCACCGAAGAACGCAAACGCCGCGACATGTTCCTGAATCCAGGCGGCCGAGGTCATCGACACGACCGGGTAGGGCGAACATGTGCCGCTCCGTGACCGCCCACACTGGCCCGCCGTGACCGGTGCAGTGGAAGCCGACACTAGTGTCCAGTCGCAGAGGTTTTTTTACCTTCTGAACGGGACGAACCAGGCTTTGACTAGGGAGAACGCCGGCACTGACATTCAAACAATTACAGCGACTAGACACTAGGTGCCCGTCGAACACGGACCAGGCTGTCCCTCCGACGACCAGACTGGCAGGGAGGGCAGTCAAGCGCCTGAGTGGGCAGCCTGCACCTATCTCGCCTCAGAGCGCGTCTGACGGTACTCTCCCCACAACAAGGATATGATTATTGGTGTTGAGTGTGGCTGGATCAGTTGAGATCGAATAACTAATATCTGCCCATTGATCGATAATCTCTTGAGGGGCTTCTCTGATGAGGTATTGAGCCTCTGGTCCCGGCCCATCCATGCCATACACCTGTAGCATGTCTAAGCCTGCCGCGGCCATCTCTTTCTCGATCTGCTCTAGAGAGTGCCAATAAATACTCGCACGGAGGGATAGCGGAATGCTACTGTCCGTGAAGTGCCCAGTCTCCATGTAGCTGCGCCAGTCGAAAAGCCCGGCTTTCTTCCACGCGCCGAACAGCACTGCCCGCAGCCCACCAATGCGGGATAAAAACTGTACCAGCAGAATGCCTCCGGGACGGACGACCCGGCCCAGCTCTCGCAGTGCTGCCACTCGACCCTGCTCGTCAGGGATGCAGTACATAGGTCCCAGCATGAGTGCGGCGTCGGCGCTCCGTGTTGGCCACGGGAGATCGCGAGCATCGGCAATACGGATGTCTGAAAGCGGGTGCTGTGCCGCCTCATTCCGCCTCTGGGCGTCTGCAACCAGTTCCGGCGTAAGGTCACAGAGCCGAACTCTGTGACCCTGCGCGGCGAGGTCGAAGGCGTGACGCCCGTTGCCGCCGCCAACATCGATGATCATCATTTTCGGCTCAGCAAGCCAGGTGAATACAATTTTATGGAAAACCGCGCCTTCGATACGTGAATACGTATCGATACGACCCCAAACGAGATCGACGTCTTGCGAGTAGAGTCCTATGGTGATTACTGCACCGGTCCACGATTGCTTCGTAGAATCTGCCATTTTTTCAATGCTCCTTTTCCAGAGCGGGCGCAGAGCAACCTCTAACAATAGATCAGGCATGGGGAAAGGGAAGAAGGCAGGTCGCGTTCTCAAAGGCGAACGACGAAGCGTGCAGTCGCTGCCCTCCGAGGAGCGGGAACGCCGCCGGTGTATTCGAGTAAACGCCCGGTACGATCATTCGGGTGACATGCCAACCCAGTCGTCGGACGTCGGACGTAGTAAGGTCGACTGCGATCGCGCGTAGGCCGTTTCTCCGTAGCTGCTCCAGGCATGCTGGCAGGGAAGTTATGTATTCGCTGCCTGGTGCAACGTGCGAAAGCTCCACCTCGGGTCCTCCAGCAAGGCGCTCCTCGAGCGGCGCGCGCATGTCTGGATCGAGATAGAGCTGTAATTGACAGATCAGATCCCGCACATCGCGCCAGTCCGGCCGATAAGATTGTCGATACCGTCGATCCGCCCGCCAAGGCTTGAGCGGAGGGTCTGTGCTCCGGGCAGCCCAGCGCATGAGATCACTCTCCGGGTCGTCAAGTTCATATGCGGCGAGGTGCAGCTGTGCCGCCTCTGCGAACGCTTTCAGTAATGCGTCGAGCACATGAGGCCGACACGCGGTTCCCATAGCGAGTATCCCAGTATCGACGTCGCGAACCAGCGCACCGATGACGGGGAGTCCAAACCCATTCGGGAACTGGTACAGGCGAGTCTCCAAGACGCGTGCGGGGCCGCTGAACAGGGCACTGAGCCGATCAGGCACCTTGATGCGCGGCAGGGGGAGTCCATGAAGCCAGCCGAGCGTTACCGCGTCGCGCTCGATCACCTCTAACAACGCGGCTCGCTCGGCCGCCTCTCGGCTCCGACCGGCAGCAATGCCGGCGTAGAGAGCCGGATTCGTCATTGGTTCGGTGGTCGGCGGCGTTGCACGGAAATAGGTGATATAGACGAGGCAGGCTGGGAGGAGGACCCGTTCACCCGTGGCCAGATCCCGGCCCTGTGCCCACAATACGGGTAGTTGTTGAGTTAACGGAACGAATGGGAATCCCGTACTTTTGTACTGCGCTTCGGAGAAGAGCACGAGCTGTCCAGGATCGAGCGCCGGCTCGCCTGCTGCGGCAAGTTCTGCATATGAGGCCCGCCGCAACCCGCGCGGCACCAGGTTGCCGGAGTAGCGCTCGACCGCCTCCCCGATCGCTGCGTTACGGGCAGCGACCATATCCCACCATGCACATCCGCCGGCGACCGCGTCGCTTGGCCACTGGCAGAAGCGGGTCGCATCCGCGAGCGTTGCGACCATATGGTAGATCCCCTGTGGAAGGTGAGGATGCAGCGCTCTGTGGCGGATTGAGCGAACAATACCCATGCGCGCATCGATCAGCGGTGATCCGGCGGTCAGATCGTCCGTTGTGCTCACAACTCCTCTTGTTCTCAAGGGTTAGGTGTACGGCATTGGTGCAAGGATGAGGTCGTCTTCAGCGCAAGGGGACGGACGCCAACCCTGGGCAACCGGCTCGTTGTACAGCCGTGTTCCTCCCAGGAAAGGGAATGCCGCGGGAGCGTTCGGGTAAAGCCCAGGAACGATGACGCGAACGACCTCTAGGCCAGCTGAGCGCACATCTTCCGTTGTGAGGTCGACAGCAAGTACCCGAAAACCACGCTCCGCAAGGCGTTCAAGGTATGCAGACCGCGAGGAATATGTAGGCAGCCGAGGAAGCTGGCTCAAAGATACATAATCACACGGCTTTAGAATCCGTTGCACGTACACGTGCATGCGCACGTCCAGGTACAGTTGCGTGTGGAATTGTAGGTCGATGACATTACGGAAGTCTGGCCGGACATCATCGAGGTAGGCACGATCAGCGCGGTAGGGCAGGAAGGAGAACGAGTGCAAGATACCCGCCTCGAAAGCACGCCATGTTGGGCTGTGAGGGTCAAGGCACTCCCGGCTGAGCGTATACAGTTGCACAGCCTCCACTAATGCTTTATGCGCTGCATCGCTCGCATCAGCCCGGCACGCTGTTCCAAAGGTCACAATATGTTGCTTCGTGTCCTGGAGTAGCACTCCAATGACAGGGACATTGACGACGGTGGGGATATGGACGAGATGGTATCGAATATTTGAAAGATTTGATTTTGGAGCGATCGCAGCCAGTACTGTAGATGCACTGGGGAGATCGATCCCGACCACTGGGGCACCGCTTTGCCACCAGATCGTCATGGCGTCACGCTCGATCAATTCTTCAAGCGCGGCGCGTTCGGCATCCTCACGCGTCTGGCCGGTGGCAATACCTGAGTAAATGACGAAGTTGGTGCGTGGTTCCCCAGCGTAGCGGTCGCGGAAGTAGTTGATCCAGACAAGCGATGCGGGAACGAGCACTCGGCCCCCGGTGAGCAGATCGCGTGCTGCTGTCCAACGGACTGGCAGCTCATCCGTGAACGGGACGAACGGGAATCCGCGTTGGGCATACTGGGTATCCGAATACAGGATGAATTCAGAAGGGTGGACCGCCGGCTCACCTGCCGCCACCAACTCCCGGTAGGATGCGCTTTTTAACCCGGAAGGAATCATGTTGCCGCAGTAGCGCTCCACGGCCTCGCCGATGGCGGCACTGCGCGCGCGCTCTTGGTCGAAAAACGCTCCGCCATACGCGTACTGATCGGCTTGCCAGGGGCCGAACCGCGAGGTGTCCGAAACCCTCGCTGCATAGGAGACAAACGCAGCCGGGACTTCAGGAGGCATCGACTGACGTTCGACCCGCCGGATGACGCCGAGACGGGGGTCAATCAAGCGTTCGATTCCTAGCTCAGGCATCATGAAACCCGTTGCCGCTAGCGACCGGTAGGGTCAACGATGTAGAGCCCGCAACACTGCGATAAATTTGCTGCCGAGCGACTCGGGTAGTGCTAATGGTATAGCGGTCAGAGCCAGTGTTCAGGTTCCGACAGTGATCAGGAAAGTCACTGCTCGTGATCTCCAGCATCAATCGGTGCCCAATTGGCAAGGTGATGGCGGTGGGGGCCATCGCAATGCGATAGCGGTACACGTTGCCTATCACCATGGGTTCTTCCCTGCGGGCGACCTCCCGCGTGGCATCAACGAGGCCTTGACTGACAGCGTGCATGCGACCGTCACGCGACACTTCGAGCAGTCGGGCGACCCAGTCGGTACTTGGTGCATCCGTGGCTGCGTAGAGGCTGACCACAGGCTGTCCAACCACGGATATCGGTTCGGCTAGCGGTTCGCTGATGTAGCGGACGACGTCCGTACGCGCAGAGAGGTCGGCTTGTTCTCTTGCCGCCGAGCCACCTGGGTATGGGTCAAGAGGGTCATAGACGAAGGTGTCGGCACCGCCCTCCGATGGCGGTTGCGTGCCCAGCCGTCCACCCTCCTGGGTGTACCACGTGACGGCCGTTGTTTTGCAAGGCGGCCAGTCTTCGGCGTCGAGCCAGCGGTTTGTTCCCATCAGGAACACCTTGACCGGGTTCTTCGCGGCTGTAGCATCGTCATTACCGAGCACCCTTCGTAACCATGCGACCTGTACGCTGCCGAGCGGCAGGCGGGAGCTCGACCCGTAGTGGCGCTCACCGAAGCTCGCCGTTTGGTTGAACTGGAGCGCGTGGGTCCATGGTCCGATGATGAGGCAACGCTCAGGGCGTGGCGCAATGGCTGAGCCCACCACGCTCCACTGGTGCAATGTCTGGCCGATGAACGGGTCATGCCAACCGCCGATGTGCATTGTCGGTATGCGGAGCCGAGCGAGTTCGTCGTCGGAAATGGCATAGTCCGGAACCTTATCCGGCTCAAGATCGATAACGTCGTTTAGGGTAGGAAGATCAGCCCATAGCAGCGATGACAGCTCCGTCACCGGTAAATGTGTCAGCATTGATGGCACAGTTCGGTGCATCATCTCGAACAGCCGCGGACGACCGGTACGTCCGTCTCCATGCGCCATCCACCAGCTGATGAACGCAAGGAGCCGCAGGACCCCACTTGAGCTGTAATTCGCCAGATGAAGGCCCATCGCCGGCACTGCGCTTACGACGCATCGCACTGCGGGGTGTCTGTGCACTGCTGCCGCCCACGCCGTGAACGCTCCGTACGAACCGCCTGTCAACAGAATCTGTCCGTTCACCCAGTCTTGTTGCGCAAGCCACGAAAGGGTTTCTGCTCCGTCGTCCCGCTCGTGGACGTATGGCTCCCATACTCCCTCGGAGCAGTACCGACCACGCACGTCCTGAACGACGAAGGCGATCCCGTGCTGGGCCCAGCCGATCCCTTCGTCAAGGTGGGAAGATTTGCCATAGGGAGTTCGCAGTAGCGCGGCCGGAGTCGGTCGGTTGACATGAGGGCGGTAAATATCAGTCGCTAGCCGTGTGCCATCCTGCAGCCTTACCTTGAGGTTAGCTCGGACGAGTGGGGATTCTAGATTCATTAGCATCCTCTGATAAGATTTCCCGGGGTAGCGGGAGCACCGGATGACGATGGATTGCAAGCGTGGCGATGTCGATTTCAAGCTGGTATCCCTCGCTGGGGATGGGCAGGCCAGCGAGTAAGCAGAGCACATCCGCCGCCAGTAGACCCGCGACCACACCGACGACGCCCGGGTTCGGCCACAGCTCACGCGTCACGTTCTTTTTCGTGTCGAGATACGCCCAGTATCCCTTGAGCTGATCCGGCCAGCGAGCAGCGGCCAGTCGCCGCGCACGAACGTCTCTGTAGGTCGGTGTGCTCCCTGCCAGCGCTATCGGACCGATGTAGAAGCAGTCACCTTCGAGGTATGAAGTGTGCCACGGTACGTTCTGTCGGCTGCACCATTCGTCCAGTGACTGCCAATACGTGTCCGGTAACCACCCAGCACACGTCACCAGCAGATCGGGTAGGCCGAGACTGGACGGTTCCTCAACGTGGTCAACACTTTCAACGCCAGCAAGCTTCAGCAGGTGGAGAAGTTGTGCGGCAACCGGGTTGGCACCTTGGACAACGATTTTCCGATCTCTGAGCGAATACGGGGAATACTGATCGGAAAGCAGCAGGTCTGAGCGTTCCAGTTGGGTGAGAAGTTTGCTGAGTACAATCGGATCGGAGGTGTCCGCGAGGGCGGTCTGAACCGGTTGCTCACTGGTCAGCAGGACAGCAAGTGCGGACGCATGCTCGTCTGGTACTCGCAGGCGAACGATTCTGTCACCTGGGCCGAACAGGTACCAGTGACCGTCTGCGCCACGATAGAGGTGACACCCGTGACGCAGCCGCACCGGGCTTGGGTGAGCGAGCCATGGATTATGATTCATCATGAATTTGGAACAAGCGGGGAGGCACCCCTCCCCGCTTGTTCTGCACGCCGGCTACGAACTATTCCTCTTCGGCTTCCCACGCAAATGGGTTATGCACGAGCGCGTGGCCGTGGCCCAACGCTGGGATCGCCTCTGTTTGCTCCAACTCCTCGAAGATCATCGGGTTATCCATCCGGTCAAACCTCCTTACGGAACCTCGGAGTGTCTCCTGACGAGACAGCTTCTGGGTCTGAAAAGGATAAACCATCGCCTGACTGCATGGAGTATGCTCGGCACAGTACTGGAGTTATATTTTGAACCGGGATCATGTGCGATCCGACACCGCCTGCGTGTTCTTTTAAGATACGCTCCCCTACAAAACGAGGGAGCAGGTGTGCGCAATGGATCAGCGTTTACGTCGAGAGCCATGAACGGCGAATGCTCATGAATCCCGCTGACCTACCGCGCATCCCAGCGGACAGCAACGGTGGGGAGGCTCTCGACCTGCTTGGCCTCGTCAGCGGGCTCAGCGACCATGAACTGGCAGCCCTCCGACGTTTTCTTGAGAATGCCGACATACGAGCGCTCGCCTGCAGCACGTCATCCCTTGAGCAGGCTCAGGCCCTCACCAACTGGCTGAACAGCACCGCCGCGGACAGGTCCATCGAGCTGCCATTCGCGCACTACGGGTTGCACACACCGACCGAGCCCAAAGACGTCGAGTTGCCCCGTGACGTGCCCGACATTGGACTCGGCCTGGGGGAAGCCCTGCGGGCTCGACGATCCGGACAGCAGTACGCATCCCGCCCGCTGGCCTTGCAGAGCCTCAGCGCGCTCTTGCTGTATGCGGCCGGCATCGTGAGACATGCGGAGCGCTGCGGCCGTCCGGACTATCCCTGCAGTGCCGCCCCCGCCGCCGGGGGCCTGCCCTCCGTCGCGGTCTTTCTGGTCGTGTGCAAGGCCGAGGCACTGCCACCGGGCGTGTACGCCTACAAGCGCAAAGCCCATGTACTTCGAGCCGTCCTGGTGGGCGATCCGCGTCCGGTGCTTTGCCACGCTTATGTCTGGTCGAAGTTCGCCGATGCTCCGGTCACGGTGGTTCTTGCCATCCGACCGCGCCTTTCGTTCCGAAAATATCCACTGCGTCACTACCGCACACTCCACATCGATGTGGGAGTCATGGCACAGAACCTCTACCTTGTCAGCACCGCGCTGGGTCTGAGTTGTTGCGCGGTCGCCGGGTACCGCGACGACCCTATCGGCCAACTCATCAGCCATTCACGTGACGTGGTTCTCCCGGCGCTGCTGTTCGCCGTCGGCCATACCCCCCAAGGGGCAACGTAACGTTGCGACGTTACGGGGGCGACCGGCGAACGGCTCACATGCCGATGAGGCCACCACGCTGGCTAGCGATGAGCGAGGCGTAGACACCGCCAGCGGCGGCGAGCTGGTCGTGGGTGCCGGTTTCGGCCACCCGACCGTTTTGGAGCACGATCAGCCGGTCGGCGGAGCGGATGGTCGACAGACGGTGAGCGATCAACAGGGTAGTGCGCCCGTGCGCGGCCTCAGCCATGGCTGCTTGCAGCGCCTGTTCGTTGGCGGCGTCGAGGTTGCTGACGGCCTCGTCCATGATGAGCACAGGTGTGTCCGCGAGCAGGGCGCGGGCGATGGCGATGCGCTGGCGCTGCCCGCCGGACAACTGTGCGCCTCGCTCGCCACAGACGGTGTCGTAGCCGTTGGGCAGCTCAGCGACGATGAAGTCGTGGGCAAACGCCTGGCGGGTGGCTGTCTGGACCTCGGCATCGGTGGCGTCGGGCCGGCCCAGCCGGATGTTCTCGCGTACGGACACGTTAAACAGGTAGACGTCCTGGGGGACGAGCGCCACGTGTTCGCGTACCGCCTCGGCCGGCCAGTCGCGCAGGTCGGTTCCACCAAGCATGACCGCACCGGTGTCGGGGTCCCAGAAGCGCAGCAGGAGGTTCGCGCACGTGGACTTGCCGGCACCGGAGTGTCCGACGAGGGCGACGGTCTCGCCGGGCTCGACGTGGAACGACACGCCGGCGAGGGCTTCCTCCCGGTCAGGGGCGTAACGGAAGGACACGTCACGGAACGTGACGGCCCAGCGGTTCGGGGTAGGGGGCGCGGTTCTGGTGCGGTCGACGACAGCGGGCGGATGGTCCAAGACGGTGAACACACGCCCCGCGCTGCCGCGGATCTGGCCTAACTCACGTGCGGTCTGGGTGACCTCGGCTAGCGGCACGAGCGCGTAGACGGCCAGGATCACTGCTGCCGGGTAGGCCGACAGCGCCAGCGCGCCGCTGCCGATCAACGACGCAGCAGTGGCCAGCACGGCGAGCATGCCCAAGGCCTGCAGCCCGTCGGCAGCGGCCTGCTCAGCGCCGGCTCGCCGACCGTAGACGAGTTGCAGCTTATGCAGCGAGGCGGTGCGTCGGGCCAGCCGGTGGGCGTAGGCGCTCCCCCGGCCGAAGGCGACGAGCTCACGCAGCCCTTGCACGCCATCGACGACCTCGGCGTGCAAGGTGCCGAACTCATTGCGCAGTCGCTGACCCTGTGCGCTCGCCCGTTCGCCGAGCCAGTAGGGCACGGTGCCCACGGCCAGCACGAACGGGCCCAGCGCCAAGGCAAGGACGGGGTGGAGCAGCCCGATCACGGTCGTGGCGGTGAGGGTAACGGTCACCGCGACGAGGTAGTCGGCGAGGGTGTGGGCGTAGAAGCGCTCGGTCACCTCGACGTCGCTCATGACCACCCCAGCGAGGTCGCCGGTGCGCCGTCCCAGAAGCCAGCGCGGCGCGATCCGGGCAAGCGCCTCGAACGCCCGCACGCGCAGGACCGTAAGCAGCGAGTGGGCAAAGTCGTGGGCGATCCACATCTGCCACCAGCGGGCGGCCGCTGCAACGAGGACGCTGACGCCGAGCAGCACGAGGACCGGCGTCAGCTCGGCCGTAGCCCGCCCGGTGGCAGCCTCGCCCACCAGCCAAGCGCCGGTAGCCGCTGCGGCGACCGCCGCGAGGTGGTAGCACAGGCCGGCGACGACGGTCCAGGCGAACAGCCGCCGCTGGGTGAGCGCAACAGGCAACAGTGCTCGGATCGGCTGCACGAGCCGCGGGGCGGGCTCGGGCCAGCTGCCGGCCTGGGGGGGACGTTCGGTGACGGTGGTCATGTCCGGATGCTCTCCTGTGCGGCAACGAGACGCGCGTAGTCACCGTTGCGGGCAAGCAACTCGCCGTGCCGACCGGTCTCGGTGGCGGTGCCATCGGCGAGTACGACGATGCGGTCGGCGTTTCGCACGGTGGACAGGCGGTGGGCGATCACCAACGTGGTGCGCCCAGCGCTGACTCGGTCCAACGCCTGTTGGATCGCAGCCTCACTGGCCGCGTCGACATTGCTGGTCGCTTCGTCGAGAACGAGGATGGGCGCGTCCTTCAGCAACGCCCGGGCGATCGCGACGCGCTGGCGTTGCCCGCCGGACAACGACCCACCGCGCTCGCTTACCTGGGTGGCGTAGTCGTCCGGTAGACCAGCAATGAACTCGTGGATATTGGCTTGGCGGGCGGCGGCTTCGACCTCGGCATCGGTGGCCTCGGGTCGACCGAGGCGAATATTGTCGGCAATCGTGCCGTAGAACAGGTACGTGTCCTGGCTCACTACTGCGGTCGCCGCCCGCACTGTGGTCAGCGGCAGGTCGCGAACGTCGTAGCCGCCAAGGCGCACCACTCCGGCCTGGGGGTCGAAGAAGCGCAGCAGCAACGAGATGATCGTGGTCTTCCCCGCCCCCGATGGGCCGACGACGGCGACCGTCTCTCCCGGCGCCACTAACAGGGACAGGTCCCGCAGCGCCGGCTGGCCGCGGGTGGAGTAGGTGAAGGTGACGCCGTCCAGATCGATACGGGGTACGAGCTCGCTTGCGCTCAGTGAGACGGGTTCAGCGGGCTCGGCGACCTCGGGCTCGGTGTCGAGCAGCGCGACGATGTTCTTCGAACTCGACAACCCTTCGAAGCCGATGTGCCAGTACTTCGACAGGTCCGCGAACGGCCGGAAGCACTCGCGGGCTAGCAGGAGAACGGTGAACAGTGTGACCAGCTCAAGGGTGCCGCTGGCGACCCGGACGGCGCCGATGCCGATCGCTGCTGCCGTCCCGGCGAGCACCCCGAACGTGGTCAACCCGGTGTCGAGGAGCGCCATACCGAGCTGGCGCATGGTCGTCTCATAGAGGTGCCGGGCACGCCCGGCGAGCGCGTCACGCGTGCGCTGGACGGCATTGAATGCTTTCAGCGTCGTCATGCCTTGCATAGCGTCGACGTAGTCGCTGGCCAGCTCCCCCCAGGCCTGCCAGCGAGCCTCGCTCTTCTCCGCGATGATGCGGTCCCAAATCCGCGGCGCGAGTGGTACGAACACCACGAAGCATCCGATCAGCAGCGTGAGCGGCAGATCGAGCCAGGCGAGATAGCCCAGGATCAGTAAGGGACCGAGCAGGCACACCCCCACCGTCGGCAGGTAGCGGCCGAAATAGGTTTCCAGAGCCTCAATCCCCTCGACGAGGGTCGTTTGCACGTCACCGGTGCGCTGGCGGAGCAGATAACCCGGCCCGAGCGCGAGTAGGTGGTCGTACACGCGCCCACGCACCCGCTCTTTCACCCGCTGGGCAACCAGCTGGGCGGCGACCTCGCGAGCCCACAGCAGTCCGGCTCGGACGACCAGCGCGCCAGCCACCCCGGCCAACAGTCCGGTCATATCGCCGAGGCCATTGCCGTCGAACGCCCTGGCAAGGACCAGCGCGACGAGCGCTCCCTGGACGACGTAGGTCGCGGTCACTGCCAGACCGAGCGCGACGGTGCCGGCTACCTGCCAGCGAACATCCCCGGCCAAGCGCAGCAACCCCAGGTGCACGTGCGTCACGCGAAGCCCTCCTTCATGGTCACGCGTAGAGGTCCGGGTCAGGCTCGTCAATACGCAGGACGAAGCCGTTGGGCTCGTGGACGCTCATGGAGCGACCGAACCCCTCGTCGACGATGTCCTCGACGGTGAAACCAGCGGCCTTGAGCCGCTCGGCCAGCGGCTCAAGCGGGCCATGGCACTCGAACGCGAGCTCAATGTGTTGATCGGCCTCATGGTCGGTCACGTGGAGGGCGATCATCCCATTCGCCGCTGCGAGTTCGGCCCAACGCCCGTTGCGGCTACGCGCCCACAGCCGGAGGCCCAGAGCCCGGCAAAACCCGAGCGACGCCCGCATGTTGCGGACGAAGAGAACCGGCAGCGGCGTGAGGTCGCCGGGTCGGGGGTCGTGTCGTGGCCCAGCAGGAGCCTGGAGATGGGCGCGCAGCGCGTCGGCGACGAAATCAGACAGGGTCTGGTCGCGATCCAGCGAAGCCCGTTTCGTCGCCCGCACGAGCTCGGGGTCGAGGTAGACGTTGAACTGCTGCTTGCCATCAGTCATACGATGGCACCATGATAGCAAGCTAGTTACAGCTATACAATAACTGATCTCGTTGGAGTTCATCGAGGTCGGAAGCTTGAAATCAGAGTGAAGTTCTGCTACCCTTAATTACGAGTATGCTAGTAACCTTGCGGGAGGGCAGCATCGTGATCAATGTCTCCATTCAGCCGAGCCGGTGGCGCCTTGGGCTTTCCGTGGTGGCCAGCGCCGCACTCATGCTCGCGGTGACCAGCTGCTCCAGTGGCTCGACGGAGGCCGGCAGCGCTGTAGCGACTGCGCCGGTGAGGATTGCCGTCGCGTCACCCATTGAGTCCCTCAGCCCTGACCAGAGCTTCCTTCTCGTCGAGTACGGAATGGCCGAGCTGCTCGCACGGCCGGCACCCGACGGCACCGTTACCGGATGGCTAGCGCAGTCGATCATTCCCTCCGAAGACCTGAAAACGTGGTCGATCACCCTCAATTCCGGCGTGACGTTCCACAACGGCTCCCCGGTGGACGGTAAGGCGGTCGCTGCAGCGCTGCAGCGCACGATTGCCCAGCAGCAGCGGTACTTCCTCGGCGCGACCGTCGAGGCGACCGGTGAGCTCGAAGTCACGATCGTCCTGCCGCAACCCAACAGCACTGTCCGGAATATCCTCGCCTCCCGCTACAACTTTCCGATCTACGACGCCAACGCCTTGCCCGCGGACCTAACTGATGCCAAGGCGATCGCCGCGGCCGGCGTCTACACCGGACCGTTCATCCCAGATCCGCCGACGACCGCCGGCCTGACCGCGCGGGCCAACCCTGACTACTGGCAGGGCGAGGTCGAGGTTGGTGGCCTTCAGCTGCAGTTCGTGGAGGATCCCCAAGCCAGGGTGGCGGCCGTCGAGGCCGGCGAGGTGTACATCGCGATGCAAGCGCCCGCAGAGGCGGCGTTGACCATCGCCAAGAGGGACGAGGTCGTGTTCGTCACGGCGCAAACGGGGCCACTCGCTCGCGTCCTGCTGCCGCACGTGACCACCCCACCGCTCGACGACCCGCTCGTGCGACGGGCCATCAGCTACGCCATCGACTATCAGGCCCTCGCCGATGAGGTACTGGCAGGCGCATATGAGCCAGCCAGCGGGCTCTACAGCTCTGGCATCAGCTATGGCAAACAGAACTACGCGCACGACCCCGGCCGCGCTGCCGCGCTGCTCGACGACGCGGGCTGGCGGCCCGACGGCGGCCTGCGGACGAAGGGGGGGCAACCGCTTGCACTGCGCTACATCTTCGAGCAGGCAGACCTCGACTCGGAGGCAATCGGCATCGGCCTGAAGGCGATGCTCGCCAACGTGGGCATCGATCTTGAGCTGCAGGCTATCGAGTCGTTCTACGCGCCTGAAGCATTCCCAGCGGTCTGGCACCTCGCATTGAGAAGCGCGCAGACCCAGGGGGTCGACAACTCCCCGGTCGAGGGTATCGACTACCTCCTCGGTGAGACCTACGGCATCGGGGAGGTCAACGACCCTGACGTCCAGCGTTTCGTGAACTCCTACCTCGGCACGGTCGACGAGGCCGAGCACGCGAGGCTGCTTGGCGAACTCCAGGACGTGGTGCTCGACCGGGGCCTCGCGTTCGTGGTCGGCTTCGAATACCCGAAGGTGGTCACTACGAGACAGTGGGCGACCTTCAAGCCCACCTACTCGGCGCCCGTGATCTGGTACGACATCGCGCCGGCGTGATGCCCGGCCGCGGACTCCTGAGGCGGTTGACCCAGGCAGCGTTCACCATCCTCGGGGCGAGCGTATTGATCTGGGCGCTGCTGCCCCTTGCGCCAGGCGATCCTGCCGTCTTCGTCCTGACCGCGCGGGGCAACCGCACGCCGGTGCCGTCCCAGATCGAGGCCGTACGTGTCGAACTCGGTCTTGACGACCCGTGGATGCTGCAGTACGGCAAGTGGCTCGCCGGGCTGACGCGCGGGGAGCTCGGCAACTCGTACCGCACAGGCAAGCCGGTCACTGCCGACCTCGTGACCCGGGCGTTGCCGACCCTGCGCCTCGCCGCTGCCGCTGTCGCGCTCGGGGCGGGGCTATCCCTGGTTGCCGGGTTGGTCAGCGCAGCGTTCGCCGGGCGCTGGCCGGACCACCTCATCAGGCTCTACGCGGCGGCGTTCGCCTCCATCCCCTCCTTCGTGCTCGGCATCGTGCTCCTGCAGATTGTCGTTGTGTGGTCGGGACGGGGCTCGGTCGTCGCCGATGCGGGATGGGGCGACGTATGGTTACCGGCCGCCTGCCTGGCGGCCCCGATTGCCGCGCGCTGGATCCAGATCCTCCGGGTTGGCCTCCTGGAGGCCGCAGGCGCTGGCTACCATCTGGTCGTCGCCGCTCGCGGCGCCGGTCCGGCACGCCTGCTGCTCGTGCACGCGCTGCCCAACGCGCTGCTGCCGTTCATGACTGCTGTCGGCCTGGGCATCGTCTACTTCCTCACCGGCACAGCGGTGATCGAGGCGGTGTTCACCTGGCCTGGCCTCGGCCTCCACCTCCTCCACGCCGTCCGCGACCGGGACCTGCCAGTCATCCAGGCGATCGCGGTGCTGGCCACCGTCGGATTCGTCGGGATGAGCATGCTCGTCGATGCGATTGCCAGGCTCATCGACCCTCGCGTCGGAGACCGCATGGCATGACCGGCGCCCGTACTACCAAGGCAGCCTCAAGGACGCTTATGCGCCGCTTCCTGACCAACCGCACGGGAGTCGCCGGTCTGCTCCTGGCAACGGTGATCCTTCTGTTTGTGGTCGTCGGACCGGTTCTGTATGAGCGCAGCCCCGTGGCGCTGGACCTGGCGAACAAGCTTGAGGCCCCCAACGGCCAGCACCTGCTCGGCACCGACCAGTTCGGGCGCGACCAGTTGGCCCGCCTACTCGACGGGGGCCGGCGCTCGTTACTCGCCGGAGCCGTCGCGCTGCTCATGGCCTATGCGATCGGCCTCATCGTGGGCGTGACGGCGGGTCTGGCTGGTGGCTTGGGTGACACCGTACTCATGCGTACGGTTGACGTGGTTCTCGCGATACCTGGCCTGGTGCTCAGCCTCGCGATCGTGGCGGTGCTCGGTCCCGGTCTGCCGAGCTTGATGATCGCCGTTGTCGGCTCGCTGTGGGCCGGCTACGGGCGGCTTGCTCGCTCCATGGTTGCTACCGCCAATACCAGGAAAGACGTCATCGCCGCCCGTATGGCCGGGTTGCCTGGTTGGCGTATTGCCATAGGGCACGTCCTGCCCACGCTTGCCACGCAGCTCGTCATCGTGGCGAGTGTGGAGTTGGGCGAGGTGCTTGTGATCATCTCCGGGCTGTCGTTTCTCGGCTTGGGTGTCCAACCGCCGCTCGCCGA
The DNA here is from genome assembly GCA_050743125.1 of Egibacteraceae bacterium. Classification (GTDB taxonomy): domain Bacteria; phylum Actinomycetota; class Nitriliruptoria; order Euzebyales; family Egibacteraceae; genus JBOGEB01. The sequence goes on from JBOGEB010000063.1 coordinate 16,051, forward strand.
ATGGGGAAGCATGCTCGGCGATGCCCGGCTTCACCTGCGTTCCGGCCCCTGGCTGATCTATGCCCCAGTAACGGCGATCGTGCTTAGCGTGCTCGCCGCAAACCTGATCAGCTCTGGCCTGTGCGACGCAGCCGATGCCCGCCCCCGGCTCGCCGTTCATCGCGGACGCGGCCCGATTCGGCGGCTGATGGACGTTTGCGGCCGCCAAGCCCCGCCCCCGCCCGCGCGACCCGTTGATCGGATGCCAGTATGACCGTGCTCGAGCTGCACGAGGTGTCGGTGACCTATCCCGGTCCCGTGCCCGCTGTGCGGGGCATGACCCTGACGGTCTCGCACGGCGAGTGCGTTGCGCTGATCGGCGAGTCCGGATCCGGCAAGACCAGCGTCGCCCGCGCCATTCTCGGCTTGGTCCCAGAGGGCACCTTGATCACCGGCTCGATCGTCGTGGCCGGCATCGAGGTCGTCGGCCTGCCGTCACGCCAGCATCACCAACTCCGCGGGACGCACATCGGGTACGTGCCGCAGGATCCGCACGCCGGCTGCGACCCGCTCCGCCAGGTGCGCCACCACATCGCTGAGGCGTGGACAGCCAAGCGGCAGCGAGTACCGGTTGGGGTGATCGACGAGATGTTGAGCCGGGTCGGGATTGCCGAACCTGGCCGGCGCAGCCGCCAGCGGCCACACCAGTGGAGCGGCGGCATGCTCCAGCGCGCCAGCATCGCCGCAGCTACCGCGCACCACCCGCCGATCACCATTGCCGACGAGCCCACCAGCGCCTTGGACCCCGAGCGCGCACACGACATCATCGATGTGCTCCGGTCCTCCTGCGACGGACTGCTGCTGATCGCTCACGACCTGGCACTCGTGGCCAACCACGCCGACCACGTCGTCGTGTGCCTCACCGGCCGGATCATAGAGTCAGGGCCGGCCGCCGTCGTGCTGCGGCGGCCCGCGCACCCCTACACCCGGCGGTTGCTCGCCGCAGCTCCGCGGCCGCGTCTCGACCGGGGTGGGCAGTGATCAGCGCACCGGTAGTCGCTCTTGCCCGCGTGGAGAAGTCGTATTGCGGGCAGGTGATCATCCACCCGGTCGACTTGGCGGTGGTTGCTAGTGAGATTGTCGGGGTGTGCGGCCCCTCCGGCTCTGGAAAGTCCACCCTGCTTCGTCTGATCGGTGCGGTCGAGGCGCCAGACGCTGGCACAGTGCACTTTGCCGGGCAGCCGGCCTGGCAGCGGCACCGGCGACAGGTCTCACGACCCGGATACGTCATGCCAGTCTTCCAGCATCCGGCAGCCAGCCTCGACGCGCGCTGGCCGATCTGGCGATCTCTCAGCGAGCCACTTCTCGCCCTCTCGTGTCGACCCCGAGCCGCCGACCGTCGTGCGTGCGCCATCGAGGCGCTGGCCTCGGTCGGCCTGGACGGCCTCGACCCAGAAAGCCGCCCCGGTGAGCTGTCCATAGGCCAATGCCAGCGGATTGCGATTCTGCGCGCCTTGATGGCGCGCCCAGCGTTGATCATCGCCGACGAACCGACCAGCGCCCTCGACCTCACCACTGCAAAGGAGATCCGCGACCTGCTCAGGGTGACCGCCGACCAGGGCACCAGCATCGTCGTCGTCAGCCACGATGTCGCCATGCTCGCTTCGATCAGCGACCGCCTGCTCAGACTGAACGACGGGCACCTCGGCCCTTTACCGGCCACTCTCCGCCCAGATGAGTGAGTGCGGCAGTTGCCTACGTGCCCCTATGGCCACCATCTTCCTCTGACGTCGCCATGTTGAAGCAACGTGTTTGAGAACGGTCTGCAGGAGCCTGGCCAGTGCTGCTTACCCTAGCGGGTGTGGGAGGTGCTACCTCACCACATTCTCAAACACGTTCTGACCCTTGCGTCTATTACCGGTCCTATGTCCGAAGCCCTGGACTCTGGAGCAGGTAAAAACGCTCTTCGTTGCCAGTTCCTCCGCATTGCAGCAGACCTCGCCTGCGCAATTCTCCAAGCAGGCGAGTAACCGTGGCCCGCGTCGCACCGATGGCTGAGGCAAGCTGCGCATGAGTAATGCGGATGTCGATGCGAATATGTTTATCTTCCTGAATTCCGAACTGCTCGGCAAGGAGTGACAGCGTGCCGAGCAACCTCTGGTCGAGGTGTCGTTGGCCCTGGATCGCCCCCCACAACTCTACCTTCCGGAGACGCTCACGAAGGTGGCCATAGAATCCTGGCTGGCGTATGGCGTCTTCCCATGTCCGCAGGGCGACAGTTGCATCGGTTTGAGCGATGATCTCGATTGGATGTTTATCCGCACGACCCAGCACAGTCTGTCCAGAGCCGAACAGTCCGAGCAGAACCTCTGTGCCGTCCTCGAAGAGAACCGCCGAAGCGACAACTCCTTCTTTCACATCGAGCACTGCGTCTTCCGAAAGAATTATTCTGGTGCCTCGACGCAGCTTTCTCGTAACACAGCTATGATCCTGAAGTAATGTCTGCACCTGTTGTCCGATAGAAGCATCGATCGCATTTACAAACGCGTGGGCCGTAGCCGCTGAAGGGAGTACCGCTTGAGCTCCTGCTGCGGCCGCCGCCTTGGCGAGCCTTGAATCGTCCGTAAGGTTCCAGATCAGCCATGGGCACCCTTCTTGCCGCGCGATGCTTGCAATCGGCTGCACAAGGGCGCTTTTATGCAACCCCGCGACCAAAATTAAATACTTGTCGATGGGAGTGTGGCCGCGAGCTACAAACAAGTCAACGTTGACAATCGTCAGCCAATAGTCAGAGTCGTGCAGTACTGTAAGCACTGTAGCCGGAGGAGGTGCCTGAGTCACAATTAAAATATGCATAATAGGCAACCCTTGCCGACCAGGATGGGCAGCATTTCAAGTTTCATTGGTTCACGCATAGGGTTTCTTTGCGTAGCTGATGATCCGTCGTAGAACGGCTCGTCGAGCGGTGGAACGGTCACGTACGACAGGAGGACGCTAAGCGCTTGGCCCGTTGGAGCGGCGAACACACGATCTCGTCGTCGCTGGCCATGGCCAGCGACGCCTCTGCGGGGGCTTGCGCTGCGGTGTCCGTTCGCCGATGGCGCCACAGTTCACGGCAGGAAGTGCTTAGGAGTCATGAAGACGGCAGCACGTACTTCTCTGGCCAACAACGCTGCGGGTTTTGGCGGCCGTCTTTGCTAGCTCAGCACCCTCATCGCACAAGGTGCCCATCGACTCAGCCGGGTCGGGGTCTTCGTCACAGTGCTGTCCTCGCGTAAAGCTAGCTAGGTAGTAGTCCATCGCTGACATCTTTGTCATTTTGTGTCCAAGATCTCGTCGGCGGGCTCGGTCTACAGGAACGACTACGGCGGTCGTTCCAGCCGTCGGTAAGCGATGGGTCGAAGGCGATCCAGTCGGACACCGAGTCGGACACCGATGAGAGACTGCCGCAGTGAAGCGCTCGACAGGTGACAATCGCGGAGAATGTCCGATCAGGTTCATTTGCAAGGACCCAGGTCAGGGAAAGTAAGGATAACCGAACCTTCCTTCCTCCGCTAGCTGTTGTTTTGCTGCCGACCCGGGACTATGCCGACATGCTGTGATGCCCGGGCGGGGGTGCGGGTGGCGGAGGGCTTGTCGGGGGTTTGATCGTCGCGGAGGTCGGCATAGTCACAGGCTTTCGAGGAACGCGAGCAGCGCGTCGGACGGGCGGTAGCGGCCGGGCGGGGACTCGGTCGGTGCGGCTAGGGCCAGGGCTCGTTCCTTGATTGACAGGTCGGCGTGCAGGTAGGCGTTGGTGGAGCGGACGTCGGCGTGGCCGAGCCACAAGGCGATGACGGCGGCATCGACCCCGGCGTGCAGCAGGGACATCGCGTTGGTGTGCCGCAGGACGTGCGGGCTCAGGTCCTTGCCTTGCAAGGAGGGGCATCCTGCGGCGGCGACCGCGGCGTGGGTGGCCACGCGCCGCTCGACGGCGTCGCGGCTTAGCCGCCGACCGGTTCGTGTCGGGAACAGTGGTTCGTCCGGCGCGCCGCGGCGCTCTGCGAGCCAGACGCGCAGGACGGCCACGCCGCTCGGCAGCCTCGACGATTCCGCGCCGGAAGCGTAGGGCGCGACGACCACGTCTGTGTCGCGCATCGGGTGCTCGGGGTCCCCTCGGCGGTCGATCTTGGTCGAACGCCTCCAACTGGTCGAGCAGACGCTCGTAGCCAGGTACCACGGTGAAGCCCAACAGCTTTGTCGACTCGGTCAACCCGATCGGCTCCAAGCAGGGAGACTCGGCCCTGCTCATCGGTCCGGGTGTACGACGAGATCGGTGATGTCGCCAATGCCCGCGTCCCACACCACGTCCTCAGGGTTGCCGGGGCGTGCGAGCACGCTGCCGCCAATTCCCGGCACCACCACGACCAGATGCCGCCGACCAGGCATGGCCCCTCCCCTCCTCTCCCCGAGACAAGGGTTCGCCAGCGCTGGGCGTTTGGTTGATGCCGCCGCGCTGGCCCCGCTGCCGTTCGAGTTGTCTCGACCGGTCAAACGTCGCTGTACCGTTGCGCCGGCTGAGCGCTGGCCGTCGCCAAAGACGTTCTGTCACAGGGAGTCGTCGTCGAGATCAGCCACATGCTGAGGCCCGGCCGTCTCCGGCCTAACTCTCGCCCGAGGGCGGGCGGGGTAGGGATTTCGCGAGCGCTTGCGCGGCGCGAAGGTCCGGGGCTGGCAGGAAGTGGGTGTAGACCTTCAGCGTTGTCGAGCCGCCGTCGCCGTGGCCGAGCCGGCCGGCGGTCGTGCG
>JBOGEB010000064.1:0-20797 GCA_050743125.1 Egibacteraceae bacterium
ATAACGTTGTCGTTTGGGCGGTGTTCGCCCTTGTGGCCAGGGTTCGTCACGCATGCGTGACGAACCCTGGCCATATGACGATTCCTGGCCACAGCGCTGACATGCATTGAGAACGTGTTTGACAACTGTTGTGGGGGTCGCGTCGCGTCGGGTTCCGCTCGCGAAGAGCCGTTCAGGTCGCTTCACCCGACGCGACCCGACCCCTTGTCAGTTGATCACCGTATGTTTTTGTTCTATCTAAGGCGGTTTCGGCGCCGCGGCGCCGTGAGTTGCCGCAGGGCACAGCGCGTGCCGTCTGCGGGCCGTTGCGTATCTCAGCGGACGACTGATTGGGCCAGGCTACGTGCAGAAAGGACGCAGGAATGGGCGCCGACGAGCTTGAGCGGCAGGCCCAACAGCGGTTGTCGCGGCTCGCGTACGACTACTTCGTAGGCGGCGCCGACGACGAGTTGACGCTCGCCGACAACGTCGCCGCCTGGCGACGACTGCGCCTGCGGCCGCGGGTCCTGCGGGACGTGTCCAAGGTCACCACGTCCACGACGGTGCTGGGCACGCCGGTGAGCCTCCCGGCGCTCGTCGCCCCCATGGCCTACCAGCGGCTCGCCCACGACGACGACGGCGAGCGCGCCACCGCGCAAGGCGCCGCGGCGGCCGGCACGATCATGATCGCGTCGACCTTCTCGACGGTCTGCCTGGAGGACATCGCGGCGGCGGCGCCCGGGGCGGCCCGCTGGTTCCAGCTCTACGTGCACCGGGATCGCGGCTGGACCGCGGAGCTCGTCGCGCGGGCGGTCGCCGCCGGGTACCGCGCGCTCGTGCTCACCGTCGACCTGCCGGTGTTCGGGCTGCGCCGCCGCGACGAGCAGAACCGGTTCCGGCTGCCGCCCGGGATGACGATGGCGAACGTCGGCGAGCCGCCGCCGGAGGGCTCCGGCTCCGCCCTGACGGCGTACGCGCGCGCCGAGCTGGATCCCGGCCTCACCTTCGCGGACGTCGAGTGGCTGCGCGGGCTGTGCGACCTGCCGATCCTCGTCAAGGGCGTCCTCCGCGGCGACGACGCCCGCGCTTGCGTCGATGCGGGCGCACGCGGGATCGTCGTGTCGAACCATGGCGGGCGACAGCTCGACACCGCGATCGCCACCGCCGACGCGCTGCCTGAGGTCGTCGCGGCCGTCGGCGGCGACGTGGAGGTGCTCGTCGACGGCGGGATCCGCCGCGGAACCGACCTCGTGAAGGCGCTCGCCCTCGGCGCACAGGCGGCGCTCGTCGGCAGGCCGGTGATCTGGGGACTCGTGAGCGGCGGCTCGGGTGGCGTCCGGTCGGTGCTCGACACGCTGCGCGACGAGTTCGGCCGCGCGCTCGCCCTGTGCGGCGCGCCCACGGTCGGCGCGATCACCGCCGACCTGCTCGCCTGATGCGCGGACGCGGTCGGCCGAATGCGTGTCACGCTAGAATTTCCCCGGATGAGCTGGACGTTCGTGCTTCGGTCCCACGAGATGGAGTCGTTCCGGCGTTGCCGTAGGGCGTGGGACCTCGGCGCTCGGACCCGGCAGAACTACGTGCCGATCGCACCGGCGCACGTGTTCGATCTCGACAAGGCGATCCACGACGCTCTTGCCGTGTACTACTTTCCCGCCATGGACGACTGGAACCGTGCGATCGTCCGACCGTTGGCGCTCCAAGGGTTTCACCGGTCGATGCGGGAGCAACGAGCGCTCTACGAACTCACCGCGAGCCTCACCGCTGAGCAGGAGCAGGAGTGGCGGGAGCAGATCCAGCTCGGCGAGACCGTGCTCAAGGGCTACTTCGAGTGGGCCGCCACAGTCGACCAATTCGCTTCGATATTTGCTGATCAGGACGTGTGGACGCACATCCCTGACCCGTGGACCGCTGATGACGCCTTGGCGATGCCCGACGGGCGGTCTTTACGCTACTTTGGCCGGGTCGACCAGGTGATCTCCGATCCAAACGACGAGCACTGGGTCGTTGACCACAGAATCAGCCGCCACGGGTGGGCGGAGACCGAAGAGCTCCTCCTTGACCTGGTGACGCTTTCGTACGTATGGGCGCTCGAAATCTGTTATCCCCAACTGAAGATCGCTGGCACGATCCATAACGAGCTCCGCACGCATGCTGGCGGTGAGATGAGACAGGCCTTCCAGGACTCTGCACTTGACGAGCGCGACCGGCTGAACATGAGCAGGGCTCGCCACGTCAGCACACGCCGGAGTCCCGCAACCCCGATCGAAGACGAGCCGGCGAACCGCCCATGGGATGATCGCCCAAAGGGCGATCAAGTCGGCCGGACGGAAATCGTGAAGCAAGAGGGCAACGAACAGTTCCGTCGGACGCACATCCGTAGGAGCCGGACCGCGATCGAGAGCATCGGCGTGCAGATGGCAATGCAGACGCTGGAGATGAGACAGGCCGAGATCCGACTCTATCCGAACCCCTCCGAGAAGAACTGCCCAAACTGCGCCTACCGGAAGCCCTGCATCGCGATGAGCGCCGGTTTCGACCCGGCTCCCATTCTGGCGACGCACTACCGGAAACGGAGCGAGGAGGAGTTCGAAGAAGAGCGCCTGCGGTGGTCCAGCATCAGGCGAAGGACGCCGGCAGCGTTCGGCAGCACCGGATGGAGGTCCACCCCCACCCCGTAGACCTCGCGCTCACGCAAACTGCGCCCAACGAAATGGTGGAGGGCGCATCCTGTGGCGGGACGCGCCCTCCACCGGTTCGCGGCAGGACCTCGGCGAAGAGGGGGTACGCCGTCCTGCCGGGAAGCCGTCCGCGCCTCCGGGGCAGAGCGCGACGGCGGGAGGGTCACCTCAGACCCGGACGAGCATGCTCTCGGACTCCCGGACTCGGCTGCGTTCGGGGGTGGTGGATCACGTTAGACCAGCGAGGCTGTTCGGCGAAACCGGTGTGCGGCAGGCGCGCTCGTGGCCCGGCCGGTAGCGCGGATGGAGGGTCAGAAGAGGTCAGAAGGCTCGTACGTCCACACGGCGACCAGGTCAGGCTGCTCCCAGCGAAAGCGCACCCGCCAGATCTCGCCGCACCGCGGGCACGCGATCGTGAACGGGCGCTGGCGGAGCAGGAGGTTCCGGTCGATCCGCACGGTCTGCCGGTGGCAGGGCGTCCAGCACACGATCTCCTCCTCGCCGAGCACGGCCGGACCTTCCTGCTCGTCTGTCGTCATCGGCGCCATGACCCCCTTCCAGTCTGCTTGAGTAGACAAGCAGACTACATCGCGACCGCCTGGCGCGTCAAGGGGCGGTTCGGATCAGCGGGAGAAACGGTGCGTATCCTGCACGCGCAGTCACCCGAGTGGAGTAGTGGACAGGTGCCTATCGACCCGCGCAGCGACCGGCCGATCTACCACCAGATCGCCGACGAGCTCCGCGACCGGATCCTGAGGGGAGCGCTTGCGCCCGGAGAAAAGCTGCCGTCGGAGACCGAGCTCGTCGCTGCCTACGGCACGACCCGGACGACGGTGCGGCAGGCGCTGCGCGTGCTGGCCTCGGAGGGCCTGACCTTCAGTCGACGCGGCGTCGGGGTCTTCGTCCGCGGTCGCGGCCCGCTGCGCCGGATGACCCACGAGCGGTTCGCGCGGCGCCACCGGCAGGCCGGCATGGCGGCCTTGGCCTGGGAGGCGGAGCAGCAGGAGCGGGCCTGGCGGGCGGAGCTCCTCGAGCTCGGCGAGGTCCCCGCGCCGACCCTGGTCGCCGCCCGCTTCGCCATCCCCGAGGGCGAGCCGGTCTTCGTGCGCCGCCGCCGGATCTGGGTCGACGAGGTCCCCATGCAGCTCGCCGACAGCTACTTCCTGCGTCACATGGCCGCAGGGACCCGCATCACACAGGAGGACACCGGGCCGGGCGGGGTCTACGCGCGGCTGGAGGAGCGGGGACACCGGCTGACCCGCTTCACCGAGGACCTGAGCTTCCGGATGCCCACGCCGGGCGAGGTCCGCAGCCTGGACCTCGCAGGCGGCGTGCCGGTCGTCGACCTCGTCCGCGTCGCCTACGCGGGCGAGCAGCCGGTCGAGATCTTCGTGTCCGTGCTCGCGGGCGACAAGCACGTCTTCAGCTACGAGATCCCCGCCGACTAGGACTATGCCAGGCGCTCGAGCAGGTCGAAGGCGTTCGCCTTGAGCGACTCGACGCTGCGCTGGGCCTCGGCCCGCGTTGCAGCGCGCCGGTCGTCGGCCAACGGCACCGGCCCGTCGAGGAAGACCGCGGGCGGGCGCTGGCCGGTCGCAGCCTCGGCCTCACCGATCCAGTCGTCGGGCAGCTCGCGTGGGAGCGGCGCGCCGGCCAGCTCGGCGAAGTAGATCGTCCAGGCACGCGGCACGACGGTGGCGAGCTGGTAGCCCCCGCCGCCCAGAGCAACCCACCGGTCCTGCGCAAGGGTGCGCGCGAGATGGTGGAGGCGCTGCCCGATGGCCGCGTAGTCGTCGGTCACCAGGGCGAGGTGGGCGAGCGGGTCGGTCACGTGGGTGTCGCACCCGAGCTGGGTCACGAGCACGTCGGGTCGGAACGCCTCCAAGGCGGCGGGGACGACCGCGTCGAACGCCTCCAGGTACACGTCGCCGGGGGTCTCCGGTGCGAGCGGGACGTTCAGCGCGGTGCCGCGGGCGTCGCCGACGCCGACCTCGTCGGTGAACCCCGTCCCGGGGAACAGGTAGCGGCCCGACTCGTGCAGGCTGATCGTCAGCACCCGCGGGTCGTCGTAGAAGAACGCTTGGACGCCGTCGCCGTGGTGGGTGTCGACGTCGACGTAGCCGACCCGCCGGGCGCCGTGGGCGAGCAGCCAGTCGATGGCCGCGACCGGGTCGTCGTAGATGCAGAACCCGGACGCCCGGCCGCGCATCGCGTGGTGCAGCCCGCCGGCCGGGTTGAACGCGTGCGCGACCTGACCGGACCAGACCGCCTGGGCGGCGGCGACCGACGCGCCGCAGACCTCCAGCGAGGCCTCGTGCATCCCGGCGAAGACCGGGTTGTCGCCCCAGCCGAGCCCGAACCTCGGCGCGCCAGCGGGGTCGGGGTCGGCCGACAGCGCGCGCACGGCCTCGACGTACTCCTCGCGGTGGATACGCAGAACGTCGTCCTCGCCGTACGGCGCGCGCGGCAGCGTGACGACGCCGTCACGCCGGTCCAGGCCACAGGCGCGGATCAGCTTGACGGTCAGCTCGACCCGGATCGGCTTGAGCGGGTGCTGTGGGCCGAAGTCGTAGCGCAGGCGGTCGTCGGACCAGATGAGGGCAGCGGGCATGGCTACAGGTACGCCCAGGGCGAGCGCGCGACGGTGGTCACGACCAGGGTGCGCGCCAGCTTGTCGTGCAACGTCTGCTTGCGCTGGTCCCACAGCGGCCACAGCACGTCCAACAGCGGCAACATGACGCCGGCGCCGAACGTGAGCACCGGCACGGTCACCCAGAACAACAGCCGGACGAGCCAGCGCACGACGGCTTGGCCCCAGCCGATCCGCCCGCCCGTGGCCTGGTCGACGACGCGGACATTGGCGGCCATCTTCCCGAGCGTCTGGCCCGCGCGCCTGCCTTCCATGAGCACGTAGTACGGGCCGGTCACCGCGCCGGCGACCAGCGTGGCGTACCCGGCGATGCCGAGCAGGCCCGGCCCGCCTGAGGACGGCCCCTTGGAGAACAGTGCGCCGATCAGGCCGACGACGATCGTGACGATGGCGATCGGCGCGAGGATCGCGAGGCAGACGAGCTGGTCGACGATCGCGCTGCCGGCGCGGGACAGCCAGCCAGCGACCCCCGGCTGCGGGGTGCTGGCCCGCCACCGCACCGTCGCCCGGGGCCGCCGCACCGAGGGAAGCGGCGGCTTCGGCGGGTACGGCGGGTTGGCCACCCGGCCAGAGTATCCGCGCTCGTCTGCGCCCGATCCGCGCCCCGTCCCCACGCCGGTCACCCACCGCCCCGGCAGCACGACCGCATGCGCAAACACGCCCTCAAGGGGCGCTACCCAGCGTGTGCCCTCCCGAGCAGATAGCTCTCCATCAGATGGTTCCAGCCGCACACGAGGCAGCACTCGACGACGTACGCGCTGAACGACTGGTACTGCCGAGCCAGGCCGTCGAGCTCGCGGCGGTTCCACACGACGTGGCCGGATTTCTGGCGCAGATCGTCGCCGAAGACGTAGGTCACCAGGCGCAGCGTCTCGGTCTCGTCCAACGGGACGTCCGCGCGGTCATCGGCAAGCCGGCAGATCGGGCAGGTGCGGTGCGTCACAGTGCCGACGCTGCGCGCGGCGCGCAGCAGCTCAGGGTGCGCGTCACAGACGTCCGTGACCCGGACGGTCCCGCTCGTGACCTGGCGCACGAGCGCGCGCCTGGCCAACCGATAGTCAGTGAATCCTCTCATCGTCTCAGGTCATGAGTGTACGGTCGGGCAGCGCTCGTGCGGAGGGCGAATTTTCGACACAGACGCTGATGTCCCGGCCACCGGTGAACCAAACATCCTGCTCACGGCACAATATGGCAACGCCTGCCCGACGATGTAGCATGGCGTTATATCGTTCTGATACATCGTGACGATGCATCGAGCGGTGGACGGCGGACACACCGCGCGCCGGCTCGGCCGGCCGCCCACTGACAGGAAGCCATGGTGCTCGAGTTGGCCATCCTCGGACTCCTCAAGGAGCGAGAGATGCACGGCTACGAGCTCCGCAAGCAGCTCGGACAGCGGCTCGGGTTCTTCTGGAGCGTCTCGTTCGGATCGATCTACCCGACCCTGAAGAAGCTCGAGCGGCGGGGATTCGTCGAGAAATTCCCCGCTGCGGACCAGGCCTCCAGGCGCAAGCAGGTGTACCGGATCACCGACGCCGGTGAGCGTGAGTTCATCGAGCTGATCTCCGAGGGCGCGAGCAGCGCATGGGAAGAGGAGAAGTTCCCGGTCCGCCTCGCGTTTTTCCGCTATCTGAAGCCGGAGACTCGCATCCGGCTGCTCGAGCGCCGCAAGGCGACGCTGGAGGACAAGCTCGCCGAGGGCCGCCGCCGCATCCGCGACGCACGACTCGGCAGGACCGACGTGTACACCCTGAAGCTCATGCGTCACGGGATGGACATCGCGGAGCACGACCTGCGCTGGCTCGACGAGCTGATCGCCGCCGAGCGGGCCGCGATCGAGCCCGCATCCTCTCCCGCCAGCGAGCCGCCAGAGCACGAACCGCTCCTCCAGCCGTCCCCAGAACCGCAGCGCCAAAAGGTTTCGGGGAACGTCGTGCAGCCGGAGTGACCCACCTATTCCTCATCCTCTTGTACGGCGGCGCCGTGCAGGCTTGCTGAATATGAGCAGACAACCCCACCCAATGTACGCAATGAAGGAGATTTGATGCGCAGCCGAGGGGGGCTCAGTGACGGGAAGGTGCGCGTGGCGATCGCCGGCGTGGGGAACTGCGCCAGCTCGCTCATTCAAGGTGTTCAGTATTACCAAGAGGCCGACCCCGGTGAGCGCGTGCCCGGGCTCATGCACGTCGAGATCGCCGGTTACCACGTGCGTGACCTCGAGTTCGTGGCCGCCTTCGACGTCGATGCGAAGAAGGTCGGCCGCGACCTTGCGGAGGCGATCTGCGCGCCCCCGAACAACACGGTCCAGTTCGCCGACGTCCCACCGCTGGGCGTCGAGGTCGCGCGTGGCCCGACGCTCGACGGTTTCGGCGAGTACTACCGAACAGTGTGCGAAGAGAGCGGTGTCGAGCCCGTCGACGTGGCCGCTGAGCTCCGCCGGTCCGGCGCCGACGTCCTCGTCTGCTACCTGCCAGTGGGAAGCGAGGATGCCGTCCGCTACTACGCGACCGCAGCGCTGGACGCCGGCGTCGCGCTCGTCAACTGTCTTCCGGTGTTCATTGCGAGCGACCCGGTATGGGCACAGCGGTTCGCCGACGCGGGGCTGCCGATCATCGGCGATGACATCAAAAGCCAGGTCGGCGCGACGATCACCCATCGGATCCTTACCCGCCTGTTCGAGGACCGCGGCGTCACGATCGACCGCACCTACCAGCTGAACTTCGGCGGGAACATGGACTTCATGAACATGCTCGAGCGGTCACGGCTGACCTCGAAGAAGGTTTCCAAGACCCAGTCAGTGACCTCCCAGATGGGAAACGGGATCGCTCGGGACAACATCCACATCGGCCCGAGCGACCACGTGCCCTGGCTGCAGGACCGCAAGTGGGCGTACATCCGGATGGAGGGCCGCAACTTCGGCGACGTCCCGCTCAACATCGAGCTCAAACTGGAGGTCTGGGACTCGCCCAACAGCGCAGGCGTCGTCATCGACGCCGTTCGGTGCGCGAAGGTTGCGCTCGACCGGGACGTCAGCGGCCCGCTGCTCGGCCCGTCCAGCTACTTCATGAAGTCGCCGCCGGCACAGTTCCCGGATGACGTGTGCCGTCGCATGGTCGAGGAGTTCATCGCCGGCACCGTCCGGGATGTCGAGGTCGAGCGTCAGAGCGACTTCGAGCGTGTGTGATCTTGGGTCGGGTGGCTCTTTGTGGGGGTCGCGCTGCGTCGGGTTCCGCTTGACGGGCCACGCCGGGTTCTGCTTGACAGGCCACGCCGCGTCGGGTTCCGCTCCTTTGGGGTGGGTGGGTGGGGGAGGTTGGTGCGGTCGGTCGCTTCACCCGACGTGGCGTGGCCTTTGTCCAGTGCCAGCGTGTGGTGGTTAGCCTAAGGCGGGTTTGGGCGGCAAGGGCCGCCCAAACCCGCACTCCGCACGACTCATGGCTCGCGCTTCGACCCACGTTGCTGGCGTTCGATGGGGCCGGTCCTCGTCGGGGGCGCGTAGCGGTAGATCGCCCGTCCCACCAGGAGGGCTCGTGGAACGGGGCCGTACGTCCGGCTGTCGGTGCTCGCGGCGGCGTGGTCGCCGCGGACCTCGACCGCGCCGTCCCGGTCAAGGCCGACCACCCGCTTCACCACCTCGAGCGAGGGATCGCGGGGATCGCGGACGACAGCGACGTCGCCGACCCGCACCCGCCACGTCCGCAGGACGAGCAGCCGGTCGCCGGGGAGAAGCGTCGGGGCCATGCTCAGCCCGGTGACCGTGACGCGGTCCAGACGCGTCACGGCGACCGCGCAGCCGCGAGCGAGAATCCACAGCTTCAAGAACACCCAAGTCCTTCCACGCCGCATCTGGTTAGAGTAGTTTCAGACACTGCATCCAGTGCGGACAAGGAGAGCGCCGTATGAACCTGACCGCCCGCATCCTCGCCCTGCTCGACCTGATCGACGCCCCGCGAACGGTTCACGCCCACTGCGACATCCCTTGCGGCGTGTACGACCCGGAGCAGGCCCGTATCGAGGCGGAATCCTGCCTGCGGATCATGGAGAAATACGCGGCCACTGACGACCCGCTGTTTCGTGCACGCTGCGTCACCGTGAAGGAGGAGCGGGCGGAGCTCGCCAAGCACCACATCGCGGTGCTCTGGTCGGACTACTTCAAACCCGAGCACCTCGACCAGTTCCCCAACCTCCACGAGATCTGCTGGAGCGCGCTCAAGCAGTGCTCCAACGTGAAGCGCTCGCTGGACACGGCAGAGGCCCACAAGCTCCTCGGCCTGATCGACCAGATCGACGACATGTGGAAGAAGACCGGCGGCGCCGAGACCACCCGCGTTGCCGGCCGTCCCGGCTGACCCGCAGCAGCCGGTCAGTCCCGAGCTGGCCCAGCTCGCCGAGGCGCACGGCGTTTCCACCTCCTATGAGGGCATCTGGGGCGGGCACGTCCCGACCAGCGGGCTAGGCGTCCGCGCGGCGCTCGCGGCGCTCGGGGTGTCCACTCAGGACGAGGACGCGGTCCGCGCGGCGCTCGTGGCGGTCGCGGCGGCCCCGTGGCGTCGTCTTGCGCCGCCGACCGTGGTGGTGCGGCAGGGCGAGCCCGTCGAGGTGAACCTCCATGCCCCGGCGCCCGCGCAGCCTCGGGCGCATGTGCTCCTGGAGAACGGCCAGGAATGGGCGCTTGACGAGCCGCGCCGATCGGGCGAGACCCGGACGGTTGACGGCCACGACGTCGCGCGTTGGGTGCTGCCCCTGCCCCCCGACCTGCCCACGGGCGACCATCGCCTGACGGTCAGCGCAGGTGAGGCAAGCGACGATACGTGCGTCATCGTCGCGCCTGCCCGCTGCCGGCTGCCCGAGCGCCGGGGCTGGGGCTGGGCACTCCAGCTCTACGCGACGCGCTCGACGGCGAGCTGGGGCATCGGCGACCTGGCCGATCTCAGCGCGCTTGCTCGCTGGAGCGGCCAGGCCGGCGCCGAATTCCTGCTCGTCAACCCGCTCCACGCGGTCGCCCCCGGGCCGCCGCAACAGCCGTCGCCGTACTTCCCCTCCAGCCGGTATTTCCTCAACCCGCTCTACCTGCGTATCGAGGACGTGCCCGAGCTGGGGGAGCTGCCGCCCCAAGGTGCCCGGCGCGTCGCTGAGCTGGCGGCGTCGTGCCGGCTGCGCAACCAGGTCGACTCGATCGACCGGGACGCGGCGGAAAGCGCGAAACGCGAAGCCCTCGAGCTGCTCTACGCCGTACCGCTGCCTCCGGACCGGGCAGCGCAGCTCCAGACCTACCGCGCCGAGCAGGGACAGGCGCTCACCGACTTCGCGACCTTCTGCGCGCTGGCCGAGCGCCACGGCCAGTCATGGCGGAGCTGGCCGGCGCCACTGCGCAGACCGGACAGCCCGACCGTCGACGCCGCACGCCACGAGCAGAGCGACCGCATCGCCTTCCACTGCTGGGTCCAATGGCTCGCCGCCACCCAGCTCGCGGCCGCCCAGCAAACCGCCCGAGCGGCGGGCATGAGCATCGGGACCATCACCGACCTGGCCGTCGGCATCGACCCCGGCGGCGCCGACGCCTGGGTCCTCCAAGACGTCCTCGCGTCCGGGGTGACCATCGGAGCGCCCCCCGACGACTTCAACCCGCAAGGCCAGGACTGGGGCCTGCCGCCGCTGCTCCCCGACCGGCTCTCGTCGAGCGGGTACACGCCGTTCCGCGAGCTCATCCGGGCGAGCCTGCGGCACGCGGGCGGGATCCGCATCGACCACATCCTCGGCCTGTTCCGACTGTGGTGGTCCCCCGAAGGCGCCGGCCCGGCCGAAGGCACCTACGTGCGCTACCCGGCCCGCGACCTGCTGGGCGTGCTCGCGCTGGAGGCCGAGCGGGCAGGCGCCGTCGTCATCGGAGAGGACCTCGGCACAGCCCCACCGGGGGTCGGCCAGGAGCTGGCCGAGCGGGGCATGCTCGGCAGCCGGGTCGTGTGGTTCGAGCGCGCCGGCCCAGACTGGCGGCGGGCCAAGCCGGCAGAGTACACAACGCTCGCGCTCACCTCAGTCACCACCCACGACCTCCCCACAGCAGCAGGATTCTGGAGCGGCTCAGCCGAACGCACCCGAACCGAGCTGGGACTGCTCCGCCCCGGCGCCACCCAAGACGACGAGCAGGCGCGCAACGCCCACGAACGCAGCGAGCTCAGGACGCTCCTCCACGACGAAGGCCTCATCAGCCGCACGCCGACCCCCGACGAGCTCGTGCTCGCACTCCAAGAGCTCGCCGCGCGGACCCCCTCGCTGCTCACAGCCATCGCGCTCGGAGACGCGATCGCCGACCCCCGCCAACCGAACATACCCGGCACCATCGACGAGTACCCCAACTGGCGCCTTCCCCTGCACGACCCCGCCACAGGCGCCCCAGCGCTGCTCGACACCCTGCTCGACGACCCCCGAGTCCACACCCTGATCCGCGCGTTGCGCCGCGCTCGCGGCGAACAACCCGTCCCCGCGCAAAGCTGACCGTTTCGGGATACGACGAATCCCTGCCCTGAAAGAGCTTTTAGCTCGATAATAGAGGCAAAGACGTAGCTGACCGCGTCGGAGGTTCCGTGCATTCGGCAGCGCCCGCATCCCGTCTCGCTTCGTTGCGTCGGCGCTCGCGTACCGCCGCTATGCGTCGTCAAGATGGCGGCGCCGCCGCGAAGCAGGCACCAAAATGGCGCCCCTGCCTGCTTGCAACCTCCTCGTTGGACCCGTAGTGGTCCAAACAGAACGTTCCCGTGAGGGGGTCCGGAGCCCCAGAGGGGACCCTGGGGACGACCCCGATCACCGTGAGGGGGCGACTGCGCCCACCTCGCAAGGTGCGGGTCCCGCCGCGTACAGGTCGTTCTCCGCAACGCCACGAGGAGGGATGCCTTGCGCATGAGCACCACGGGTTTTTCCGCGCGGACACCCGCGCCGATCTGGAGGGCCGTGGCGTGAGCCTCGAACCCACTAGCGCATTGGGGGCGTCCCCAGGGTCCCCTCTGGGGACCCCCACTCCCTCACAAGGTGGTGCCGTGCTCGTCGTTGGCCACGACGAGCCCATCCGCGACCGCTATGCGGGCGCGCTCCGGCAAGCCGGGCTGCCCACCCTGCAGGCCTACAGCGGTGTGGAGGCGATCGACCTCATCAGGCAATATCCCGTGAGCGCGGTGCTCCTCGGCGCCGAGATGCCGGAGATGGACGGCTTCGAGGCGCTGCGCATCCTCCGCGGACGGGCGCAGACCCGGACGCTGCCGATCGTCCTGGTGACGGGGCGGGCGGAGGTCACCGAGCGCGTCGCTGGGCTCCGAGCCGGCGCGAGCGACTACCTGGTGGCCCCGGTCGATCTCGACGAGCTCGTCGCCCGGGTCCAGGCGCAGCTGCGTGGTCAAGCGGCGTGGCTGCAGGTGGTCGAGGGCCACAGGCGTGACCGCTCCGTGGTCACCGAGGCGTTGTCTCGCCTACGCGTCGAGCCCACACCAGAGCTGACCGCCTCCGGAATCTGCCGGGAGCTCGTCCGCCTGGATGGCCTGGCCAGCGCGGCGATCGTCGCGTTCACGCGTGGCGGCGACGCGCTTCCACTGGCGCTGTGTGGCCGCGTCCCGCCACCGGGGCGCCTTGCTCCATGGAGGGTCGGCTGGCCGCTCCCGCGCCGCACAGCCCGAACGCTCTGGGCGCGCGCGGAGGAGGGGCCGTGGGCCGCCGAGCGCCCCACTGAGCCGCTGCCCTGCGCCGGATCGCCGCCTCCCAACGGAGGCGGGACATCCGAGCTCCCCCTCGCCGACCGGGCCGCAGCGTTCGCGGCCTACGCTCCGCTGCGGAGCCGGGGCGTCCTGGTCGGGCTCCTCACGACCGGAGGGTGCGCAGGGGCAAGTGCCGACACTCAGCACGAGTCCCGCGCCGAGCAGCTCGAGGTGACGGTCGACTTCGCCGCGGTGGCGTCGGCGCTGCTCGCGCCAGCACTGGAGGAGCGTGGGGTCGCGGAGCGCGCGCGGGCCGAGCTCAAGTGGGTCCTGGGCGGCGGCGCCTTCTGCCCGGTCTTCCAGCCGATCTACGCTGTCGTGACGGGCCAGGTCGTCGGCTACGAGGCCCTGACCCGTTTCACCGACGGCACGCCCGCTGAACCTCGGTTCGCCGCGGCGGCGCGGGTCGGCATGGGCCTGGAGATCGAGGCCGTCACGCTCGCCGCCGCCCTCGACGCGGCCACCCCGTTGCCGGAGGATGCCTGGCTGTCGATCAACGTCTCGCCGAGGTTTGTCCTGGAGGGCAACCACATCGTCCACGCGGTGAAGCTCAGCCAACGGCCGCTCGTTCTCGAGCTCACCGAGCACGACCGGATCGACGACTACTCTGCCGTCCGCGCCGCCGTCGACCGGCTCGGCCGAGCGGTGCAGCTGTCGATCGACGACGCCGGCACCGGCTATGCCTGCCTCAACCACGTCCTGGCGCTGCAACCGGAGTTCATGAAGCTCGACCGTAGCTGGGTTCGGGGCATCGACGACGACCCCGCCCGCCAAGCCCTCGTCGCCGGCTTGGAGCACTTCAGCTCCGCCACCAGCTGCCGCCTGATCGCCGAGGGCGTGGAGACCGCTGCCGAGCTCGCCGTCCTCCAGCACCTCGGCGTTCCCCTCGCCCAGGGCTACCTCCTCGGCCGCCCCGTCCCCGTTCCGTCCTGACACGACCGGGCGGGGAAGGGATGTAGGGCGACCCCGCCGGGCCCCCTACACCCACTTCTGCAGCCAGAGGCCCTCGCCGAGCTGCTCGAGGTTCTCCAGCTCACCCTCGATCTCATCGACGCGCTCCTCCTCGTCGTGGAGGAAGTCTTCGAGCAGGGTGCGGGTGCCGGGATCGCCCTGCTCGTGGCAGATCGCGACGCCGCGTTGGTAGCGCTCGACGGCGGCCTTCTCCATGTCGTAGTTCAGCCGGTACTGCTCGATGATCGCCTCTCCGACCTGCACGGTGAACAGGCGTTGCATGTTGGGGACGCCCTCGAGGTAGAGGAGCCGCTCGATGAGCGACTCGGCGTGCTTCATCTCGCCGACCGACTCCTCGTAGTAGTCCTTCGCGAGCTTGGAGTACGCCCAGTTCTTCGCGACCTTTGCGGAGATGAAGTACTGGTTGATGGCGGTGAGCTCGGCGGTGAGCGCCTCGTTGAGGAACTCGATGACGGCGGTGCTGCCCTGCATGGCGCTGACCTCTCTCTCGGCGGCGGCGACGCCGTTGCCGCGCAATGAGGTCAGTATAATTCGTGGGTTATTATATGGCTACGTAGGTTTCGTTGCCTTTAGTTCTGTTACCTTGACCTTTGACGGTCTCGCGGAGAAGGCGAGTGATGGTCGGGACGCACCCTCCGCAGCCGGTGCCGGCGCCGCAGGCGACCGCGACCTCGAACTCGTTGCGTGCCCCCGCCGCGATCGCCTCACGCACGCGACGCTCGAAGACCGCCTTGCAGTGACAGACCAGCAAGCCACGCCCCTTGCCAGACCAGCAGGTTTCCCTAACCGAAGCATAAGGCACCCGGCGCGGGGCTGACAATGGCCGTCACCATCTATTCAAGTAGTACTTCCAGAGCTGTTGTCTAGCATGAGGGTTTCTGCCCATTTGCGGGCCTGCTGGGCGGAGAAAGAAGGTTTCCATGCCCTCTCAATGTTCTTCACGTCGAGCAAAGCTGCCATCTTCTTCCAATCCAGCCGCGCTCCGGGGCCGGATGCCGCGCTCGGCCGCCCACTGCGCCAGCAGGACGTAGGCCTGGTCTGGGCTCATCGGTCCCTGGTCCAGCCGCGCCTCCAGGAGCATGTTCCGCGCCTTGCCGACCAGCGGGCCGGGCTCCAGGGCGAGATAGTCCATGATTTGGTCGCCATCGAGGGCGGGGCGGATGCGGTCGAGCTCCTCCTGCTCAGCCAGTCGGGCGATGCGCGCCTCGAGATCGTCCATCCCGCGCGCGAGCCGCCGCGCCTTCGCGGCGTTTCGGGTGGTCACGTCGGCGCGGACAAGGAGGTTCAAGCGCTGGAGCTGCTCTCGGGAGCCGGCGTCCCGGACGTACCGGCGGACCGCGGAGTCGGTCCAGCCGCCGTCGGCGTAGCCGTGGAAACGCAGGTGGAGGAAGACGAGCTCGCTCGCCTGCTCGACGACCTCGCCGGGGTAGCGCAGGTCGGTCAGCCGCGCCCGCGCCATCCGCGCCCCCACGACCTCGTGGTGGTGGAAACTGACCTTGCCGCCGGGATGGAACTCCCTGGTCGCGGGCTTGCCGATGTCGTGGAGCAGCGCCGCGAGCCGCAGCACGAGGTCGTGGGGAGGACACCGATCGACGACCGCGAGCGTGTGCGTGTAGACGTCCTTGTGGTGGTGGAGCGGGTCATGCTCCATTCGCAGGGCAGGGATCTCCGGGATGAACTGGTCCGCGAGGCCGGTAGCGCACAGCAGATCCATGCCCCGGGCCTGGCCGGGTGCGGTGATCAGGCGGGAAAGCTCGTCGCGGATCCGCTCGCGGCTGATCTCACCCAGCCGGTTGGCCATCGCCGCAGCCGCCGCCTGCGTGTCCTCGTCCGCCTCGGCCTCGAGGACCGCGGCAAAGCGCGCGAGGCGGACCATCCGCAGCGGATCGTCGCCGAAGCTGATCTCGGGCGAGACCGGGGTGCGGAGCACCCGGTCGCGGAGATCGCGCAAGCCGCCGAACGGGTCGACGAACCGGTGCTCGGGCACGCGGACGGCCATCGCGTTGACGGTGAAGTCGCGCCGCGACAGGTCAGCCTCGATGTCCTGGCCGTACGTGACCTTCGGGTGGCGCGAACCGGTGTGGTACGCGTCGGTCCGGAAGGTGGTGACCTCGAGCTTGAACCCGCCCTTGCGGGCGCTGACCGTCCCGAACCGCGCCCCGGTCAGCCAGATCTGCTCCGCCCAGCCCGCCAGCACACGCTCGGTCTGCTCGGGCCGGGCCGGGGTCGCGAAGTCAAGGTCCTCGACGGGCCTGTCGAGCAGCGTGTCACGAACAGTCCCGCCCACGAGGTAGA
This sequence comes from Egibacteraceae bacterium, assembly GCA_050743125.1. Classification (GTDB taxonomy): domain Bacteria; phylum Actinomycetota; class Nitriliruptoria; order Euzebyales; family Egibacteraceae; genus JBOGEB01. The sequence goes on from JBOGEB010000064.1 coordinate 16,320, forward strand.
GCTCGTGGCCGGCTTCGGCGAACCGCTGCCCCAGCTGGTCGGCGACCGGGTAGACAGCGACGAGCTCGGCAAGGGCGCGCTCGGCAGCGGCGGACGTCCTGGAGTCCTTCGAGGTGGTGTTAGGGGTCACACCTCCATGCTAAGGGTCGGGACGACGGGTGAAACCTCAAGGCTCGGGCTGCGCGTCCGGCGGCGTTGTCTATCCTGCGAGCATGGCCTTCACCCAGCACGGCGCGGAGGCGACGCCGTGACCGCCCGCTACCCGACAAAGCGGACAACCTCCGCGGGCGGGCTGGTCTACGCCGACCGGCCTGACGGTCGCTGGGTCGTGCTCATCGCCCATCGCGACACTTCGGGGCGACTCCAGTGGACCCTGCCGAAGGGCGGGTTGGAGGACGGCGAGGGACTAGAGGCCGCCGCGGTCCGCGAGGTCCTCGAGGAGACGGGGTTAGAGGCCGAGATCACCACCAAGCTCGGCGTCGTCGACTACTGGTTCGTCTGGAGGCCGGACCAGGTTCGTTACCACAAGTTCGTGCACTACTTCTTGATGACCCACCAGGGCGGGGACATCCAGCACCGCGACGGGGAGGCCGCGGACGTGACGTGGATGCCGCTGCACGAGGCGGTCACGCGCCTCACGCACGCCAACGAGCGCCGCCTCGTCCTCGAGGCACATCCCGAGCTTGTCCCGGCGCCGTCACCCCACAGCGACGCTGACGCCCCCAAAGACCCCGAGGCCCTGTCCTAGTGGTCCGCGCGGAAAAACCCGTGGCATTCGGCTGCGCCTGCCTCCCGCCTCGCGGCGTTGCGGATCGCTTGAGGACAACCAGCACACAGCGCGACCCGCGCCTTGCGAGACAGGCGCAGTCGCACCCTCGGTGCCGACGGAACTTTCCGCTTGGACCACTAGTGGTCCGCGCGGAAAAACCCGTGGCATTCGGCTGCGCCTGCCTCCCGCCTCGCGGCGTTGCGGACCGCTTGAGGACAACCAGCACACAGCGCGACCCGCGCCTTGCGCGACAGGGAGCACTCCGCCCGGGCCCCTCACAGCCATCGGGGGCGTCCCCAGGGTCCCCTCTGGGGTTCCGGACCCCCTCACAAGAACTTTCCGCTTGGACCACCAGTGGTCCGCGCACCTGACGCGCGTGGCGGGCGGCGGGCGGTCGCCGTCATCGGACTGCTGCTCACGGCCGTACTCGCGATCGGCGGGGCAGCCCACGCGCAGCAACCTCTGCCGTCAGCCGGGCCGCGGCCACCGGAGCTCCAGGTGCTCGCGCTGAGCACGGTCCTGCGGGGACCCGACGGCGAGCTGCGCGTCGAGCTCGCCGTGCGGAACCCCCCGGGCGCGGACGCGGACGCGGGCGCGGGCGCCGGAGCGCTGCGGGTGACCGCGACGCTGTACCGCCGTACGGTCAGCCGGGCTGACCTCCGACAGGCAATCGAGCAGGGCAGGGTTGGGGGGGAGGTGGCGCGCCTCGACCCAGTTGACCTCGACCCCCTGCCGGCGGGCGCGACGCGAACGGTCGAGCTGTCCGCGACCGCGCGGCAGCTCGGAGTGGACCGGCCCACTCAGCAGGGGGTGTACCCGCTGCGTCTCGCGCTGGAGCGGCGCGGCCAGGCTGGCGGCACGGCGGTCGATGAGGTCATGACGAGCGCGATCGCGGTCCCCGCAGGAGTTCCATCCCCGCTCCGCCTCGCCCTCCTCGTCCCGGTGGACCACCAACCAGGGCTGCTGGCCGACGGGCGCTACCAGCCGCGGCTGCCGGCTGCGTTGGGTCCCGGCGCCACGCTGGATCGGCTTGCCCGCGAGCTGGAGGCGACAGCGCTCGCGCCGCTGACCCTCGCGCCGAGCGGGTACCTGCTCGAGCAGGTCAGCGACCTCGCCGGCCGCGTGGGGGGACCCGGCCCAGCCGCCGACCAGCAGGCTGCCCGGAACGCGACCGCGTTTCTGGGACGGCTCCGAGACGTCGCCGGCCGACCGGGTGTCGAGCAGGTCGCGCTGCCGTACGGGCCGGCCGACCTTGTGGCGCTGGTGCGGGCGGGGCTGGCCGCACAGGCCCGGCGGGCGCTCGTGGAGGGCACTCGGGCGGTAGGTGGCCTGACCGGCCAGCGCGTGCGGGACGACGTCCTCGTGCCCCCGGACGGGCTCGATCCCGCAACGCTGGAGGCCGCACGGGGACAGGGGATTCGCACCATCGTGCTGGGCGAGCGGTCGCTCGACCTCAGCGGGAGCCCTCAGCCGCCGACCACCGCCACACCGGTTCGGCGCCTCGGCACCGGCGAGACCGTGCTGGTCCCCGACCCGTTCATCGGCCAGCTGCTGTCGGATCAGGCGCTGCGGCTGTCCGCCTCCAGCGGGGTGGTCGAGGCACAGCGGGTGCTCGCCGAGACGGCCGCGGTCTACTTCGAGCGGCCGTTCGCGGCGCAGGCGCGCGGGCTGCTCGTCGCCACGCCGGGGCAGTGGAACCCACCGGAGGGCCTCCTGTCGGGGCTGCTCGCCGGGATCCAGTCGGCGCCGTGGCTCCAGCCCGTCGGGCTGTCGACACTCCAAGGCGCGCTCGAGCCCGACTTGCGCCTGGTCCGACTCGCCTACCCGCGCGAGAACCGCCGCCGCGAGCTCGAGCCCGCCTACCTCAAACGGCTCGCCGACGCGCGGAAGGCCGTCGACTCGCTCGCCGTCGTGCTGCCCTCTCCGGACACGGTGGTGAGGGGGACCGGGACCCGAGAGGCGAACCTGGGGGCGCCCCCGATTGAGGCAGGGCGCCTCGACCGGCTGCTGCTCGCCGCCGCAGCGGTCTGGTACCGGGACGGGCTCCAGCCGGAGGGCGCTGCCCGCATCGCGGCGGCTGCGCAGGTGGTCGACCACATCTCCTCCTCGGTACGGGTCGAGGAGCGGCCGGTGACGCTCACGAGCATCGAGCGTCAGCAGGTGCCGGTCACGATCACGAACAAGGCCGAGGTGCCACTCCGGGTCCGCGTGCGTCTGGAGGCGCAGCCCGTCGCGTTCGAGCGGGGCGACACCCAGCTCGTGATCCTGCGGCCGGGCGGGTCCACGACGCTCACGTTCGCGGCCCGAGTCCTCACCCCCGGCGGGACGTTCGCCGCGAACGTCGTCGTCGAGGACCCGCAGGGGGTCCGCGAGCTGGCCAGGGGCAACCTCCAGGTACGCTCGGCGGCGTACTCGATCGTCGCGCTCGTGCTCACCGCCGGCGCGGGAGCGTTCCTGCTCGCCTGGTGGGTTCGCGAGATCGTGCGCCGACGGCGGCAGGAAGCGGTGCTCTCCAGGTAGCCCAGGCGGGTCTCCCCTTACGCTGACGGCGCTGTAGGGAGTGTCGACTGAGCAGTGCTGAGGGGCCGCCTCTGTCCGGCGCGCAGCACCAGCGTCATCGGTTCACGCGCAGGGCATACACTCCCCCCGATGTGGAACTCCGACGGGCTCCGAGCGAACTCGGGGTCGATGTGACGAGCGATCCGGCAGACCAGGCTGAGGCGCTGCCGGACGCCGACGCGACCGTCGGAGGGCAAGCGGAGCCTGCAGACTCCCCTCACGACTCGAACGGCGCCCCCCCGGCTGGCGGCGTTGACGGGAATCAGCCACGCATGCTCGAAGGCCGCTACCTGCTGGAGGAGCGGATCGCCAGCGGCGGGATGGCGTCGGTGTGGCGGGCGCACGACGAGGTGCTCGCGCGCACGGTGGCGGTCAAGGTCCTCCACGACCACCTCGCGGAGGACAGCGACTTCCGCGAGCGCTTCCGGCGTGAGGCGGTGACCGCGGCGCGCCTCGCGCATCCCAACGTGGTGAGCCTGTACGACACGGGTGCCGACGATGCCCGGGTCTACCTGGTCATGGAGCTGGTGGAGGGCTCCACGTTGCGGGACGTGATCGCCGACGTCGGCTCGCTGGAGATCGGGCAGGTCGCGGCGATCGGCGAGAAGGTCGCGCGCGCGCTCCACTACGCGCACGCTCGAGGCCTGGTCCACCGGGACGTGAAGCCGGCGAACATCCTGATCGGCGAGGACGGGACGGTGAAGGTCGCCGACTTCGGCATCGCGAAGGCGGATCAGGACCAGCGCGACCTCACCCGCACTGGAATGGTGCTCGGCACGGCGGCGTACGTCGCGCCGGAGCAGGTGCTCGCGAGACCGCTGGACGGGAAGGCGGACCAGTACTCGCTGGGCTGCGTGCTCTACGAGGCGCTGACGGGGCGGCGGCCGTTCATCGGCGACTCACCGGTCACCACCGCAGCCGCGCGCTTGGAGCGCGACCCCTTGCCGCTCCGCTCGCTGCGCGCCGACATTCCCCGTGGGCTCGAGCAGGTCGTCACGCGGTGCCTCGCCAGGGACGCGAGCGCGCGCTTCTCCTCCTGCGGTCAGCTCGCGGACGCGCTCGCGCAGTTCGTCGACGTCGACACCGAGACCGTCGGGCTGCTCGCCGCCGCCGAGCGCACCCAGGCGCTCCCGCGCGCCGCCGCGCCGCC
>JBOGEB010000065.1:0-20728 GCA_050743125.1 Egibacteraceae bacterium
GCGGCGGCCCTTGCCGCCGAAACCGCCACGGCTATAACAACCACCCGACGGTCAGCGAACGCAAGGTCGCGCCTCGTGAAGGGTTCTCAAGGCCGCAGCTCCTCCGCAGCGACGCTCGCGAGGCCCTCGGCGATCTCGGTCGCGCGCTCGGCGGAGTCCGCCTCCACCATCACGCGGACGATCGGCTCGGTGCCAGACGCCCGGACGAGGATGCGCCCTGCGTTGCCGAGTGTGGCCTCCGCCTCGGCGACCGCACTCCAAAGCCTGTCCGCGGCGTCGAGGCCGCGCCGGTCGACGCCGCGGACGTTGACAAGGACCTGTGGCAGCCGCCGCATCACCGTGGCGAGCTCCGCAAGGCAGGCTCGCTCCTCGACCATCGCGGACAGCAGCTGGACCGCGGTGAGCACCCCGTCGCCGGTGGTGGCGTGCTCGGCGAAGATGAGGTGACCTGATTGCTCACCGCCGAGCACATAGCCACCTGCGCGCATGGCCTCCAGGACGTAGCGATCCCCGACCTTGGTCTGGATGACCTCGATGCCGAGGCCCTCCATCGCCTGCCGGAAACCGAGGTTCGTCATCACCGTCGTGACGACGACGTCGAGGCCGGGCCCCCGATGCATCCGGGCGGCGAGAAGCGCGAGGATCGTGTCGCCGTCCACGACCGTGCCAGTGTGGTCGACGGCGATGAGCCGGTCAGCGTCGCCGTCGTGCGCAAGGCCGATGTCGACACCGGTCTCCACAACCGCCGCCGCGACGACGTCGGGGTGGGCAGATCCGCAGCCGTCGTTGATGTTCGTCCCGTCGGGAAGCGCGTGGATGACCGTGACCTCACACCCGAGCCGCCGGAGCACCGTCGGCGCGACCTCGGAAGCAGCGCCGTTCGCGCAGTCGATGACGACGCTCAGGCCTGACAGCTCCACGCCCCCCGCAGTCGCTACGAGGTGGGCAGTGTAGTCCTCCACCGCTTCGTGCCGCTGCTGCACCCTCCCAACCGCCGCGCCGGTGGGGGGATCGTCGTCCGCGCGGTGAACAAGCTCGGAGATCCGCTCCTCTTCGTCGTCGCTCAGCTTGAAACCGTCCCGCCCGAAGAACTTGATGCCGTTGTCCTCCACGGGGTTGTGACTCGCGGAGATCACCGCACCGCTGTCGGCTGCGAGGCTCAAGGTGAGATAGGCGACGCCGGGGGTCGAGATCACGCCGATCACCACCGCCTCGCCACCGGCCGAGCAGATGCCTGCCACAAGCGCGGCCTCGAGCATCTCGCCGGATGCGCGTGGGTCCCGCCCCACAACGACGCGGGGGGAAGCGGTGCCTTCCTCCTTCAGCGTGCGGACCAGCGCGCGCCCAAGTCCCACGGCAAGCTCAGGTGTGAGCTCAGTGTTCGCGACCCCGCGGATGCCGTCGGTCCCGAACAGCTGGCCCATGGCCGCGCAAGCGGGGGTCAGCGCTTGCTGTACTGAGGCGCCTTGCGAGCCTTCTTCAACCCGTACTTCTTCCGCTCGGTCTCGCGCGCGTCTCGTGTCAGCAGCCCCACTCGCTTGAGGGGTGCCCGCCAGGTGGCGTCCTCGCCCTCAAGCGCGCGGGCGATTCCGTGACGGAGCGCTCCGGCTTGCCCCGTCGTACCGCCACCGTGGATGCGGGCGATGACGTCGAACCGGCCCTGCGTGTCGGTGACGCGGAAGGGCTCCAGGATCGCCGCACGCGACGTCTCGATCGGGAAGTAGTCCTCGAGCGAACGGCCGTTCAACTGAAACTGGCCCGTACCCTCGCGCAAGCGCACTCGGGCTACGGAGGTCTTGCGCCGACCGGTGTAGATCGTGCTAGCCATTGCGCTTCCCTTGTCCAGATCCGTGCCCGCCGGCCGCGGACAGGTCGAGCGGCTTCGGCTGCTGCGCGGCGTGCGGGTGACTGGACCCGGCATAGACCTTGAGCTTGCGCAACTGCGCTCGACCGATCGTGTTCTTCGGGAGCATTCCCTTGACCGCCCTCTCGACGAGCCGCTCCGGCCGCTCGGCGAGCAGCCGCGCCCAAGGCACGGCCTTCAGCCCGCCGGGATAGCCCGAGTGCCGGTACGCGAGCTTCTGCTCAGCCTTCCTGCCGGTCAGCCGCACACTGGCGGCATTCAACACGATCACGTGGTCACCCATGTCGATGTGAGGAGCGAAGACCGGTTTGTGCTTGCCGCGCAGGACGTGCGCAACCTGAGAGGCAAGCCGGCCGAGGACCACGTCCTTCGCGTCCACGACGTACCACGTCGGATCCGCGTCCTTCGGGCGGGGCGAGTACGTGCGCATGAAGGCTCTCGGGGTCGTTGGTATTGGACGAGCGGCGCAAGCGAGCATAGCGACAGCCCTGGCCGCAGGATGGCTAAGCGTACGCCCTCACCGGCTCAAGGGTCAACTGCGTGTTGGATCCGCGCGGTATGCCGCGCAATCCAGCGTATATAAGGACCTCACCGGTAGGACACGCCCACGAGCGTGAGGCCGTGCGGTGGGGCGACCTGCCCCACGGCCTTTCGATCACGGGCGGCCAGGACGTCGGCGACCCAGTCGGGCGGGCGCTTGCCGCGCCCCACGGCGACGAGGCAGCCGGTCACCGACCGGACCATCTGGTGGCAGAACGCTTTGCCGGCTATCACGACAACGACGAGGCCAGCGCGCTCCCGCCGCACGGTCAGCCGGTCGATCCGCCGGACGAGCGTCCCGTCGCCTCGTCGGCGGCAGAACGAGCTGAAGTCGTGCTCGCCGAGCAGGTGCCGGCCGGCCACTTCCATCGCCCCCACGTCGAGTGATGGCGGACCGAGGTGCCAGGTGTCGTAGCGCCACAGCGGGCTCATCGCGGCGGCGTCACAGATCTGGTACCGGTACCGCCGCTGAGTGGCCGAGAACCTGGCGTCGAACGTCGAGGGCACCCGTCGGACCCGCCAAACGCCGATCTCCGGGCCGCAGATCGCGTCAAGCGCGGCACGGGCGCGATCAAGGTCACGGAGCAGGCGCGCGTCGGCGGGTAGGTCACAGTGGACGGTCTGCGCGGTGGCGTGGACGCCGCGATCGGTACGCCCGGCGGCCGTGGTCTTGACCGGCGCCCCTGCAAGCTTCGCGAGCGCGTCCTCCAAGACCCCTTGCACGGTCCGTTGCCCCGGCTGCCAGGCGAAGCCAGCGAACTCCGCCCCGTCGTACGCGAGGTCAATCCGGACCCTCACTTTCGGCATGCCGCCCTACCGCGCAGGATTCGCCCGAAACCGAGCTAGTGGTCCAAGCGGAACGTTCTCGTGAGGGGGTTCGGAACCCCAGAGGGGGGGACCCTGGAGACGCCCCGATGACATCGAGGGCCCGGGCGGAGCGCTCCCCGCCTCGCAAGGCGAAGCCCTCCGCGCGGGTCGCGCCGTGTACTGGCTGTCCTCAAGCGATCCGCAACGCCGCGAGGTGCGGATGCAGGCGCCCCCGAATGCCACGGGTTTTTCCGCGCGGACCACTAGGAGAAATCCTCGGCCCCCCCGGCGTCGGCGGCGGCGAGGCGCTCTTCCTCACGCTGCTGAGCGCCACGGGACAGGGACCCGCCGCGACGGCGGCGAAGAGCCCAACGCCGTCGGGGGGCTTCCTCGAGCGCACCCGAGGCGGTGCCGGATACACCCTCCACCAACTCGATGAGCGCCATTGGCGCGGCGTCGCCCTTACGCGGGCCGAGCTTCAGGACGCGCGTGTAGCCACCGTCGCGGTCTGCGAACGCAGGGGCGACGTCCGCGAACAGCTTGTGGACGACGTCTTTGTCCCGAATGACCCGCAGTACCTGCCGGCGGGAGTGGACGTCACCCCGCTTGGCGAACGTCACCATCCGGTCGACGAGCGGCTGCACCGACTTCGCCTTCACAAGCGTGGTCCGGATCCGGCCGTGCCGGAACAACTCGGTCGCCAGGTTGGCAAGAATCATCTTGTGGTGCGCCGCGCTCCCCCCAAACCGAGCGGCTTTCTTCGGCTGCGGCATCCTGCTCTTCCTCCTGCTCTTCCTCCAAAGCTTGCGGTGTGGGGCTGGCCGCCAGGTCGGGGCTGGCGCGGACGACAGGAGGGGCGAAAAGGCTCCCGCCCTGGAGACCCGACGGCGAGCAGCCCGAAGATCGAGCGGCTCGAAGATCTAGCCCGCATAGCCTCCATAGTCCGCGAGACTCAGCCCCATCTCCGCGAGCTTGTGCTTCACCTCTTCGATCGACTTCTGGCCGAAATTGCGGATGTCGAGGAGATCCTGCTCGGTTTTCTGCACCAGCTCGCCGACGGTCGACACACCCTCGCGCTTCAGGCAGTTGTACGACCGGACCGACAGATCCATGTCCTCGATCGGAAGCTGCAGGTTCGGGGACAGCGGCGAGGGGCTCCCGCTGTCTGGACCGATCGACAGACCACCAGGCCCGCCCTCCTCAACCTCGCTGAACAGCTGGAAGAGGTCACGCAAGGTCTGCCCGGCGGAGGCGAGCGCCTCGGCGGGGGACACGGAGCCGTCGGTCTCGACATCGAGGATCAGCCGGTCGTAGTTCGTCATCTGCTCGACCCGGGTGGCCTCCACACGGTAGGTGACACGGCGGACCGGCGAGTAGATCGAGTCGATCGGGATCACGCCAATCGGCTGATCGGGCCGCTTGTTGCGCTCGGCCGAGACGTAGCCGCGGCCACGCTCGACGGTGAGGTACATCTCGACGCGCCCCTTGCGGTTGAGCGTCGCGATGTGGAGGTCGCGGTTGAGGATCTCGACCTCGCTGGGCGCGGTGATGAAGTCCGCCGTGATCTCACCGGGACCCTCGCCGCCGAGGAAGATCTCGACGGGGTCGTCGCTGTGGCACTGAAGCACGAGATCTTTCAGGTTCAGGATGACGTCAGTGACGTCCTCCTTGACACCCTCGATCGAGCTGAACTCGTGGAGGACGCCCTCGATCCGCACGCTCGTCACCGCCGCGCCCGGAATGGACGACAGGAGTGTGCGTCGGAGGCTGTTTCCGAGCGTGTATCCGAACCCGGGCTCGAGCGGCTCGATGCTGAACGCCGATCGAGTCTGCTCGGCGATGACGTCTTCTTGGATGCTAGGGCGCTGCACAATCAGCAACTGAACGTTCGCCTCCTACACCTGCACCGTTGAGCTAACGAGAGCATGTCCAGGTCAGTACTCGGGCATGCCTGGAGTACTTACCTGGAATAGAGCTCGACGATGAGCTGCTCCTGGACTGGGACATCGATCTGACTGCGGCTCGGCAGGTCGAGCACGGTGATCGCAAGCTTCGACGGGTCGGTGGACAACCAGCGGGGGATGCGCTTACTGTCGAGCAGCTCGAGCGAGCCAATGATCGGCACGATGTTCCGCGAGCGTTCCCGCAGCGTGATCACCTCCCCCACGCGGACGTGACAGCTAGGGATGTCCACCGTGCGGCCGTCGACCTGGAAGTGGCGGTGCCGCACAAGCTGGCGGGCCTCGTCGCGCGACCGCGCAAGCCCACCGCGGTACACCACATTGTCGAGCCGCGTCTCCAGTAGCCGGAGAAGGTTCTCGCCAGTGAGGCCATCGCGCCGGGTTGCCTCTTCGTAGTAGTTGTGGAACTGACGCTCGAGCACACCGTAGATCCGCCGCGCCTTCTGCTTCTCACGCAGCTGAAGGAGGTACTCACTCTCACGGATACGTCCGCGCCCGTGCTCACCGGGCGGGTAGGGGCGCTTCTCGATCGCGCACTTGGGCCCCTCGCAGCGAGTTCCCTTAAGGTAGAGCTTCTGTCGTTCGCGCCGGCAGAGCTTGCAGTCGGGTCCGGTGTACCGAGCCATGTTCTCTCCTGTCAGACCCGACGGCGCTTCGGGGGACGGCAGCCGTTGTGCGGGATCGGGGTCACGTCCTTGATCGCGGCGACCTCGAGGCCGTTCGCCTGCAACGAGCGGATCGCGGTCTCCCGCCCCGAGCCGGGACCCTTGACAAAGACGTCGATCTTGCGCACACCGTACTCTGCTGCAGCCCGGGCAGCCTTCTCCGCTGCCATCTGGGCAGCGAACGGCGTCGACTTACGGGAACCCTTGAAGCCGACGTTGCCGGCCGAAGCCCACGACAGGACGTTGCCCTGCCGGTCGGTGATCGTCACGATCGTGTTGTTGAAGGAGCTCTTGATGTGCGCCTGGGCATGAGTGACCTGGCGCCGCTCCTTCTTGCGCGCCCTTTGCTTCGACTTTGGGCCGGACTGTTTCCGCTGCTGAGCCACTCTGCTTCCTCTAGGGTGGGCCTGTGGGGGGGTTGGTGTGGTCGGGTGGAAGATTGGCGACGCGACGAACTAATGCTTGCGCACCCGCTTTTTGATGCCGCCAACGGTACGGCGTGGCCCCTTGCGCGTGCGGGCATTCGTATGCGTGCGCTGGCCGCGTACCGGGAGGCCACGCCGGTGGCGGATGCCCTGGTAGCAGCCGATGTCAACCTTGCGCTTGATGTTCTGCGCGACCTCTCGGCGCAGGTCACCCTCGACTTGAAAATTCGCGTCGAGATAGTCGCGTAGAAGCTTCACCTGGTCATCGGTCAGCTCGCGGATCCGCGTGGAGGGGTCGACGCCCACGGCGGCGAGCGTCTGCGCCGCACGGCTTCGCCCGATCCCAAAGATGTACGTCAGACCGATCTCCGACCGCTTGTCACGGGGCAGATCGACACCGGCGATTCGTGCCATCAGATCAACCTCCACCCCGAGTGGGGATTGGGAGGACATCCTCCATCGTCAACCCTGCCGCTGCTTGTGCCGCGGATTGCTGCAGATGACCATCACACGGCCGTGCCGGCGAATGATCCGGCACTTCTCGCAGATGCGCTTGACCGAGGGCTGCACCTTCACATCGACCTCACTCGATACGTCGCTCACGCCGCCATGCCCATGAACTCAAGGCACGCTACGCCGCACTTCAGCGAGAACTCGGAGCCTGGGGGCAGCGCAGAATGCCCCACATGGCGGGGCCGGAGGGTGAAGGGTATCACCACGTCTCATGGCCGTCCACCTGAGGACTGGGGGGCCGTGGCTCCTGGGACGCGTTCGGGTTTCCGGAGCGGCCACTCCGGCTCGTCAGATCGAGCGGTGAGCACCCAAGGGCCGTCCTCGGTGATCGCGACGGTGTGCTCCCAGTGCGCCGAGAGCGCCCCGTCGGCGGTGACGACCGTCCAGCCGTCGTCGAGTTCGCGCGTCTCTGCGCCGCCAAGGTTGAACATCGGCTCGACCGCCAAGACGAAGCCGGGGACGAGCCGGGGTCCGCGCCCGGGGCGCCCGTAGTTCGGCACGTGCGGGTCCTCGTGAAGCTCCCGCCCGATGCCGTGCCCGACGTACTTCTGCACCACGCCATAAGCGTGTGGGATGGCGTGCGCCTCGATGGCGGCGGAGATGTCGGTCAGCCGGTTGCCGGGCCGGGCCTGACACAGTCCGGCCCACAGACCGTGCCGGGTGCGCTCGACGAGCGCCTGGACCTCCGACGAGGTCGTCTCGGCACCACCAACGATCCACGTGACCGCAGAATCACCGTGATAGCCATCGACGATCGCGCCGGCGTCGATCTTGATGAGGTCGCCCTCGCGCAGCACAACTCGCTTCGACGGGATGCCGTGGACGATCTCGTCGTTGACCGATGTGCAGAGCGTCGCAGGGAAGCCGCGGTATCCCTTGAAGGACGGGATCGCGCCGCGGCTGCGCAGCTCACGCTCGGCGATGCGGTCGAGCGCAAGCGTCGAGATACCGGGCCGGACTGCCTCGCGCAGCGTCTCGTGGAGCCCAGCGACGACCCTCCCGGCCTTCGCCATGAGGTCCAGCTCTGCCGGCGACTTGCGGACGATCATGATCCCCGGGGTCCGCCACCCCGAACTCCCCCGTTGATCTTCGCCAAAATTGCGAGCGTTCGGTCAGCGACCTCGTCGATCAGGCCGACCCCGTCCACATCGTGGAGCAGGCCTCGCTCGCGGTAGAAGCCCTCCAGCGGAACCGTCTTCTCGACGTACTCCACCAAGCGGCGTCGTACCACCTCTTCGGTATCGTCGGAGCGGCCCTCCTGCACGGCCCGGCTATGGATACGCCTCGTGAACTCGTCCTCCGGCACGTCGAACCACAGCACCGCGTCGAGGGGTTTCCCACGTCCTTGGAGCAGCTGCTCGAGGGCCTCTGCTTGCGGTACCGTCCGGGGGTAGCCGTCAAGCAGCCACCCATGCTCGGCGTCCGGCTGGACGAGGCGATCGCCGACCATCCGTCTCACCACCTCGTCCGGGACGAGGTCACCACGGTCGATGTACTTTTGCGCCTGTATGCCCAGATCAGTACGGCCTTTCACGTGTTCACGGAAAATCTCGCCTGTCGAAATGTGCGGCACCGCGTACTGCTTCGCAATGCGAGCGGCCTGAGTCCCCTTACCGGCCCCAGGCGGGCCCAGCAATACGAGTCGCACAGCAACTCCTCTTTCAAGCGTTCAGGAAGCCCTCGTAATGTCGCTGAAGCAGTTGGCTTTCCACCTGCTTCATCGTCTCCAGCGCCACGCCGACCACGATGAGCAGGCTGGAGCCACCCAGCGGGAGCTCGGACGTCCCCGCCACGTTGAAGAAGAAGAACGGGATGACCGCCAGCGTGGCAAGATAGAGCGAGCCTGGGAGCGTGATCCGCGTAATCACCCGGTCAAGATACTCGGCGGTCGGGCGGCCAGGCCGGATTCCAGGAATGAACCCACCGTACTTCTTCATATTGTCGGCAACATCGATCGGGTTGAACGTGATCGCGGTATAGAAGTACGCGAAGAAAATCGTGAGGATGAAGAACGTCAGGATGTAGTACGGATGATCCCCTCTCAAGACATAACGCTGGACGAAGCGGTCGAAGCTCGGGTTACCGAAAATCGAGGCTGCGAGCTGTGGAAGAGTGAGCAGAGACGACGCGAAGATGATCGGGATCACGCCGGCCTGGTTCACCTTCAACGGGATGTAGGTCGAGGTCCCACCGTACACTTTGCGGCCGAGCTGTCGCTTCGCGTACTCCACCGGGATGCGCCGCTGGCCCTGCTCGATGTAGACGACCCCGACGATCAGCACGAGCGCCATGACCATGAGGCCAGCAAACAGAAGCTGGTTCTGCTGGAGGATCCGGTAGCCAGTGCCTGGGAAGCTCGCGATGATCGCGGTGAAGATCAGCAGGGACATCCCGTTGCCGACGCCCCGCGCCGTAATGAGTTCACCCAGCCACATGATGAACGCCGTACCGGCGGTCAATGTGAGGATCATCAGCGCTTTCACGCCGAGCGTCGGGTTGGGGATTAACTGGGAGGAGTCCATCCCGGGGAACAGCTGACCGGACTGGACCAGCGCGATCAGCCCGGTGGACTGGAGAATCGCGAGCACGACCGTCAGATAGCGGGTGTACTGCGTGATCTTCCGGAATCCGGACTCGCCCTCCTTCTGATACTCCTCCAGCCGCGGGATCACCACCGTGAGGAGTTGCATGATGATGCTCGCGGTGATGTAGGGCATGATTCCCAAAGCGAACACCGCGAGCTGGGTCAGCGCGCCGCCCGAGAGCAGGTTGAGCAGCGGCAGGACGCCCTGCTGGGGATCCGCCCGCGCAAGCAGCTCGTGAAGCAACTTGTAGTCGATCCCTGGGGTGGGTATCACCGACCCCAGCCGGTAGACCGCGATGATCGCCAGGGTGAAGAGGATCTTGCCCCTCAGGTCCGGTACTTTGAAGGCGTTAGTGAACGCGCGCAGCATCCGAGAGCCTCTCGCGAGCGGTCCAAGCGGAAAGTTCCAGAGGGGACCCTGGGGACGCCCCCGATGACACCGAGGGCCCGGGCGGAGTGCTCCCCGTCTCGCAAGGCGCGGGTCGCGCCGTGTGCTGATCGTCCTTGAGCGAGCCACAACGGCGCGAGGCAGGATGCGGGTGCAGCCGAATGCCAAGAGTTTTCCCGCACGGACCGCAAGACGGGTGGGTTCCACTCACAAGGCAGCAAGCACCACGCGGCATTCGACGGAAAGCTCGGCCAATGCCCAGCGTATTCGTCATTCAGCGACCTCTTGGAACGTGTTTGAAACAGTGTTGACAGGTCGCGCCCCGTCGAATTCCGCTTCGAAGAGCCGATTTAGGTCAGAATCTCTTTCCGGGAAGAGGCGTGACCTTCCATGAGACCTCTTTCCCGCATTTTTAGGAAGCTTAAGGCGGTTTCGGCGGCCGGGGGGTCGACCCACACAAGGGCCACCGGAGCCGCGCTCCGCGCTTCGCGCTGCGCACGCCTGGGCGCCGAGCTTCTCAAACACGCGCTTACGTTGCCGGAGCCCGGTGAGCCGGCCCCGGCCGGCTCGGCAGGCCACGAACGAGGACGGTCGCAGTACCCCCGACGGCGCTGATCTTGCTGGCCGCGGAAGCCGAGAACGCGTGCGCCGAAACCCGCAGCGGTTTAACCAAGACGCCGCTGCCGAGAACCTTCACGGGGGCTGAGCCACGACGAATCAACCCCCGCGTGCGCAGCGCTTCTGGCGTGACCTCCTCACCGGACTCGAACACGGCATTGAGCCGCTCGATGTTCACCGTCGCGAACTCGACCCGGTTACGCGGCGTAAAGCCCGGACGTTTGGGCAGGCGCCGCTGCAGCGGCATCTGCCCGCCCTCGAACCCGGCTGGAACACGGGAGCGCGCGCCGGTGCCCTTGGTACCGCGACCGGCAGTCTTGCCCTTCCCGGCGGCCTCACCACGGCCTTTGCGCTGCTTCTGCCGGTGCGCGCCCGGGGCGGGCTTCAGGTGGTGGATCTTCATCTTCAAGCCCCCAACCTAGCGATCAGCGGAGGAGTCGGCGTTCCCAGAGGAGCCCGCAGGTGCCTGGGTGGCCTGCGGGAGCTCGGAAACCTCGACGAGGTGCGAGACCTTCGCGATCATGCCGCGGAACTCGGGACGGTCCGGCTTCACGACGGTGTGGCGGATCCGCCGTAGGCCCAGGGCTTGGATGGTTCGGCGCTGGTCGGCCTTCACGCCGATCAAGCTGCGGACCTGAGTTATTGCCAGCTGTCCCATCCTCACGCCCTCGCCTTCATATTCCCGAGCATCTTCTTGGGCAGGAGCTCGGACAACTCGAGGTCGCGCAGTCGGGCGACGCCATCCGGGGTCTTCAGTTGCCGGAGCGCCGCGACCGTCGCGTGGACGACGTTAATGGGGTTGGAGGTCCCCAACGACTTGGCCAGGACGTCGCTGATGCCCGCGCACTCCAGCACGGCGCGGACCGGACCACCGGCGATCACCCCGGTACCAGGCGCGGCCGGCTTCAGCACGACCATGCCCGCTCCGGCCTCACCAACGACAGGGTGAACGATCGTCTTCTGGATCATCGGGACGGCGAAGAAGCTCTTCTTCGCTTCCTCGACCCCTTTCTGGATCGCCGAGGGTACTTCCTTGGCCTTGCCGTAGCCGACGCCGACGGTACCGTTACGATCGCCGACGACGACGAGCGCGGTGAAAGAGAACCGCCGTCCGCCTTTGACGACCTTGGCGACGCGATTGATCGCCACGACCTTCTCCTCGTACGGGCTGCGCTCCTCCTCGCGGGGACCGCGCCGGTCGCGCTCTCGACCACGACCGCTCCGATCACCGCGCTGGGTGCCTCCTCCGGGTCCTACCATGCTCTTATCCTTTGCTACCTATTCACAAACCCTGCGGTCCGTCCACGACAGCGTTCCTCCGCGACGCGGAGGAACGCTCCAATTCGTAGCCGCAACCTCAAAACTGCAGCCCGGCCTGCCGGGCGGCGTCGGCGAGCGCCCTGACGCGTCCGTGGTAGCGGTTGCCCCCACGGTCGAACACGACCCGCTCGATGCCGGCCTGGCGAGCCCGCTCGGCGAGTAGCTGACCGACCGCAGCGGCCATCCCAGCCTTGCCGCCAGCGACCTGCGCGGCCCGGTGGTCCAGATGCGACGCGGCGGCCAGGGTCCGCCCGGCCAGATCATCGATGACCTGCGCATATATGCCCGTGTTCGAGCGGTAGACGGCCAACCGGGGGCGCTGCGTAGTCCCGCGCAGGCGCTTTCGGATACGGGCGTGCCGGCGCTGAAGTCCAGCACCTCTATTCGGTACAGCCATCCTGCATACATCCTTTACAGAAGTGAGCCATTCGGCGTCGAAGGCGTCTCATGGCTCAGGGGCTTAGCCCGCGGTCTTGCCGGACTTACGGCGGATCTGCTCGCCCTCGTAGCGGATGCCCTTGCCCTTGTAGGGCTCGGGCCTACGCAGCGCCCGAATGTTCGCAGCGATCTGCCCGACCTGCTGCTTGTCCGCGCCGGAGATCGTGATCCTGGTCGGCGTAGGCACGTCGAACGTGATGCCCTCGGGGGCGTCCACTTCGATCGGGTGGCTGTAGCCGAGCTGGAACGTCAGCCCGTTGCCCCGCTTCGCGGCACGGTACCCGACGCCTACGATCTCAAGCCGCCTCTGGTACCCGTCGGTGACGCCCGTGACCATGTTCGCGATCAGCGAGCGGAACAGCCCGTGGAGAGCACGGTGCTCGCGCTCGTCGTCGCCGCGGGTGACGCGGACCTCGCTGTCATCGATCGTCACCGTGATGTCCGGGTGGATCTGCTGCGTCAGCGCGCCTTTGGGACCGCTGACGACAAGAGTTCTGCCGTCGCGCGTGACCGTTACGCCATCCGGGATCCGGACGGGCTCTTTGCCAATGCGACTCATGCCAGGTTCACCGCCGTTCGGCTCATGGCTCCTACCAGACGTACGCGAGGATCTCGCCGCCGACGCCCCGCTTACGGGCCTCACGGTCCGTGATCAGCCCCGACGATGTCGAGATGATCGCAATCCCCAGGCCGCCGAGCACGCGCGGGACTTCGTCGCGCTTCGCGTACACGCGCAGACCAGGCTTCGAGATGCGCCGCAACCCAGAGATCGATCGCTCCCGGTCACTGGTGTACTTCAGCGCGAGCTTCAGTGTCGCCTGCGGCCTAGTTGGATCAACGAGGTAGTCACGAATGTAGCCCTCACGCTTGAGGATGTCTGCGATCGCCGCCTTCAGCTTGGAGGAGGGCATCGCGATCTCCTCGCAGTACGCGACGTTCGCGTTACGGATACGGGTGAGCATATCCGCGACGGGATCGGTCATCGTCATCGTCGTTCTTCTCCCAAACCCCGTTACCAGCTAGCTTTGTGGACACCGGGCAGCTCGCCAGTGTGCGCGAGCTCGCGGAAGCAGATACGGCACAGCATGAACTTACGGAACACCGCGCGGGGGCGCCCGCACCGGTTACAGCGAGTGTATTCGCGTACCTTGAACTTCTGCTTGCGCGCCGCCTTGGCGATCAGAGATTTTTTCGCCATAGTGCCTGCCTCCTAGCCCCGACGGTTTCGCTCACACGGCAGCTTTCCCCCGCATTCGCGGGGGAAAGCCCAGCCAAGCTTCACGGTGCTCATTCTTCGCTCAGCCTCTCAAGGGGTAGTCACGGCGAATGGAAACCCGAAGGCGTCGAGCAGCGCCCGGCCCTGCTCATCGGTCTCCCCGGTAGTGACGAATGTGATGTCCATCCCACGGACCTTCTCGACCTGGTCGTAGTTGATCTCCGGGAAGATCAGCTGCTCGCTGATCCCGCACGTGTAGTTGCCGCGGCCGTCGAAGTTCGCGGGTAGGCCACGGAAGTCACGGATGCGAGGCAACGCGAGGGCCAGGAGCCGGTCGAGGAAGTCCCACATCCGGTCGCCGCGCAGTGTGACGCGCGCGCCGATCGCCATGCCCGCACGGAGCTTGAAACCCGCGATCGACTTACGGGCACGCCGCACCTGGGGCTTCTGCCCGGTGATCGTGGCGAGGTCACGCATCGCGCTCTCAAGCGCCTTCGCGTCCTGAATGGCGTCACCGACGCCCATGTTCACCACAATCTTCTCAAGCCGCGGGACCTGCATGATGTTCCCCAGGGCCAACTGCTGCTGAAGCTCAGGGCGGATATCCTCAAGGTACCGTCGCTTGAGACGAGGCACGTAGGCTGGCGTGGCTGTTGCAGTCATCTTCCTTGGCCCTTTCAGAACTCCTCGTTGCATCTACGGCAGTACCGGACCTTGCCGCTGTCAGTGATTCGCTGGCCTACCCGCGTCGCTTGATCACACTTCGTGCAGATGGGCATCACATTCGAGATATGGAGCGGCGCCTCGACGTGCTCTATCCCACCCTCCTGCGCACCACGACGGGTCGCCCGGATCCGGGTGTGTTTCGTCACCCGGTTGACGCCCTCGACCATGACGCGCTGGGTTTTGGGGTACACACGCACGACGCGACCGCTCTTGCCGGCGTCCTTGCCAGAGATAACCCGGACGGTATCGTTCCGTCTGACCCGCGCCATCGCTAGAGCACCTCCGGAGCCAGCGACACGATCTTCATAAATCGCCGCTCGCGCAGCTCCCGCCCCACGGGTCCGAAGATGCGTGTACCGCGAGGGTTGCGCTGCTCGTTGATGAGCACGCACGCGTTGTCATCGAAGCGGATGTATGTTCCGTCGGGGCGGCGGCGCTCTTTACGTGTCCGTACGACCACGGCATGGACGACGTCCCCCCGTCTCACGCTCGAGGCTGGGATCGCGTTCTTGACCGTGCCGACGATCACGTCGCCGATCGACGCATAGCGCCGCCCGGACCCACCGAGCACACGAATGCAAAGCACCTCGCGTGCCCCGGTGTTATCCGCAACCCGCAACCTGGTCTCTTGCTGGATCATCGCTACCGTCTTTCAGCTATAAAGCGAGGAGATCGAACTGACGCGCAGCGCCACCGCAGGGCGGGCGACCTGTGGTGGCGGCAGAGAGTGGACTTGCTGCGTAGCGACCGAAACGTGCCCTTGGAGCGGAGCGGCTGGTCGTCCGCTCCCAAGAACTGGAGCCGGCGGGTCGCCCGCCCCAAACGCCCGAACAACTCACTTGGCACGTTCGATCACCTCGGTGACCCTCCACCTCTTCGTCTTAGACAGCGGCCGGGTCTCCACAACCCGCACACGGTCACCGACGTGCGCATCATTATGCTCATCGTGCGCGTGGAGCTTCTCCGAACGCGTCACGATCTTCCGATAGAGCGGGTGAGTCGTGCGCCGCTCGACTAGGACGACGACGGTCTTGTCCATGCGGTCGCTGGTGACGACACCTTGCCGTACCTTGCGCTCACCTCGCGGCTGATCGGTCTGCGGGTTTGCACTCATGCTCATGACTCACCATCCTCCTCGGCGACCGCCAGCTCACGCTCCCGCTGCACAGTCAGCACCCGTGCGATGTCACGCCGGACCTCGCCGAGCGTCATGTAGTTGTCGAGCTGGCCAGTGGCGAGCTGGAAGCGCAGGTTGAACAGTTCCTCTTTTGCCTCGCCCAGCTTCTGTGCAAGTTCGGCGTCACCAAGGTCCCGCAGCTCGTTCGCGTTCATTGAGATCCCCATCCTCCGTCTCGCGTGAGGGGGCACGGGGGGACGCCCCCGACGAACCCTGACACGCTCGCCTCGCCCACTAGTGGTCCAAGCGGAAAGTTCCGTTGACTGTGGGGGGGTTCGGAACCCCAGAGGGGACCCTGGGGACGCCCCCGATCGCATCGAGGGGGTCCGGGGGGACGCCCCCGATCGCTGTGAGGGGGTCCGGGGGGACGCCCCCGATCGCTGTGAGGGGGTCCGGGGGGACGCCCCCGATCGCTGTGAGGGCCCGGGCGGAGTGCTCCCCGCCGCGCAAGGCGAAGCGCTCCGCGCGGGTCGCGCCGTGTGCTGGTTGTCCTCAAGCGACCCGCAACGCCGCGAGGTGCGGATGCTGTACGCACGAATGCCACGGGTTTTTCCGCGCGGACCACTAGCCCCCTGCCTCTCGTGTGACAAACCGGCACTTGACCGGCAACTTGTGTGAGGCCAGGCGCATTGCCTCGCGTGCGGTGTCCTCCGCAACGCCCGACAGCTCAAACATGACCTTGCCGGGTTTCACGACCGCAACCCAACCCTCCGGCGCACCCTTTCCTGAGCCCATCCGCGTCTCGGCCGGCTTCTTCGTGTACGGCTTGTGCGGGAAAATGTTGATCCATACCTTCCCACCACGCTTGATGTGGCGGGTCATCGCGATACGAGCCGCCTCGATCTGGCGGTTCGTGATCCACCCGTGGGTGACCGCCTGCAGCCCGTACTCGCCGAAGGCGACCTCGGTGCCGCCTTTCGCATTCCCGTGCATCCGCCCGCGGTGCTGCTTGCGGTGGCGGACTCTCCTGGGCGAAAGCATTGCGCTCCTCCTCCCTAGAGCTCGGATGGTGGCTCTGGCGAGGATGCGTTCTCGCCCGAGGCGTCCGGGGGGATCGGAGGGATCGGCGCGGGCGCGACGGCATCGACGTGCTCGCCGACGGTGTCCTCGGCACGCGGCGGCGCTGCCTGGGTACGTGCGCCCCGTCCGGCGCCGGTTCGGTCTTGGCGCCGGCCGCGCTGCCGAGTCTCCTGAGCCGGCTGGGCCTTCCGCTGCTCACCAGTCGGCAGCTGCTCCCCGGTGTAGATCCAGACCTTGACCCCGATGCGGCCGTAGGTCGTGCGGGCCTCGTCGAAGCCGTAGTCGATCTTGGCGCGCAGCGTGTGCAGCGGCACCCGCCCCTCGCGATACCACTCGGTCCGGCTCATTTCGGCGCCGCCAAGCCGCCCGGAGCATTGCACCCGGATACCCTTCGCGCCGGCCTTCATCGCGTTCTGAGTCGCCCGGCGCATCGCCCGGCGAAAACTCACCCGGCCACGGAGCTGCTCGGCAACGTTGTGCGCGGTGACCTGCGCGTCGAGCTCCGGCGACTTCAGCTCCAGGATGTTGAGCTTCACCTGCTTAGCGGTCATCTTCTCAAGGTGGCCCCGGATCACATCGGCCTCGGCGCCTCGACGGCCGATCACGATCCCAGGCCTCGCGGTAAGGACGTCGACCGTGACACGGTCACGGGTCCGCTCGATGTCGATGCGCGAGACGCCCGAATGCCGGACACGCTCACGGATGTACTGGCGGATGCGCTCGTCTTCGATGACGTAGTCGGCGTACTCCTTGTCGGCGAACCAGCGCGACTTGTGGTCCGCGATGACGCCGAGCCGGAAGCCGTACGGATGGATCTTCTGTCCCACGGCTTACCCCTTATATTTCTTTGCGGTCACGGCGTCCGCGCCGCCCGCGGGGGGCAGGCTTGCGCGCGCCCTTGGCGGGCTCAACCGTAATCGTGATGTGGCACGTACGTTTGCGGATCCTGTAGGCACGTCCCATCGCGCGAGGCTGCAATCGCTTGAGCGTCGGACCCTCCTCGACTACCGCGGACGCGACGATGAGGCCTTCAGCACGCAGGTCCTCAAGGTGGCCGGCATTCGCGACCGCCGAGTTCAGCGTCTTGAGGACCTGATCCGATACACCCTTCGGCGAGAACTGCAGAATCCGCTGTGCCTCCGGTACGACTTGTCCCCGGATGTGCGCGACGACCTGCCGCGCCTTCGAAGGTGCGACGTGTACGTATCGGGACGAGGCCTTGTATTGCATCAACGCCGCCCCCTCATACGCATCTGCTGCTTCTCCCCCGCACCGCGCCATTTGATCGCCCGTGTCGGGGCGAATTCGCCAAGCTTATGGCCGACCATCGACTCCGAGATATACACGGGTATGTGCTTGCGTCCATCGTGCACGGCGATCGTATGACCGACCATGTCAGGCGAGATCTCGGAGCGGCGTGACCAGGTCTTGATGACCCGTTTCTCGCCCCTCGCATTCAGCGTCTCGACCTTCTTCGCAAGATGGCCGTCGACGAACGGCCCCTTCTTCAGGCTGCGCGGCATGGCTGCATCGCACTTTCTACCGGCGGCGCTTGCCGCGCCGGCGGATGATCTCGGCATTCGACTTCTTGTTCTTCGCCCGGGTTCGACCCTCGGGCTTGCCTTTCGGATTGGTCGGGTGACGCCCGCCGGATGACTTGCC
This sequence comes from Egibacteraceae bacterium, assembly GCA_050743125.1. Lineage (GTDB taxonomy): Bacteria > Actinomycetota > Nitriliruptoria > Euzebyales > Egibacteraceae > JBOGEB01. Next base: position 17,925 of record JBOGEB010000065.1, read on the forward strand.
CTCGCCGCCGCCCAACGGGTGATCGACTGGGTTCATCACGACACCGCGAACGCTCGGCCGCTTGCCCTTCCAGCGATTCCGCCCTGCCTTGCCGATCGCGATGATGTCGTGCTCGGCGTTGCCGACCGCGCCCACGGTCGCCCGGCAGGTCGCCAGGACGAGCCGGATCTCGCCGGATGGCAACCGCAGCGCCGCCTTGTTGCCCTCCTTCGCGAGCAGCTGGATCCGGTTGCCGGCGGAGCGCCCAAGCTTCCCGCCCCCCCCCGGTCGCAACTCGACCGCGTGCACTGTGGTCCCGACCGGAATGTTGCGCAGCGGCAGCGCGTTGCCGGCCTTGATGTCCGCCCGCTCGCCGGATTCGAGCATGTCCCCGACCCGCAACCCCTCGGGAGCGATGATGTAGCGCTTCTCACCGTCCACGTAGTGGAGCAGCGCGATCCGCGCCGAGCGATTCGGGTCGTACTCGATCGTCGCGACCTTGGCAGGCACTCCGTCCTTGTCGCGCCGAAAGTCGATGATCCGGTAGCGCCGCTTGTGGCCGCCGCCCTGATGCCGGGTGGTGATCCGCCCGTGCGCGTTTCGACCGGCCTTGCGGGGGTTTGGCCGCGTCAGAGACTTGAGCGGCCGGTGGGTCGTGACCGTGTCGAAGTCCGACACGGTCATGCCGCGACGCGCCGGCGTCGTCGGGTTGTACTTCCGTACGCCCATTGGTCTATGCGCCTCTCGCGAAGATGTCGATCTCGTCGCCCTCGGCAAGGGTTACATACGCACGTTTGGTGTCTTTGCGTTTCCCGTAACTCGTCCCCCGACGCTTCCGCTTGCCCTTGCGGTTCATGGTGTTTACTTTGACCACCCGCACACCAAATATCTGCTCAACAGCCTGTTTGATCTCGGTCTTGTTCGCGCAAGGGTGGACAATGAATGTATACCGACCCGCGTCGATGAGCCCGTAGCTCTTCTCACTCACCACGGGAGAGTGCACAACGTCGTGATGATCTTTCATACAGGCACCTCCGCGCGCGTGCCGAGGCCGATGTGCTCCAACGACTCCTCACAGAACACGACGACATCGCTGCAGAGCACGTCGTACGTGTTGAGCTGATCGACGGTGAGAAGATGCACCTGCTGCAGGTTGCGGAAGCTGCGGCGGAGCACGTCGTCCTGGTGGCCCAAGACGAGCAGCACCTTCCGGTCAGCAATCCCCAGCCCGTCAAGGAGGGCGACGGCGTCCTTCGTCCGAGGCTCTGCGAAGACCAGGCCTCGGATCACCCGCACGTCGCCCGAGCGCGCCCGGTCCGAGAGCGCTGAGCGCAACGCAAGTCGGCGGACCCTCTTGTTCACGCGCTTCGTGAAATTCTCTTGACCGGTGCGCCCGTGAGCGACGCCACCACCCGAGTAGTGGGGCGCGCGGATCGAGCCTTGGCGGGCGCGACCACTGCCCTTCTGACGATGTGGCTTTCTCCCGCCGCCGGAAACCTCACCACGGGTCTTCGTCTTCGCGCTGCCGGTGCGGGCCGCCGCGAGCTGGGCGACGACGACCTGGTGCATGGCGGGCACGTTGAGTTCGGCACCGAAGACTCCAGGGTCAAGGTCGATCTGCCCGTCGGTTTCACCAGTAGAAAGGTGCAGGTCGATCGTGGGCATCACGCTCCCCCTCCGGTGAACCCCTTCACCGCGTCACGGATGACAAGCAGCGCTCCGTTCGGCCCGGGGACAGCTCCCTTGATAAGCAGAAGGTTCCGCTCCAGATCAACGCCGACCAGGCGCAGGTTCTGCGTGGTGACCCGTTCCCCCCCCATCCGCCCCGCCATCCGGGTGCCGGGGAAGACCCGTGAGGGTGTCGCGCACGCCCCGATCGCGCCGGGCGCCCGATGCACCTTGTGCGTGCCGTGAGAGGCGCCGAGGCCGGCAAACCCATGCCGGCGCATCGGGCCGGCAAACCCCTTGCCCTTGCTCTTCGCCGACACGTCGACCAGCTCGCCGACGACGAACTGCTCAACCGTGACGCTGTCACCGGGCTTGTATTCACCTGCCAGCTCCACCTCAGCGAGGTGGCGGGTCGGGGCGACACCAGCCGCGCGGAAGTGTCCGGCAAGGGGCTTGTTGACCCGCTTCGTGGCTCCGAAGCCCAGCTGCACCGCGGCGTAGCCGTCGCGGGCAAGGGTGCGCACACCAGTCACCGGGCACGGTCCAGCGCGCACGACGGTGACCGGTGTGACCCTGCCGTCGTCGTCGAAGATCTGGGTCATTCCCAGTTTCGTCCCGAGAATCCCTTTTCCTGCCATCTCCTGAATTCCTGTCAAAGCCTTAGAGCTTGATTTCGATGTCTACGCCCGCAGGGAGATCCAGCCGCATAAGCGAGTCCACGGTTTTCTGTGTGGGGTCATGGATGTCGATGAGCCGCTTGTGCGTCCGCATCTCGAAGTGCTCACGCGAGTCCTTGTACTTGTGCGGTGAGCGGATGACGCAATAGATGTTCCTCTCGGTCGGCAGCGGTACCGGCCCGGTGATGCGCGCGCCGGTACGCTCGACGGTCTCAACGATCTTGCGGGCCGACGCGTCGATGACCTCATGGTCATAGGCCTTGAGCCGAATCCGTATCTTCTGATCAGCCATCTCTAGCTCTCTTGTTCTTTACTGTCAGTCGAGCGCGGAAACCGCGGCGCAGGGATCCGGGCGAGGCTTCGCGTGGGGCATCGAGGGCCGGGGCTGGGCTGGCTGGGGTGGAGCGACTCAGCAACGAGGTCGGGGCCGGTCGGGCGCAGCGACCTGAACGGATCCTCGGAGCGGAGCCCGACCGGCCC
>JBOGEB010000066.1:0-20541 GCA_050743125.1 Egibacteraceae bacterium
CGACGACGCCGCGCGTCGCGGCGACAAGAGGCTCGTCGCCCGGTCGGAGTGCGCCTACTACTGCCCGGACGCCGCGACCGTGCGCCGCTGCGTGGAGGCGCTGCGTGACAGCGACGAGCGGCTGCGCACCCGGCCCGAGGAGCTCATGCTGTGGGACTGGCAGTCCACCTTCTTCAAGACTGACCCGGACAACGAGGCCGGCGGCGGCACGATCCTCCTCGGTGTCGCCTGGTACGACGAGGAGTTCTACCTCGACCGCCGTGACGCCTGGTTCGGGGCGCTGCACAAGCGCGCCTACGCCATCATCGGCGTCCCGTTGGAGAACATCACCGTCACCCACTGGCGGCTGGACAGCAAGACGGCCTGACCCTCTCCCGCACCGTCGGGCCCTGCCTGCCCCGGGGCGGGGCCCGACACCTCGCGTCAACGTGCGCCGGACGGCGCGGTGCTCACTGCGGAGACCACGGCGGTTTCTGCCACCGCGGTGCGCGCCAGGCGTGCGGAGCAGGCCAGAGCGAGTAGCCCAGCCGCGGCGGTGGCCACGCCGGCGGCGGCGAACGCCGATGACGGGTCAGCGGCGACCAGCGAGGGAACGAGGACCATGCCAGCGGTCCCTGCGGCTCGGATGACCGTCTGGTCGGTGGCGAGCAGGCGCAGCCGCTCAGCCGGGGCGAAGCGCTGAGCAAGGTGAGTACTCATGGACACCGCCGCGACAGGCGCGCACAGCCCGCCGACCGCGGCCAGGGCCATCACCGCCGCAAGCGAGCCGGCCAGTCCCGTGGCCGCCAGCGCCAGCCCGCTCACAGCCCAAGCGGCACAGTAAGCAGAGGGAAGCCGCCTGACAACCCGCAGGTGACCGGCGAGCGGGTTGCCGAGCAGCGCACCGAGTCCGGCTGCGGCCATCACCAGCCCGTAGCCGCCCGCCCCGGCGTGGAGCTGCACGCTGAGCAGGATCGGCGTGCAGATCGCAGAAGCCGCCGCGCAGAACAGGCCCAGCCCGTGCACGCCGATCGCGAGCGCGACCTGCGGGTTGCGTCGCAGCAGCGGCAGCGCCCGGGGCAGCGGCGGGCAGCCCTGGTAGCGCTCGTGGGCTGGCGCAGCGGCCTGCCCGGTGGCGCTACGACGAAGCCAGCCGAGCGCGACCGCGGACACGACGAAGGTGACCGCGTCCACGGTGTACAGGTGGATCTCGGGCAACACCAACAGCAGCGCCCCCGCCGATCCCGGCCCGGCGACCCGGGCGATCCGCCCGGTCAGGTCCAACAGCCCGGTCACCTGCTGCACCCGCTCGTGCTCGACGAGCTCGGGCACGAGCGCGCCGAGGTTCGGGTCGAACACCGCGCCCAGCACACCGAGCACGGCGGCGACGATCAGCAGCGCGACCACCCCACCGGCGTCGGCGTGCCACAGCAGCGGCAGAGCCCCCACGGCCGCGGCCCGCGCGAGGTCCACCCAGGCCAACGTCCCAAGCGAGGCGAACCGGGCCAGGACACGCCGGCCGAACACCCCGATCACCACGTAGGGGACGGACTCGACGACGGCGACCATGCCCATCAGCGCCGCCGAGCCGGTGGCCTGCCAGACCACCCACATCACTGCCAGCGCGTACAGCCGGTCACCGAGCACCGAAAGGGTCTGAGCGACCCACAGCAGCAGCACCGGGCGGTGGCGCAGCAACCGCAGATACCCCATCGGTCTCGCGAGCTGCTCCCTGGTCGCGCCCAGGCTCTTGAGGTCGCCGCCAATCCGTTGACGCGTCAGGACCACCACGACCAGCGCCGCCAGCGCTGCGATCGCCACCGTCTGCACGAGGGGACCGTACGCCACCAGCTCGACAAAACGGCAGAACCGCCGCGACCGCCCTCGTCCGCTGCACCTCCCTGTAGGCCACCGTGTAGGCCACCGTCAGTCCAGCGAGAACAGGTACGCGGAGAGGTTGATCGCGTCCTCTGAGACGGCGAGGTCGGGCATCACGGTGCCGGGTTCGACCTGCTGGGGTTGCTGATCCAGCGGACGAGGTTGTCCTGGTTGCTGACGAGCGCCCCGGCGTGGTCCGAGGCGTGCGTTACCGAGCCGGGGACGGTTGGCACGAGGTGCGGGCGCTGCTGACCGTCGGCGCCGACGGCCGCAGCTCGACGATCCGCCGGCTCGCCCGGTTTGCGCCTGTCGGCACCTCGCCGCCGATGGACGTCCTGTGGTTCCGGCTGCCGCGTGCTCGTCGTGCTGTACCGCGGTGACCACTGGCAGGTCGGCTACGTGTTCCCCAAGGGGACCTACCAGCGGCTGCGCGCTGCCGGCCTCGACGCCCTGCATGCCTCGATCGCCGAGGTGACCCCGGAGTTCACCGACCGATTGGGGGCGCTACGGGACTGGAAGGACGTCTCGCTGTTGTCGGTGGAGTCGAACCGCCTGCCGCGCTGGTACCGTCCGGGCCTGCTGTTGATCGGCGACGCGGCGCACGTCATGTCGCCCGTGGGCGGGGTGGGGATCAACTACGCGATCCAGGACGCCGTCGCTGCGGCGAACCTGTTGGAGGCCCCGCTGCGGGCTGGCCGGATGTCCCTGCGTGAGCTCGCGGCGGTGCAGCGCCGCCGGGAGCTGCCGACGCGGGTGGTTCAGGTCTTTCAGACGGTTATCCAGCGCCGCGTGCTGGCCGAGGCCCTCGACGCGACCACGCCGTTCACCCTGCCAGCGCCGTTGCGCTTGCTCACCAAGTTCCGTACCTGCGGACGCTGCCCGCGTGGCTGATCGCCTACGGCCTTCGACCCTCCCGCCCGCGCTGAGGCATCCGCCCCCGATGTCGCAGTGGCCAGGTTTCGTCACGCATGCGTGACGAAACCTGGCCACAAAGGACTAGGCCGGTGCGGGCGACGAGCGGCTGCGCGCTGTTCCTGACGAGATCGAGCGGGCCGCGCACGGTCGGCAACTCAGCGAGCCCGGTACGGCACGCACCCTACGCGGCGGCCAGCCTTGTGGTCTGTCACGCGCCGCCGCTTGCCTCGGCCAGAGGGACAATGGGGACGCTCTTGGCGAAGCGGGGCGAGTTTCTACGTTGCCCCCAACGTGGTCGACCTGACCGCTTGACCCGGCTATTAGGAGGCGGGCATGCGCTGGCTCACTCTCACCTCGGCCGTCTTGCTCATCTCGAGCCTCGCGAGCCTCGCGCCGGCGACGGCGGTTCCCCAGGACCAACTCAAGCGCTCCGGGGTGGTGTTCAAGGTCAACAACATGCAGGAGCTGGGTGCTTCCCGGCAGGTGCACGGGTACCGGATCGACCCTGCGTGCAAGGCGTCAACCGCTGTGCTCCTGCAGCACGGGCTCTCCTATACCGGTGAGGCGTGGGATATACCTGGCTACTCGTACGCGCGCAAGATCGCCGCAGCCGGCTACACGGTGGTCGCTATCGACCGCCTGGGCTACGGTCGCAGCCGGCTGCTCAACGGGTACAAAATCGGCTCGGAGGCATACGCGCACATGACCCGCCAGATCGTCCGGCAGCTCCGCAAGGAGGGGTTCAAGCATGTGGTCCTCGGCGGGCACAGCGCGGGAGCGGAAGTCTCCGAGCTCGCGGCGGGGCTGTTCGGGGGCGTCGATGCGCTCATGGTCATGGGCTACCACCACAGGCCCGGGACGGCGTTCCTGAAGGGGTTCATCGGAAGGGACACCGTCGGCGCGTTCACGAATGACTACGTGTACTTCCTCGGCACGCCCCGGCACCGCGCTGAGATGTTCTACACCGCCAACGCCGATCCTGCCGTGGTCGCTGCGGACACCAAAGCCGCGGTGCCGACGCCCAGCGGTGAGATCCTGACGATCGGCAATCAGCCCTCACGGCTGGTCATGTCGAAAGTGAAGGTGCCGGTGTTCCTGCAGCTCGCGGAGCAAGACCGGCTGTTCCCGATCCGGTTCGCCAAGACGGAGAAGGCGCTCTTCCTGTCAGCCTCCTCCGTAACCCTCGACACGGTCCCTGCCGCTGGCCACACGTATATAACGCACCGCAGCGGCCCGGCCGCCGCTGACCGGATGACCGCCTGGCTGCGATCGCTCAAGAGCACGCCAGCGTGCAACGCGTCGCACGGCTGAGCGCTCCGCTCAGCCCTTCCTACGGCCCTACGGCTTCCAGCCCCAGGCCTGGAAGAAGATGGGGTGGAGCACGAGCGTCCCCGGCTGCTCGAGGTGGGCGGCCAGCTCGCTGACCAGGTCGTCCAGGGTCGCCGCGGTCAGCGCACCGCTCGCCAGGATCCGCTCACGCACGGCGCTGACCAGGTACAGGTTGAACGTCTGATAGGGGTCTCCGGGGGCCCAGACGTGCGCATGGGTTTGGACCTGCACGTCCTCGAGACCCGCCCGGCGCAACAGGTCGGGAAGACGCCTGCCGATGAACGGATCCATGCCGGCGCTCTGCCACAGCCCGATCAGGATGCGGTAGACCCGATCCCAGGCGGGATGCGGTGGCTCGCAGACCCATGAGACGAAGTCGAGCTCCTGCAGCGCGACGCAGCCACCCGGCCCGGCAAGTCGGGCCATCTCGGCAACGACCTCCTCCGGGCTGGGGGTGTTGATGAGGACCAGCCGCTCGTGGACGAGGTCGAAGGACTCGCCAGGCAGCTTCGTATCCGTGGCCTCACCGTTGCGCAGCTCGACGTCGAGGTTCCGTTCGGCCACCGACCGCGCCGCCATCTCCAGCATGCGGGGCTCGCGGTCGAGCCCGACGACCGCCCCGGCCGGGCCGGCCGCCTGGACCAGCAGATCGAGCACGCCCAGCGGGCCGCAGCCGATGTCGATCGCCCGCCAGCCAGGCTTGACCCCGACCTGAGCCAGCAGCCACTCGGCTTCCGCCCGGTGGATCTCGCCTTGTTTGAGCAGCCGCTCCCGCTCAGCGTCACTTACGCCCAGCAGGTACTCCTCGGTCTGGGACATGAGTCCCCCTTTGCGTTCGGCCCAAACCGCCTGCGCTACCCTGACTTATGCGCCCGACGGTCCCTTCCGTACTGCTATCGGCCGGTATACAACATCCATAGAATTACCGGCAGTGCGCGCAGACTCCGGTCTGTGACCCGGTCTGTGACCCGTCGACCGTGCAGCGTGCATGGTTGCGGTGGCACGCCCTTCGCGCGACCTCGTCGGAGATTGCGCTGGCAGAGCGGTTATGCTCGGGGCGCGATGGCGCAGAGAATCCGCAAGCTGCTGGTCGCCAACCGGAGTGAGATCGCCATCCGCGTTTTTCGGGCGGCGACCGAGCTTGGGATCCGCACCGTGGCGGTCTACTCCCGCGAGGACCGCTTCTGTCTGCACCGCTTCAAGGCCGACGAGAGCTACCTGGTCGGCAAAGGGCGGGAGCCTGTGGGGGCGTACCTCGGGATCGCCGAGATCATCAGGGTCGCGGGTGAGGTCGGCGTCGATGCGATCCACCCCGGCTACGGCTTTCTTGCGGAGAACCCGGAGCTCGCCGAGGCGTGTCGCCGTGAGGGCATCGTCTTCGTCGGCCCCCCGCCCCAGGTCATGGCCCGGATGGGCAACAAGGTCGAGGCGCGGGCGTTGGCCTGCGCGGCGGGCGTGCCCGTGATGCCCGCCACCGGGGCGCTTCCCCACGACCTGCGGGAGGCGGCGCGGCTCGCCGGGGAGGTCGGCTTCCCGCTGATGGTGAAGGCGAGCTGGGGCGGCGGCGGTCGCGGGATGCGCGTGGTGCGCGGCCCGGGCGAGCTCGCGGAGCAGGTCGCGGCCGGCCGGCGGGAGGCGCGCGCCGCCTTCGGGAACGACGAGGTGTTTCTCGAGCGGCTGGTCGAGCGCGCGCGGCACGTCGAGGTCCAGGTGCTCGCCGACCGCCACGGCAACGTGGTGCACCTGTACGAGCGTGACTGCAGCGTCCAGCGCCGCCACCAGAAGGTGGTGGAGGTGGCGCCGGCGAGCGCGCTCGACGACCGTCAGCGCGCGCAGCTGTGCGAGGCCGCGGTCCGGGTCGCCCGCGCGGCCGGTTACGAGAGCGCCGGCACGGTCGAGTTCCTGATCGACGCCGACTCGGGGCGTTTCTCGTTCATCGAGGTGAACCCCCGGATCCAGGTCGAGCACACGGTCACCGAGGTGGTCACCGGGATCGACATCGTCAAGGCGCAGATCCGGATCGCCGAGGGGGCTCGCATCGGTACCCCGTCCAGCGGCGTTCCGGAGCAGGAGCAGATCCGCCTGAACGGCTACGCGCTGCAGTGCCGGATCACCAGCGAGGACCCGGAGAACCGGTTCATCCCTGACTACGGCCGTATCAGCGCCTACCGCGGGGCGAACGGCTTCGGCATCCGCCTCGACGGGGGTACCGCCTACTCCGGCGCGGTCATCACTCCGTTCTACGACTCGCTGCTGGAGAAGGTCACCGCCTGGGCGCCTACGCGCGAGGAGGCGATCCGCCGGATGGACCGCGCCCTGCGCGAGTTCCGGATCCGGGGCGTGAAGACGAACCTCGCCTTCCTCGATGCGCTCCTCAACCATCCCCGCTTCCGCTCGGGCGAATACACCACCGACTTCATCGACGAGACACCCGAGCTGCTGCGCTTCACTCCCCCCCGCGACCGGGCCACCCGGCTGCTGTCCTTCCTCGGGAACGTGCTCGTGAACGGCAACCCGGAGGTGGCCGGGCGCCCCGTCCCGGGCCGCGTGCCGCAGCCCCAGGTGCCGGACGGTCTGGAGCCCTCCGCAGAGCGCGGCAGCCGTGAGCTTCTGGCGGAGCTCGGGCCTGAGGGTTTCGCGCGGTGGATGCGGGCGCAGCCCCGGCTTCTGCTCACCGACACGACCTTCCGTGACGCGCACCAGTCGTTGCTGGCCACCCGTGTTCGCACCTACGACCTGCTCGCTGCTGCGCCGGCGTACTCCCGCTCGCTGACCGGGCTGCTCTCGCTCGAGGCGTGGGGCGGGGCGACCTTCGACGTCGCGATGCGCTTCCTCAAGGAGGATCCCTGGGAGCGGCTGCGCGCGCTGCGCGAGCGGATCCCGAACATCTGCCTGCAGATGCTGCTGCGCGCCTCGAACGCGGTCGGGTACACGAACTATCCGGACAACGTGGTCCGCTTCTTCGTCGCCCGGGCGGCCGAGGCCGGGATCGACCTGTTCCGCGTCTTCGACTCGCTGAACTGGGTCGAGAACATGCGCGTGGCGATGGACGCGGTGCTCGAGAGCGGCAAGCTGTGCGAGGCCGCGATCTGCTACACCGGCGACCTGACCGATCCGTCCCGCCAGAAGTACGGCCTCGCCTACTACGTCGACCTCGCGCGCGAGCTTGAGGGGGCCGGCGCGCACATCCTCGGCATCAAGGACATGGCCGGGCTGTGCAAGCCCGAGGCGGCGCGGCGGCTGGTGAGCGCCCTGCGCCAGGAGGTGGGCGTCCCGCTGCACTTCCACACCCATGACACCAGCGGGATCGCGGCGGCGAGCGTCCTCGCGGCGGCCGAGGCGGGAGCGGACGCCGCCGACGCCGCGATGGACCCGATGAGCGGGCTCACGTCACAGCCGAACCTGGGCTCGATCGTCGAGGCCCTCCGCGGCGGCCCGCGCGACACCGGATTGCCGCGCGAGCCCTTGGCGGCGCTGGCGACCTATTGGGAGGGCGTGCGCCGCTACTACCTGGGGTTCGAGAGCGACATGCGCGCGGGCACGGCCGAGGTCTACGAGCACGAGATACCAGGGGGTCAGTACACGAACCTGCGTCAGCAGGCGCGCGCGCTGGGCATCGAGTCGCGCTGGCGCGACGTGGCGCGCGCCTACGCCGAGGTCAACGACATGTTCGGCGACATCATCAAGGTCACGCCGACGTCGAAGGTGGTCGGGGACCTCGCCGTGCTCATGGTCACCAACGGCCTGTCCCGCGAGGACGTGCTCGACCCCGAGCGCGAGACCGCGTTCCCCGAGTCGGTGGTGGAGTTCTTCCACGGCGACCTTGGGCAGCCCCCCGGCGGCTTCCCCGAGGCGCTCCAGCGCAAGGTGCTGAAGGGCAGACCGCCGCTGCGCGTCCGTCCGGGCGAGGCGCTGCCCCCCGCCGACCTCGCCCAGGCACGCGCCGAGCTGGAGCGCGCGATCTGCCGCTCGGCCAGCGACGACGAGCTGGCCTCCTACCTCATGTACCCGAAGGTCTTCGTCGACTTCGCCGAGCATCAGCGCGTCTACGGCGACGTGAGCGTCCTGTCGACCCCCGCGTTTTTCTACGGCATCGAGAGCGGCGACGAGCTGGCCGTCGACATCGAGCGCGGCAAGACGCTGGTCATCCGCTTCCTCGCGGTCGGCGAGCCCGACCCCGAGGGCCGGCGGGTGATCTTCTTCGAGCTGAACGGCCAGCCGCGCGAGGTGAAGGTCGTCGACCGCGGTATCGCCCCCACGGCGGCGGTCCGCCGCAAGGCCGAGGAGGGCAACCCCGCACACGTCGCCGCGCTCATGCCGGGGATGGTCTCCGGTCTCCAGATCACCGAAGGTCAACGGGTGCAGACCGGAGACCGGCTCCTCTCGATCGAGGCGATGAAGATGGAGACCGCGATCTTCGCCGACCACGACGGCGTGGTCGGGGAGGTCCTGGTCAGCCCGGGCACCCAGGTCGACAGCAAAGACCTCCTGCTCGTCCTGCGGCCGAGCGGTGACGGCACGACCGACGACGCAGCTCAGGAGTCCCAAGAGGAGAGGCCGCGGACGTGACCGCAGGATGTCGGTCCCGGGCGCCGTTGTCTATTCGGGAGCCCGGTTGCGGCTGGCGGACGTGGACCTCGGCCTGCATGCGAGTTGGGAATCCATCGCACATCGACATGGATCCCGCGTTGAGCGCTCCCGTGCGAGTGGTTCGAGACGACGGGCAGCGCATCGACCTGCCGCATGCCCGAGAGGATCCTTGGGGCTACAGGGGAACGTTCGAGAGCGCTGCGAGAAGTGTCCTGAGCGGTGGCCGCCCCGACCTGGCCGGCCACCGGCGGTGCTCGCCGCCGCGGCAGGTGCCCCTGCTCCCGCGCGGGGCTTGCTGCGGTTCGGTCAGCTCCCACAGCCGTCAAGACCCGGGGCCACCACGACGTGCCGAGCGATCAGGGTCCCCTTGGGGCCGCCGCGGCCTGGGCGCTGCCGTATCCGACCGTCGGGAGCGGAAGAGCTCGAGCCAGTCCTCGACGCTCAGATCCTTGACTCGGCGGTCGCGATCCAACCCTGACCGCCACAGCCACGCACCCCAGGCGTGAGCCTCTATCGACTGAAGGGCCGCCCCGACGGTGAGATGCCCGGTGGTGAAGACTGCCCTGGCGAGGTCTTGGTATGCGCCGCGTGCGGCCCAGGCCAACAGGCTTGGATCCTGCGGCTCTACGAGCAGCGTCTGGGTGTCCGCATTGGGGACCGGTCGAAACTGTCGGCGGGGAAATCCGAGACCGGCTCGGAACCGGTACCAAGGCGCCCACTCGGCGTTGAAGAGGTTGCCGCCCCAGCCTCCTATGCGCTTCTGGACATATTGCTGCTGGAGCAGGAAGACGCCCCGGCAAAGCAGCTGCGGACTCAACTCCAGGCAGCGCCGCAGGATGTCGGTGCTTGAGCCGAACGGGAGGTTACCGATCACCGCCACCGGCCCCGGCGGGGGCGGCCATCGGAGGAAGTCGGCCACCACGACGGTGACACCCGGCAACCGCTCCTCCTGGAGTCGGCGTGCCCAGTACTTGTCGATCTCCACCGCGACGATCGGACGGCCGGTCTCGGCAAGGGCACGAGCCACCATCCCAGAGCCGGCTCCCACCTCCACCACGGTGGCCCGCTCCGGGGCAGCGAGCTGGGAGGCGAATTGCCGCGCGCTGTCGATGGAGCGGAAGAAATTCTGGCCCAGTATGCGTCGCCGCTCCGGAGATCCTGCGTCAAGGGCGCGGCCGGACCCCTCGTACCGTGGGCGCGCTCGCGGGGCTGGAGACCCATTGCCGGCCCGTGATGCCATAGCTGCCGCATCCGTTCATGCCTGTGTACGCTCGCGGCGACCGTACCGCTCTTACCGTCGGAGGAACTCTCCGGTGCTCAGGGTATTCCTGCGCTGGTCTCCCAACGTGAACAGGCTTCGCCGGCCCGGCTGGTTCTCCGACAGGCGAGGTGTCGAGAATGCCCTCGTCGCCATGAAGTCGGCTGAGAGCACAGTGACGCTGGTGTCGGACGCGACACCCTCCGGCGAGATCGCCGACCTCGACTGGGACGGCGCGGTTCGCCTGCCGGCAGGCACCAACCCGGCAGGCACCAACTCGGAGTCATTTCTCCGCGCCCTGGACCTGGCGCTGGATGCCGCCCTCCCGGGCGACAAATGTGGAAGCGAGGCGCAACGCGGCGAGCGTGGATGCAGGGTCGCTCGAATGCCAGCGTATTTCTGCCGCGGGGTACCAAGCGCGGAGTGGGTACGCTCTGGCGGGAGGACGTCATGAGAAGGTTGCTCACCGCGGCGGCGCTCGTCTTGGTCGCTGCGTGCTCCGCGCAAGTGGATACGGGTGGGGCTGGCGGCTCCGGCAACGGCAAGGGCGGTGACGGCGGCGATGCCGTCACCCAAGACGGGACGAGCGTCGGCATCGACGGCAAGGACGGGACGAGCGGCGTGGGCATCGACATCCGGATCGGCGGCGACTGAGCGCGGGTGCCCGCAGCTCGTAGCCCTTTGCACGCGAGCGCCGCATTTGGGGCGGGGTTTCGTTACCCTGGCAGCTCATGATCGTCGTGCACAAATATGGCGGGACGTCGGTCGCTGACACCGGCAGGATCCGGTGCGTCGCCGAGCGGATCGCCCAGGCGAAGCAAGACGGCCACGACGTCGTCGCGGTCGTGTCGGCGATGGGCAAGACCACCGACCAGCTGCTCGCACAGGCGAAGGAGGTCTCGCCGATCCCGCCGGCGCGTGAGCTGGACATGCTCCTGACCGCTGGCGAGCGGATCTCGATGGCGCTGCTCGCGATGGCGATCCACGAGCTGGGTTACACGGCGCTGAGCCTGACCGGCAGCCAGGCCGGCATCATCACCGACGCCATCCACGGCAAGGCACGGATCCTCGACATCACACCCGGACGGATCACCGCTGGGCTCGCGGCCGGGCACGTCGTGATCGTCGCCGGCTTCCAGGGAGTCAGCCGCGACTCCAAGGACGTCACCACGCTCGGGCGGGGTGGGAGCGACACGACGGCGGTCGCGCTGGCAGCCGCGCTCGGCGCTCGTGCGTGCGAGATCTACACCGACGTCGACGGCGTCTACACTGCGGACCCGCGCATCTGCCCGTCCGCGCGCAAGCTCGCGTGGGTGTCGCACGAGGAGATGCTCGAGCTGGCGGCTTGCGGGTCCGCGGTCCTGCAGAGCCGCTCGGTGGAGTACGCACGGAACCATGGCGTGGCGATCCACGTGCGGTCGAGCTTCACGTGCTCCGAGGGCACCTGGGTCGTCGAGAGAGGAGAGGAGATGGAGCAGGCGATCATCTCCGGGGTCGCGCACGACGTGAGCGAGGGCAAGCTGGTCATCAGGCGGGTGCCGGACAAGCCAGGCATCGCAGCGCGGATCTTCACCGCGTTCGCCGACGCGCACATCAACATCGACATGATCGTCCAGAACGTCGCCGAGGACGGGATGACGGACATCTCGTGCACGCTCCCGCTGGAGGACGGGATGAAGGCGGTCCAGCTCGTGGAGGCCATCGCGTCCGAGGTCGGCGCCGAGGCCGTGCTCTTCGACGAGCATGTCGCCAAGGTGTCGCTGGTCGGCGCGGGCATGAAGACCCACCCGGGCGTCGCCGCCGCCATGTTCTCGGCGCTCTCGGAGGCAGGGGTGAACATCGAGATGATCTCCACCTCGACCATCCGGTTGTCGGTCGTCGTCCGCGACACCGACGTCGAGACCGCGGTCCGCGCGGTGCACAAGCGGTTCGGACTGGACGGGAGGGGATCGGCGGGTGAGGGCGGTCGCGCAGCGGCCGCCGGCAAAGACGAGGAGCTGCGCTCCGGGAGGGAAGCGGAATGAGGGTCGCGGTCGTCGGCGCCACCGGGGTGGTCGGTCAGGACCTGCGCCGCCTGCTCGAGGTCCGCGACTTCCCCTGTGACGAGGTCACCTTCGTCGCCTCCGAGCGGTCGGCGGGCAGGGTGCTGGGATTCCGCGGCCAGGACGTCACCGTCCGCGCCCTGACCGAGGAAGGCGTGTTCGACGGCGTCGACCTCGCGCTGTTCTCGGCCGGCGCCACCAGGTCACGCGAGCATGCGCCACGGGCCGTCGAGGCCGGCGCGGTCGTGGTCGACAACTCGTCGTGCTGGCGGATGGACCCTGACGTCCCGCTTGTGGTCAGCGAGGTCAACCCTCACGCGCTCGAGCGCATCCCGAAGGGCATCGTCGCGAACCCGAACTGCACCACGATGATCTGCATGCTTCCGCTCAAAGCGCTCCACGACGCGTTCGGGCTGCGGGCGTTCGTCGCGACGAGCTTCCAGGCCGCCAGCGGCGCGGGACAGGCGGGGATCGCCGAGCTCGAGGCGCAGGTCGAGCCGCTGTTCGCCAGGCGCGAGCTGCTCCGCGCCGACGGAGCGGCGGCCGCGAAGCTCGTCGAGCACGCGGTCCACGCGCAGACGCTCGCGTTCAACGTCGTCCCGCTGTGCGGCGCCGAGCAGCACAACGGGTACACCGACGAGGAGCACAAGCTCCAGAACGAGTCGCGGAAGATCCTGGGCATTCCCGACTTGGCCGTCGCCCCGACCTGCGTGCGGGTGCCGGTCATGGTCGGCCACGCGCTCCAGATCCGCGCGACGTTCGCCGAGCGGGTGACCGCCCCCGGCGCGATCGCGGCGATGGAGGGTTTCGGTGGCCTGCTGCTCGACCGCGCTCCGACCCCGCTGGAGTGGGCCGGGCGCGACGAGGTGGCCGTCGGCCGGGTGCGCGCCGACCTGGCCGACCCCTATTCCTTGAACTTCTGGGTGACCGGTGACAACCTGCTCAAGGGCGCCGCGCTCAACACCGTCCAGCTCGCCGAGCTGCTCGTTGCGCGTGGAGCCGTCTGATTGGGAGTGTGGAGCGTTCGCGACGTAGGCGTCGTGAACGCTCCGCAACGAGGGCATCGACGGGCACAATCTGACCACGCGGAAACTCGTGACGACCGCTCCAGGGCGGGGGTAGGCAAGCAGCGGCAATACTGATGTCGAGGACCCCCACGGAGGTGCTGGATGGGAGCAGGGCCGCGGGTTGACGCGACCGGGGGTGAGCGGCCCCTGGGCTTCTCGACCCGTGCCATCCACGCCCGGGCACCAGGCCCGGGGCCCGGTGTGGAGCCGGCCGCCGTCCCGATTTGGCTCTCGTCGGATTACCTGTTCGACGGCGTCGAGCATTATGCGGAGCTTCTGAGCGGTCAGCGCTCGGGCTATGCCTACGCCCGCTTCGGCTCGCCGACCCACACCGCGCTGCACCAGGTGCTGGCCAGCCTGGAGGGCGCTGAGGCAGCCCTCTCGTTCGCCAGCGGGATGGCGGCGGTGCTCACCAGCCTGACGACCCTCGCCGAGGCTGGCGATCACATCGTCGCTGACCGCGGCGTCTACAACACCACGTACACGCTGCTCGCGTCCTTCCTGCCCCGCTACGGCGTCCGCGTCACCTTCGTCGAGCCGGAGGCGGAGGCCGTCGACCAGGCGATCGAGCCTGCGACCAGGGCAGTGCTCATCGACTCGATCACCACTCCGACGTTCCGCGTCGCCGACGTGGCGGGCGTCGCCGCGATCTGCGCGGCCAGGGAGGTGCCGCTGATCGTCGACAACACCATCGCGACCCCCTACCTGCTGCGGCCCTTGGATCTGGCCGGCGTCGAGCTGGTCCTCCACTCGACCTCCAAGTACATCGGGGGGCACTCGGACCTGATCGGTGGCTCGGTTGCCGCATCTGCAGAGCTGATCGGCAGGATGCACGAGCTCTCGAAGCAGCAAGGGACGATTGCGGGCGTCTTCGACGCCTGGCTCGCTCTGCGCGGTGTCCAGACCCTGGCCATCCGGGTGGAGCGCCAGTGCGCGACGGCGATGGCGCTGGCCGGTGTCCTCGCGGAGCACGGTGAGGTCCGCACGGTCGGGTACTCCGGGCTGTACAGCCACCCCGACCATCAGCGCGCAGCGAAGCTCTTTGGCGGCGCTCGCTTCGGCGCGATGCTGTCGCTCTGCCTGCGAGGCGGCTACGAGGCCGCGGTCGCGTTCTGCGGCGCGCTTCGCATCGCGCGTGTCGGCTCCGGCTTCGGGGGGATGCGGACGGAGGTGCGTCATCCGGCAACCACGAGCCACCGGTTTCTCACGCAGGAGCAGCGGCTCCTCATGGGTATCGACCAGGGGCTGGTCCGAGTTTCGGTGGGAGCGGAGGACGCCGAGGACCTGGTCGAGGACTTTGTCCAGGCGCTGGACCAGCTCAACCAAGGGAGGAGCTCGTGAGGGGACGGGATGGAGGGGGGTGGGATGGCCACGCCTCGTGAGGTCCGACTGGGGATCAACGGCTTCGGCCGGATCGGCCGGGCTGTCTTCCGAGCCGTGCACAAGCACTCCCTCGGGTCGGTCGTGATGGTGAACGACCGTCACGGGGACGGTGAGAACCTGCGCTACCTGCTGATGCGGGACTCGCTGTACGGCAGGTTCCCCGCAGCGGTCGAGGCGCGCGACGACGGCGCGTGGACGGTCGAGGGCCGCGCGGTCCAGGTGCTCGACAAGCAAGGCATCGCGGATGTCGACTGGGCCGGCCATGGCACCGAGCTGGTGATCGACGCTGCCAGCACTCACGAGAACCACGGCACCTACCGCAAGGTGCTGGCCGGTGGGGTGCGCAGCGTGGTGGTCACCTCGTCCCTGGCGGCCGAGACCGACTGCACGATCGTCTGCGGGGTCAACGAGGCGGCGTACCGGCCGGACCGGCACCGCGTCGTAGGGGCCAGCACCTGTGACGCCATTGCGCTCGCCCCGGTCGTGCGTCAGCTCGAGGACACCTTCGGGCTCGTCAGCGGGTTCGTCATCACGCTGCATCCCTGGCTGTCCCACCAGAACCTGCTCGACGCGCCGCTGCAGCGCTCGGCCCTCTCGCCACGCGATTGGCAGGAGTACGGCATCGGACGGGCCGCGACGATGAACCTGATCCCGAAGGCCACCTCCCTGGTGGATGCCCTCACCGACGTGCTGCCCGAGGTCGCACCCCGGCTCGGCGCGATCTCGTTCCGGGTTCCGACCCCGGCGGTGTGCAGCGCCCATGTCGTCGCGACCCTTCGCCGGCCCACCTCTGTGGCGCAGGTGAACGAAGCCTTCGAGCGCAGCGCCGCTGCGCCCGGGTCGACGGTCGGGTACGAGGTGGAGCACCAAGTGTCCACCGACTTCCTCGGCGAGGAGCGGGCTGTGGTAATCGACGGCCGCTGGACCCAGGTGCATGACCGCCGCACCGCCAGCCTGATCGTCTGGTACGACAACGAGTGGGGGTATGCCACCAACGTCGTGCGGTTGGTGCGCCTGCTGACGTCGGACGGCAACGCTTGAGACGTACGAGGGAGCCGATGGACCTGGTGATCGGCGCCGATCTGAGGGCGAGCATCGAGCGGTCGTACGCGGACGTGCACGTCATCGTCGCTCCTCCGCGGAGCTGCTCCACGCTGCTGGCCCGCATCTTCTGGAACTGTCCGCAGATCGCTTTCTACGCCCACGAGCCTTTCGACGGGACCTACCACCGTGGCGACCCGCTCTCCATGGCGCTCGCCAAGCTGCTGGCGCCGCTCGACCTGCGGGACCAGGGCGGGCTCCGCCCGCGCGCGGGGACGGGGCTGTTGGTGAAAGAGCTCCCGTTCCAGGTTGGCGGCGCGTTTCCACTGCTCACGAGCCTCACCCGGCATCCGATCATCTTCCTGATCCGTGATCCGCGGCTGACCATCGCGTCTCGAATGCGGATGCGCGTGCGCATCGGGCAGCCTGCCGTCTTCCCGGTGGTCGAGTCCGGTTGGCAGCTCCTCCAGGACCAGGTGCGGTACTGCCGCGCTCATGCCGTGCCCTACCTCCTTGTCGACGCGACCGAGCTGCGGCGCCACCCTGCGGCGATTGTGCAGGGCGTGTTCGCGGCGGCGGGGCTGCCGTACGACGACGGCGTGCTCCACTGGTCTCCGACCCAGGAGGTCGATTTCGGCCTCGCGATCGGTGCGCAGCAGCGATGGAACGAGCGGGTCCTGACGAGCACGGCGGTCGAGCCGCCACGCGAGAGGGTTCCGGAGCTCACCGAGTTCCCCGTCGAGGGTGACATGCGTGGCCATGTCGAGGCGGCTCTGGCGATCTACCTCGCCCTACGGGCAGCGCCAGAGCTGGTGCGCGCCCGGGAGAGGCTCGGAGGAACCGACGCCTGAGGACACGAACGGGGAAGGAGCTGCGCGTATGGAAGTCTCCGCCACTGTGGCGGGGCTGCCCCGCTCGGGGATCCGGGAGATCATGGACCTCGCCTGGTCGCTTGGGGACGACGTGATCCGGCTCGAGGCCGGCGAGCCGAACTTCCCGACCCCACCCCACGTCGCCGCGGCAGCAGCCGAGGCGGTCGCCGCTGGCCACACCCGTTACACCCCCAACGCCGGTGTGCCCGAGCTGCGCGCCGCTCTCGCTCAGCGGCTCCGGGCCCGCCACGATGTCGAGGTGGCCGCCGAGCGGATGGTGGTGGCCTGCGGGGCGACCCAGGGCCTGTTCGCCGTCCTGCTCGCCTTGCTCGAACCCGGCGACGAGGTCCTTCTGCCTGACCCCGGTTGGCCCAACTTCGCGATGATGGCCACGCTGCTCCACGCCCTGCCGGTGCGCTATCCCCTCACCGTCGGCGCCGGGTTCCTGCCGTGCGTCGAGGACCTCGAGGGCCTCGTCGGTCCCCGCACCCGCGTGCTGCTGCTGAACTCGCCGTCCAACCCGCTGGGCGCGGTCATTCCCCGCGAGCGCCTGCTCGAGCTGCTCGCGTTCGCCTCCCGCCACGACCTCTGGGTGGTGTCGGACGAGTGCTACGACGAGATCGTCTTCGACACCGAGTTCGCCAGCGCCACCGCGCTTGACACCGAGGGCCGGACCGTCGGCGTCTACAGCTTCTCCAAGACGTATGCGATGACCGGCTGGCGCGTCGGCTACTTGGCCTTGCCCGAGCGCCTGGCGCCGCTGGTCGCGAAGGTCCAGGAGCCTTTGGTCTCCTGTGTCAGCGCTCCCGGACAGCGGGCTGCGCTGGCTGCGCTGACCGGCCCCCAGGACGTGGTCAAGGCGATGACTCGGGCGTACGAGCGCCGTCGTGACGAGGCGCTCGCCGCCTGTGCCGTCGCCGGGCTTCCGGCCTTCCGACCGTCCGGGGCCTTCTACCTGTGGGTCGACGTCAGCGCCGCGGGACTGTCGAGTCGGGAGTTCACGCTCGCCCTCGCGCAACAGGCGCGCGTCACGGTTGCTCCCGGCACCGCCTTCGGTCCTCTCGGTGACGGCTACGTGCGCGTCTCGCTCGCCACCGACTCCGACATCCTGCGCGAGGGCATCCGGCGCATGGTCGCCCTGTGGCAGGCCACGCGCTGAGGTCACGAGCGCGCTCGGAAGGGCCACGAAACGAGGCTCCACGCGGGCGAGCGGTTGCCCAACGAATCTGGTTGCCGCACGGGGTGCGCGCACCCACACTCGGGGGGGCGGCGGAACCCCGGCCAGTCCATCCGCGGCCCGGCTCCGAATTTGGACAGGCAGACATGCTGCGCCTTTTTGGGCGTCAGCAACACGTATCGACGCGGATGAACCCGGTAGCGAGGCCGATGACCCGAAACCACCGCATGGACCCCGAGGCGCACACGCTGGTCGGAGCCTACGCGCTGGACGCGATGGACGCCGCCCAGCGTCGTATGTTCGAGGCGCACCTCGACGAGTGCGCGCAGTGCCGCATCGAGGTCGCGGAGCTGCAGGCCACCGCCGCGCTGCTCGGCCAGGCCGCCGAGGCTGTGCCCCCACCCGGCATGCGGCACAGGGTGCTCGAGGCGATCGACGCGATCCGCCAGGACGCCCCCGTCGTGCCGCTGGACAGTTCCCGGTCGCAACGGTGGCGACGGCAGCGGAGCGGCACGGCGGCCGCCAGGCGGCGTCCGGCCCTTGCCGCGGTCGCCGCGGTCCTCGCGTTCGCGGTGCTGGCGCTGGGGACGCTCTACGCGCAGACCGCCGCCAGGTTGAAGCGCGTGGACGAGCAGATTGCCACCGTGGACGCCGGCGGTGACCTCGTTGCGGCGCTGTCCGCGCCCGACGCCAGGATCTCTGACGTCACCGTCCCCACCGGCGGGTCGGCCTGGTTCGTCTGGTCGGACCGGCGCAACGTCGGCGTCCTGGTCGGCGACCGCCTGCCCGCGGCGCCGCTGGGGCGGGCCTACGCGCTGTGGCTCATCAACGGCGGGCATGCCGAGTACGCGGGGTCGTTCGACCCCGCTGGCGGCGGTCGCGTCGCCCAGGTCGTGAAAGGCGACGTCACGAACGCCGACCAGCTCGGGGTGACCGCCGAGCCCGCTGGCGTCCCGGTCAGGCCGACCGGCGGCCCGGTCATGTCGGCCTCGCTGACCTGACCCTCCCCAAGCTCCCGTAGTGGACGAGGGGATGTCACGGCCAACGTCACTGCGGCTCGACGCCGCCCCCATCGCTCGTGCGAGACCCAGACCGTCCGCACCTTTCCTTCGGCTACGTCTAGGCCGTTGGCTGCCCTTGCCGGTAGACAGACACGTGGCTTTTGCTGTCCCGGGTGAACGGCTGGCCGGACCAGCCGCCCCAGCGCTCAGCCAGATCCAGGCCGGCGAGCCGCGCCATGAGGTCGATCTCCGAGGGCCAGGCGTAGCGGATCTTGAGCGGCAGGACCCGAACGCCGGCCTCGTCGTCGATGACCACGCGCGCCCCGAGGATCTGCTGGGCGACCGGGTCGTGGCGCGAGACCTGCAGGACGACGTGGAGGTCCTCGACGTCGAGCGCCCGGACGGCCTGGTCGTCGTCGAACCGGCGCATGTCCAGCACGAACGCCTCGATCACGAACACGCCGCCCTCGGTCAGGTGCCGGGCGGCGTTCGCGAAGCAGCGGCACTGCGCACCTTGCGTCGGCAGGTTGAACAGCGTGTTGAACGCGAGCACGACGAGGTCGAATTGTCCGTCGGCGCATGCGTCCGCGAAGTCCCCGATCACGACCGGGACCGCGTCGCCACCAGGCTTCGCGCGCAGCTGGGCGACCATCGCCTCCGACGCGTCGATGCCGTGGACGTCCAGACCACGCGCGGCGAGCGGCAGCGCGAGCCGCCCCGTGCCGATCCCGAGCTCCAGCACCCGCCCGCCGCCCGCGAGCCGCGCGAGCGCCTCGACAGCCTCGTCCGTCTCGGCCTGCGACCGCATGGGGATCCGGTCGTACACCGCCGCCCACTGATCGCCGTACTCGGCAGCGCCCCAGCCCCGGTTCATCAAGGCATCATATTTCGGGAACGCTGCGCGTAGGGGGTGACGGCTTGAGGGACAAGGTCGTGCTGGTGACCGGCGGCAGCTCCGGAATCGGCCGGGCGGCGGCGCTCGCGTTCGCTGCGCAGGGGGCAAAGGTGGTGGTCGCCGCCCGAGACGCGTCGCGGCTCGAGGAGGTCGTGCGCCGGATCACCGCGGACGGCGGCGACGCGGTCTTCGTACAGACCGACGTCTCGAAGGCCGCCGACGTCGAGGCGCTGGTCGAGCAGACGATCGAGACCTACGGCCGGCTCGACTGCGCCTTCAACAACGCCGCCACCGAGGGCGTTCTCCGTGACACCGCCGACTTCACCGAAGAGGAGTTCGACCGGGTCGTCGGCGTCAACCTCAAGGGCGTGTGGCTGTGCATGAAGCACGAGCTGCGCCGGATGGTCGCTCAGGAGCCGCCCGGAGGGGCCATCGTGAACACCTCCTCGGTGAACGGCTTGGGAGGAGTCCCCATGGGGGCGATCTACTCGGCGACCAAGGCCGGGGTCTTGGCGCTCACGAAGTCCGCCGCGCAGGAGTACGCCCGGCACGGCATCCGAGTCAACGCGCTGGTCGCCGGCGGCTTTCATACGCCGATGCTGGAAAGCGTCTGGCAGCAATACTCCGAGCTGATGGGCGTCACGCCTGAGGACGTCGAGGCGCGCCTCGTGTCGCACATACCGATGCGCAGGGTTGGTCGGCCTGAGGAGGCGGCGAAAGTAGCCGTCTGGCTGTGCTCGGACGCGGCCTCCTACGTCACCGGCCACTCGATGATCGTCGACGGCGGCCTGACGTCCCCGGCGCGTTAGCTGCTCCTTCACACAACCACGCCGAGCACGCATCTCCAGCCGACGCGGAGAGCCCGGCCGAGGGCAGCAACGCGGCACCCGCCGCCGCCCACGCCCGCCCGCACAGGCACAGCGGGTCCTCACCCGGCACCGACACGGATTCGCGACCGCGTTGTGCCCCAGGCCACACAGGTGCCTGGAGCACCCCTCCCCTGAGCGCGTGTTTGAAAAGTATTCGGGGCCGCGTCGCGTCGGGTTCCGCTCCTTTAGGGTGGGTGGGGGAGGTTGGTGCGGTCGGCGGTGTCGGCGGCCAGGGGGGTGGGGAG
>JBOGEB010000067.1:0-20463 GCA_050743125.1 Egibacteraceae bacterium
CTTCAGCTCGGCCAACGCGCTCCGCCCGTCGCCGAGCAGCGTGTGGCACTGGCCGCGCTCGACCGCGAGATACGCCTCATCCCACCCATGGAACCTGGCGGCGGGCGAGAAGAACCCCTCGCCGGCGGCTGGATGCAATGCCCGGAAGGCGTCCACCACGTGGTGCGCCGCGAAATCGGTGTAGAAGCGGTACTCCCATTCGCCGAACACCGCATAGTGGGGTTGGTGTTCGGGCTCGACCACGTTGAGGTCGCCGGCGACCACGATCGGTCCGCGGCCCAGGTCGGTGGCCAGGCGCGGCAGCTGCGCGCTGACCGCCTGCTGGAACGCGCGTTTGTCCTCGTTCCGCCGTTCCTGCGGCCCCCGCGAGGGTACGTAGAGACCAACCACGCCGACCGTGTGGGCGCCGAGCGTCACGCGCGCGGCGACGAACCGGGCCGGCAGATGGCCGAGCCTGACTGGCAGTGCCTCCAGCCCACCGACGCGGGCTGCCACCACGACCAGGTACTCCCCGCCGGACGAGTCCGGCACGATCACCTGGTAGCCGTACTCGCCCAGCGCCTGGATCAGCGCCTGTCCGCCGGGAGCGTCGCGGACCTCAGTGAGCACCAGCACGTCGGCGTCGTCGCAGCCAGCGAGCCAGGCGGCTTGACGCCGCGCCCGTGTGGGGGCGGCGTGCTGCACGTTCCAGGTCAGCAGACGCAACTGGGCGACGGCCGCGCACCGGAGCGACGGTGTGTCGACGGGGAGGAAGGCGAGCTGCGCCGGGGGATCGCTCCCGCCGATCATGTGGTCACCTCGTCCAGGAACACCTCGCCGGTTGCGTCCAGGGCTTGGTGGAGCCGTCCCATCGTGGCGCGGACAAACTCCAGGTCCTCGTCAGTCAGCGGCTCGCCAAGGCAGGTGAAGTTCATCTCGATCTGCTCGGGGGGTGGTGAAGCGCCGCGGAAGCCGACCAGCACCGCGGCACCCTCGGCGCGTTGCAGGCAGAAGCGCAGCGCCACCCGGACCAGGTCGGCCGGGCGCGAGCCGAACCGCTGCCGCAGCGGGGCCAGCCCGTCATGCAGCACCGTCAGCGCGGTCGGGGTGAACCAGCGTTTTCGGCTGCGGTGGTCTCCGGGCCCGAAGACCGGCGGGCGGGCCGGGTCGTGCTTGCCGGCGAGCAGCCCCTGGGCGAGCGGCTTGTTGATCAGCACTCCGACGCGGTGACGGGATGCCCAGGCGAAGACGTTGTCGGGACCGTCGGGGGTGAGGAGGTTGTAGCGCACCGCGAGCACGTCGGGCTGCACGAGCCCGAACACCTGGCGGAAGCGGGCATGCTTGTCGGTCCGCTCGGCCTTTGGTGTGGTCAGGCGTTCCAGCGCGAGGCGGTGCGGGCCGCGCATGCCGATCGCCCGCACCAGGCCCTGGTCCCGGAACGCCCGCATCCGCTCGACGGCGCTCGCCAGGTAGGCGTCGTCGAGCCCGAAATCGAAGTTGTGGAGGAAGTAGACGTCCAGGTAGTCGGTGCCGAGGTTGTCCAGGGTCTGCTCCAACAGGGTCTGCTCCAACTGGTGGCGCAGATGCAACGGCTGGTAGGCGTTGGGCGCGGTCCCGGCGAAGTAACCGACCTTGCTCGTGATCACGACTTGGTCGCGCGGGACCTGGCTTAGGAACCGGCCGATCAGCCGCTCCGACTGGCCGTGGCCGTAGACGTCTGCGGTGTCGAACAGGTTCGCTCCCAGCTCGAACGCACGGAACAGGCATTGCAGGGAGGCATGGTCGTCGGCTGTGCTCCAGCCCATCGGCAAACCGAGATTGCTGTCTTCGCCGCCGATCGCCCAGCAGCCGACCCCCAGCGGGAACACCTCGATCCCGGTCGTGCCCAGTCTGCGACGTTGGAGGTCAATTCTGCTCACATCCACTGTCGGGATGTTAGGGGGTTGCGCAGCTGCCTAGCGGCGGAAGCGCTCGACCCACGCCTGGAAGACGGGTGACGATGCCGAGGCGGCCTGCGCCCATGACTCGTACTCGAGGACGGCGCCGAGGTCGTTCGTGGAGACGGCGAGGCCGACGCTGCGCTTGATGTGGCGCGCGAGTGCGGGGTCGAGGGCGGCGAAGCGGCTGGCGAGGTCGATCGCGGCGGCAACGCAGTCGTCCTCAGGGCCGTCGGCGAGGCTCCAGGCCACGGCTTGGTCGGCGTCGATCTCCTCGCCGAGCAGGAGCGTCCGCAGTGCCCGGCTCGCCCCGATGGCGCGAACGAGGAACCAGGTGCAGCCGCCGCCAGGGTGCAGGCCGATCCGCGCGAACGTGGCTGCAAACGCCGCGTTCGGGCTGGCAATGCGCAGGTCGCAGGACAGCGCGAGGTTGAGGCCGGCGCCGACCGCGGGCCCGTTCACCGCAGCGACGGTCGGGAACCCCAGCTCGCGGACTCCCAGGAATGCCTGGTAGTACGCCTGGAGGCTCGCGTGGGTCTCGATGACGCAGCGGTCGGTGTCACCGAACAGCTCGGGCAGGTCAGCGCCCGCGCAGAACGCGTCGCCCTCGCCGGTGACGACGAGGGCGCGCGTGTCGGCATCGGCGCGCAGGGCCTGCAAAACGGCGATCAGCTCGCGGCTCATCTGCTCGCCCATCGCGTTGCGCTTGCCCGGGTCGGTGAGGGTGAGCAGCCGGACTCCCGGAGCGGCCGTTTCGATGCGGACCTTCGCCATGGTCACCTCCCATTTCGCAAGGCTAGTGCTCCGCCGGGCTAGACTCGCCACGCCCGAGGTTGCAGTGGGGGTGACGGCGTGTGAGGACCTTCCTGGAGCTGCGCACGGAAGCGCTGGCCTGTACCCGCTGCCGGCTCGCGCAGGGTCGTACGCAGGTCGTGTTCGGCGTCGGCGACCCCAACGCGTCGCTGATGTTCGTTGGCGAGGCTCCTGGATTCCACGAGGACCGGCAGGGTGTGCCGTTCGTCGGCGCCGCCGGGCAGCTGCTCGACACGCTGTGCGCGGAAGTCGGACTGTCCCGCGAGCACGGCGTGTACATCGCGAACGTCCTGAAATGCCGCCCGCCCGCCAACCGTGACCCACTGCCGGACGAGATCGAGGCGTGCAAGCCGTTCCTGGTCGAGCAGCTCGCCCACATCGATCCGGGTGTGGTCGTAACGCTCGGGGCGTTCGCGACCCGGCTGCTCCTCGAGCAGGTCACGGGTGGCCCACCCGACCCATGGCGCATCCCGGTGAGCCGCGTCGCCGGGTACCGCTTCGACCTCGGCGGGCGAACGCTCATCCCCACATTCCATCCCGCTGCGGCGCTTCGCGGGAACGAGACCGCGCTCCACGCGTTGCGCCGCGATCTGCGGCTCGCGGCCGACGTGCTCGCCGGCCGGGTGCCGACAGCGGCCGAGGCGCTGGGCCTCCTGCAGGGGGTGCCCCCCGGTGACCGGGCGGCCGAGCAACCAGCCCTGGAGCATGAGCTCCCGACCTCCACACAGTCGAGGCTGCGCTAGATGGCGCGGGAGGTTCGACTGGTCAGCCGCTCGCCGGCGCAGACCCGCAAGATCGCCGCGACGGTCGCGGGGGCGTTGCGGCTCGGGGACGTCGTCGCGCTCACCGGCGAGCTCGGGGCTGGCAAGACCTGTTTCGTGCAGGGTGCCGCGGCGGCGCTCGGCGTGCCGGGGCGGGTCACGAGCCCGTCGTTCGTGCTCCGTCGTGAGTACCAGGGGCAGATGCCGGTCCTCCACCTCGACGTGTACCGGCTGTCCACCCTGCAGGAGGTGCTCGACATCGGCTACGAGGAGGCGCTCGACCGTGACTGGGTGACGTTCGTCGAGTGGGGCGACGCGATGAATCCGCTGTTGCCGGTCGACCACCTGGAGGTCGAGTTTCGCCTGCCGGAGCCGGTCGGACCCCCCCAGGATGTGGACGCCGAGCCGCGCCTGCTCCTGATCTGCGCCCACGGCCATGACTGGGCCAGGCGGATGGCCGGGCTGGCGGTGGACCTGCAGCCTTGGCGCATGGGCGCGTAAAAGTGCTCGTCCTCGGCATCGAGACCGCTACCCCGCAGTCCAGCGTGTGCCTGTCCACCGAGCACGGGCTCGTGGCGAGCGCAACGCTGGCGCGCGGTCGCGCGCACGCCGAGTTTCTCGCCCCGGCGATCGCGTTCTGCCTGCGGCACGCGAACCTTGGCCTCGATGCGGTCAACGGCCTGGCGGTGAGCCTCGGGCCGGGGCTGTTCACGGGGTTGCGGGTCGGGATCGCGACCGCGCAGACGATGGCGCACGCTCGGCGGCTGCCGGTGGTCGGGCTCGCGTCGCTCGACCTGCTCGCGTTCCGGGTCCGGCACGCCCGGCGCCTGATCTGCGGTGTGATCGACGCCCGCCGCGGTGAGCTGTTCTGGGTGTTCTACCGCCCGGTGCCGGGTGGGGTGCAGCGGATGACCGAGTATCGCGTCGGCCCGCCGGGGAAGCTGGCCGGAGAGATCGAGGCGGTGCCTGACGACGTGCTCTGCATCGGTGACGGCGCGGTGGCGAACCGGTCCCTGCTCGAGTCCACCGGTGCCGAGGTCGGCTCGTCCTCGAGCGCGTTCCCGAGCGCCGAGGCGCTCGTCGAGCTCGCGTTGCCCCGCTTCATCCGCGAGGAGACCCAGCGCCCCGAGGACCTTTCGCCGATCTACGTCCGGAAGGCCGATGCGCGCATCAACTGGCGCAACCGTGGGGTGCTTTACGGGGGGGTGGGTCCTGACGGTCGCTGAGCTCACCCGCTCCGCCCTGACCGGTGTCGACATCGTGCCGATGCGTGGTCGTCACCTGCGCCAAGTCCTCGCGATCGAGCGCCTGGTCTACCCGCGTCCCTGGTCGCAGGCGATGTTCGCGTCCGAGCTCGCTCAATGGGACACCCGCCGGTACGTCGTCGCGCTTGGGCCCGCCTCCGGGCGGGTGCCCGGATGGCGCCGGCTCTTCCGCCGCCGGTCGGTTTTTGGGTACGCGGGCCTGATGCTTACGCTCGACGAGGCGCACGTGACCACCGTGGCGGTGCATCCCCGCCATCACCGGCGGAAGATCGCGAGCCGGCTCCTCCACACGATTCTGCGCGAGGCCCGCGCCCTGGGTGCTTCGGCCGCTACCCTCGAAGTCCGCACTGCCAACCGGGGCGCGCAGCGGCTCTACGCGCAGTTCGGGTTTGCGCCCGTGGGGACACGGCCCGGCTACTATGCGGAGACTGGTGAGGACGCGCTGATCATGTGGGCGCACGGTCTCCAGTCCGATGCCTTCGGCGACCGGCTCGCAGCCCAGGCGGCACGGCTGGACGTCCCCGGCGGGTCGAGCGGCGCGCCCGACCTCGACGTCCCGTGGGTGCAGGGCCGCATCGGCCTGGGTGGGGGCGGGGCCGCAGGTCCCGCCGGCGGGTGGGGACATCACCAGGGCGAGGGCTAGCGTTGCTCGTTCTCGGCATCGAGACGTCGTGCGACGAGACCGCGATCGCGCTCGTCGAGGACGGGTTGCGCGTGCGGTCGAACGTGGTCGGCTCCCAGGTGGAGCGGCACCGGCCGTACGGCGGGGTCGTGCCCGAGATCGCGGCGCGTGCGCACCTCGAGCTGCTCCTGCCCTGTATCGACCGGGCGCTGGTCGAGGGTGGGTGCACGTACGCCGACATCGACGCGGTCGCGGTGACGCGCGGACCGGGCCTCGTCGGCGCACTGCTCGTGGGGGTCGCGGCGGCGAAGGGCCTCGCGCTTGCCCACGGCCTGCCGCTGATCGGGGTCAACCACCTGGAGGGCCATGTCTGCGCGGTGCAGCTCGAGTTCGGGCCGCTGCCGACGCCGCTCGTCGCGTTGATCGTGAGCGGCGGGCACACCAGCCTGGTCCTGCTCGACACGCAGGGCCGCTTCTCGACGGTCGGCGCGACGATCGACGACGCGGCCGGCGAGGCGTTCGACAAGATCGCGCGCTTCCTCGGCCTCCCCTACCCAGGCGGGCCAGAGATCGATCGGCTGGCCCGCGAGGGCGACGCGTGCGCCATGGCGTTCCCGCGGGCAATGCCTGCCACCCTTGACTTCTCGTTCTCTGGTTTGAAGACCGCCGTCATTCGAGAGCTGCGCCGGCGCGAGGCCGTCGGCGAGCCGATCCATCTGCCTGACGTCGCCGCCTCCTTTCAGGAGGCGGTGGTCGATGTCGCGGTTCGCAAGACGCTCGTGGCGGCGCGGACGCACGCTGTCGAGCATGTGACGGTCGTGGGTGGCGTGGCGGCCAACTCACGGCTGCGCGCTGCAGCGGCCGATGCGTGCAGACGCGAGGGGCTGCGCCTCCTCCTGCCAGCGCCCGGGCTGTGCACGGACAACGGCGCGATGATCGCCGCCGCCGGCGCCAACCGGCTGCTCGCTGGCGAACGGTCTGGCCTGGACATCGACGCCGACCCGAACCTGCCGCTCGAGGCCCTGGCTATCGCAGGGGAACGCGAACGCGGAGCGTCCGCGCAGGGGCAGGCCTCGTCATGACCACCACCCCGGCCCGCGCCAGGGCGGCCCGCCTTGCTCGGGCGGACGTCGCCCACGTCACGGCCTTGCTCGAGCGCGACTTCGGCCACCGGCAGTCCAGGGGGTGGGCGTATGAGCACCATTACTTGCTCGACGCGCTCGACCGGGGGGAACACGGCCGCTTCCTCGTGTGGCCCGACGACGACCCGGTCGCGGTGCTCTACTTCGGCCCGACCGCCACGCTCGTGCCCGCTGGCGATCCCGTCGCCGCCACCGCGTTCGCCGGCGCCGCCAACCCGACCGGTTGGCGGATCCTTATCGGTGACCTCGAGATCTCGCAAGCGGTGCTCGACCTGGCGACGCGGTCCCTGTTCCGCCGCCGGGTGTCCTCCCGCGAGCAGCGGTTGATGATCGCCACCGCTGGTTCGGTGCCGGACGGGGACACACCGGACGGGTTCCGTCTGGCCGACACCTCCGATCTTGACCGGCTGACCGACTTCGCCTGTCAGCTCCACGTCGAGGACCAGATGGGGACGCCGATCCTGCGCTCGGGCCGTGGCGGGGTCCGGTCCCGTGTGGCCGAGAGCGTCGCTCAGGCGGCCACTTGGGTCGTCGACCGTGGCGGCGCCCCGATCGCGAAGATCGACCTGTCCCTGCGCAGCTGGCGCCGCGGCGTCCAGCTCGCAGGCGTCTTCGTGGAGCCCAAGTGGCGTGACCGCGGCATCGGCGGGTCGGCCGTCCGCGCCCTGACCCGCGAGCTGCTCGATGCCGGCTTTCCCTTAGTGAGCCTCCACGTGCGCGCTGACAACTTCCCTGCCATCGCCGCCTACCGCCGTGCCGGCTTCATCGACCAACGCCCCTGGCTCCTCGCCCTCCGGTAAGCGCGCCGCGCCGCTGCTGGCCATGTACTCCTACTTGAAGTAGGATGTGCGTATGGCAACCGAGAAGGTGTCTCTGACGCTCGATGAGCAGCTGTTGACTCGCGCCCGGGATCGCGTGGGGCGACGACAGCTCTCTGCGTACGTCAACGAAGCCCTCCGCCGCCAACTTCAACGCGACCGGCTTGGCGCACTGCTAGACGAGCTCGCGGCCGAGGTCGGGCCTATCGACGAAGAGGTCATGGAGGAGGTGCGCCGGGCATGGCCAGCTCCCGCCGACGCCGTCGTGAGTCAGCACCGGAACGCCTGATCCTGGACTCGGGCGCGGTCATTGGTCTGGCACGGGGCGATCAGCGGGCTCGTGCATTCCTCGAGCGTGCCCGCGAACTCGATGTGGAGGTCGAGATTCCGGTCGTCGTCGTTGCCGAGACAGCGTGTGGCCAGGGGCCTCGAGCCGCCCGTCTCAACCGGGTCCTTCGGGCCATCGACGCGATCCCGCCAGCCACCGAGGAGATCGGCAGGTTGGCAGGATCGCTGCTCAACCAAGCCTCGTCCTCGGCAACGATCGACGCGATGGTCGTCGCACAAGCCATCGCAGCCGGAGGTGCCGCCATCCTGACCGGCGACCCAGCCGACCTTGCCGTCCTCGCCTCCGCCCACCCCGAAGTCACCATCCAGGAGCTGTGAGTGGCGGCAGTGCGCCGACCGCACGACGTGAGCGCTTTCAGCTCCAACGAGCGCACGGGGCGGAGGGGTCAAGGGGTCCGTGCATCGGGCGGAGGGGCTAAAAGGTAGTTGCCCTGGAGCCCGATGCACGGACCCGACAAGGCCGACTACAGGTGCGCGAGCACCCCTTCGTCCTCCAGCCGCAGGATCAGCTCCGCAGGATCCGTCCCGTAGATCACTGACAGTGCCCGCAGGTCCTCGCCGCGGATCGTGAGGACGCTGCCGTTGAAGTCGCCACGCTGGAGTTGAATGGTGTGCGCGAAGCGCGAGACGGGACGCAGGTCTGGGTCGAGGTCGGGCTGCGCCAGCTTGCGGAGGTCCAGCATGACCCGCACTGGACCGGTCGAGGTCGAGACGGCGGTGACCTCTTCTTTTGGTAGGAGTTCGGAGACCGGCACGTTGTAGAACTCGCTGAGTTCAGCCAGCTTGGCGACTGACACCGCGCGGTCGCCGCGCTCGTAGGAGCCGACGACCACCGCCTTCCACCGCCCGCTTGACAGCTCCTCCACTTGCTGGAGCGTGAGTCTCTGCTGCTGGCGAATGGCACGAAGCCGACTGCCCAGCCGCCTCTGGTAGTCCGACACGCCAAACCCCCTAGGTAAAGATCGGGGCCACCCGCGAGGCCTCCCACCAGGATGTACCTCGCAGGGGTGAGAGTAACACGGAACGTGAGGAGGCCGAAACGGGAAGCTTCAAGACCTGTCCTCGGATAAATCTGAGCAGTGAGGACTCAAGTCCGGGAGAAGGCTCTTGCACTCACCCCTAGCGACTGCTAGGGTTCTGCTCTGGCACTCGACCTGGTCGAGTGCCAGACTGTTGCGCTCTGCCAGGACCCAATCGCATCCGCTGGTCCCTGCGGCGCGTGCTTATGGATAGAGCAGGATTCGAGACGAGAAGGAGATACGGCATGGCGACCGCCACCAAGGTTGCGCTCAAGCCGCTCGAGGATCGGGTCGTGGTGAAGGCCAGTGAGGCGGAGCAGACTACCGCCAGCGGCCTCGTGATCCCCGACACCGCCAAGGAGAAACCGCAAGAGGGCGAGGTTATCGCCGTCGGCCCCGGTCGCATCTCTGACCAGGGCCAACGGATCCCTCTGGACGTCAAGGAGGGGGACATCGTCGTCTACTCCAAGTACGGCGGCACAGAGTTCAAGGTGCAGGGTGAGGAATACCTGATCCTGTCCGCCCGCGACATCCTCGCGGTCCTCGCGAAGTAGCAGGAGGCCATCACCATGGCAAAGCAGCTGAAGTTCCACGAGGACGCTCGGCGCAGGCTGGAGGCTGGCGTCAACAAGCTCGCGGACGCGGTCAAGATCACGCTCGGCCCGAAGGGCCGGAACGTCGTGCTCGAGAAGAAGTGGGGCTCGCCCACGATCACGAACGACGGCGTGACCATCGCCCGCGAGATCGAGCTGGAGGACCCGTACGAGAACATGGGCGCCCAGCTCGCCAAGGAGGTCGCCACCAAGACGAACGACGTCGCTGGTGACGGCACCACCACCGCGACCGTGCTCGCGCAGGCGATGGTCCACGAGGGCATGCGCAACGTCGCGGCGGGCGCGAACCCGATGCTGTTGAAGCGCGGGATCGAGCAGGCGGTCGAGCGGGTCGTCGAGCAGATCGGGCAGATGGCCCGTGACATCGAGACCCAGGAGGAGATCGCGCACGTCGCGACGATCTCGGCGAACAACGACCCCGACATTGGCCAGATCATCGCCGAGGCGATGGACAAGGTCGGCAAGGACGGTGTGATCACCGTCGAGGAGTCTCAGACGTTCGGGCTGGAGCTCGACTTCGTCGAGGGGATGCAGTTCGACAAGGGCTACGTATCGCCGTACATGGTGACCGACGCCGAGCGGATGGAGGTCGTCTTCGAGGAGCCGTACGTCCTGATCGCGAACCAGAAGGTCTCGGCCGTCCATGACCTGCTGCCGGTCCTCGAGAAGGTCATGCAGGCCGGTCGTCCGCTCGTCATCATCTCCGAGGACGTGGAGGGCGAGGCGCTTGCCACGCTCGTCGTGAACAAGATCCGTGGGACGTTCCAGTCGGCCGCGGTCAAGGCTCCCGGCTTCGGCGACCGCCGCAAGAACATGCTCGGGGACATCGCAATCCTCACCGGTGGTCAGGTCATCTCCGAGGAGCTCGGCCTGAAGCTGGAGAACGTCACCGTCGACCTGCTCGGCCGGGCTCGCAAGGTGACGATCACCAAAGACAACACCACGATCGTCGAGGGCGCTGGGTCCGAGGACGACATCAAGGGCAGGATCGCGCAGATCAGGGCCGAGATCGAGAACACCGACTCGGACTGGGACCGCGAGAAGCTCCAGGAGCGGCTCGCCAAGATGTCCGGCGGTGTCGCGGTCGTCAAGGTCGGCGCGGCCACTGAGGTCGAGCTGAAGGAGAAGAAGCACCGCATCGAGGACGCCCTGTCGGCGACCCGCGCGGCGGTCGAGGAGGGCATCGTCGGCGGCGGCGGCATTGTGCTGCTGCAGGCCGCGGGCGCTCTGGACAAGCTCGACCTCGAGGGCGACTACGCGACCGGCGCGAACATCGTGCGGCGAGCGCTGAGCGAGCCCCTGCGGTGGATCGCGAACAACGCCGGTCTCGAAGGCTCGGTCATCGTCGAGAGGGTCCGTGCCCTGAAGCAGGGTGAGGGCCTCAACGCGCTGACCGGCGAGTACGGGGACATGATCAAGTTCGGCGTCATCGACCCGGCCAAGGTCGTCCGGTCAGCGTTGCAGAACGCGGCCTCGATCGCGGCGCTGCTGCTCACCACCGAGACGCTGGTCGCCGACAAGCCCGAGCCCAAGGATGCCAGCGCTGCCGGTGGCCACGGCCATGGCGGCATGGGTGGCATGGACGGCATGGACTTCTAGGTAACCGCGAGTCCTCTTCTCTCAGGCCACCTTGGCCTCGACCTCCGGGCGCGAACCTTTTAGCCCTACGGTCGAGGCCAAGGTGGCCTTTTGGTTCGGGCTCGCTCCTTGATGGCTGCTGTGGGGGCTCGCGTCGCGGGTGGGGCGGTGCAGGGGCCTCTCGTGCCCTCCGGTCGAGGCCAGGGCGGTCCTTTCTGCTCTCGGCCTCGCTCCTTGATGGCTGCTGTGGGGGCTCGCGTCGCGGGTGGGGCGCGCGCGGAGCCTCTCGTTGTGGGCAGTAGGATCGCAGCCCTATGCGCCTGGTTTCTTTTCTTGTCCTGATTTCTTTGGTGGGTGGGTGCTCGCGGGCGGATCCTGCTGCGGTCGTCTCTGCTCGGTCGACTTTGCGGGGCCCGGCGGTTGCTCTTGGCGAGGCGGTCGTGCGTACCCAGCGGACGATGGACGAGATCCGCCACAAGGTTCCACGGGGACAGGCGATGAAAGACGCCCTGGCCGCCGTCCCGGGCGAGCTCGCGACGCTCCGGTCGAGTGCTGGCCAGCTCGACGCCCTGGCCGGCAAGCTTGACGCGCGCCATCCCGTGGTGGGCAAAGCGGTTCAGGCGGTCCGTGACCTCACCGGTCTGGCTCGCACCACCGCCGCGGTGGCCGAGAGCGAGGCAAACGTGTACGGCCGCCTTGCTGACCTCGACCTCGCAATGGACGGGATTGTGGCGGGCTGGGACGAGGGCGGCACCCAGCGCGGGCGGCGCTCGGCGCTCGGCGCCTCTGCTAAGCAGGCGGCAGCGCTCGCGGCGAGTGCCGCCGCGCTGCCGCCCATACCCGGCGTCTGCCCGGCGCTCCGGGACAACCGCGCCCGCTGGGGCCGGCTGGTGTCTGAGCGCAGCGCGAAGCTCGCTGGAGTCGCGACCAGCACGGGCGGCGCCGCGTACGACGAGTTCCGCGACCGTTATCGGCCTCAGCCGTACGGGGTAGCTGACCGCATCGCCGTCGACGCCGCCGACCGGGCTTGCTGGGAGACGCACTCGGCGGTCGCAATGGCCGAAACCAAAGCGCGAACGGTGATCGCGCGGCTGGCGGACCTGCTCAACGCTTCGTAGGACAGGAAGCGTGGCTGTCCGACGGCACGGCACCGGGAAGCTACCGTACGTTTCCCCGCGCGGTACCGTGTGCGCCGTCAGCGTTCAAGATGAGTTTTGGTGAGGTGGCCATGCCGGTCTTTCCGAGCGGGGAGTGGATGCAGGCGTTGTGCGCACAGCTTGTCGCCCAGCCCGAGGCCGGGCGGCTGGCGGATGTGCTCGCCGGGAGGTATCGCTTGGTCGTACAGCCGGCCGGGGCGCTGGTCGACCAACATGTCTACGAGGTCACGATCGCGCCAAGCGCGAACGGGACCCCACGCGTCACGTGGAGCGGCGGCGACGGCGCGGCAGCGACCCTTGAGTTCAGCGCCGACTATGAGCGGTGGCAGCAGCTCATTTCCGGCACGCTCGACATCCCGCTCGCGATCGTGCTCGGCCGCCTGCGTGTGCGCGGCGACCTCGCGCGGATCACGGGCAACGCGGGCTACGCACGTCCCCTCCTCGACGCCCTCCGCGCCGTCGACACCCAGTGGCTGCCCTAATCCCGCGAGTGCTCCGCCGATCCTGGAAGGTGCGAGAGGCCGGTGAAGCCGGCGGTGAACGTTGAGCCGTGGGCCATTGGGACGGAGCCTGCCCGGCTGGGGCACAGCGACGGGGTGGTGACCCTGGTCGAAGGCTCGTCCTTCGTCGTTGCTGCTCGGACGGGCGACTTCGAGCCGGGTACGCCACAGGGGTTGTTCTTTCTCGACACCCGATTTCTCTCCCAGCTGCAGCTCACCATCGACGGTGAGACGCCTGAAGCGCTCGGCGTGGCCGTCGCTGAGCCGTTTGCCGCCACGTTCGTGCAACAGGTCCGGTGCCTAAGCGAACAAGTGGGCAACCTCATCATCCTTCGCAAGCGGTACGTCGGCCGAGGGATGCGTGAAGATCTCACCGTGCGCAACTACGGGCCTGATCCGGTTAGCTGCGTGCTCCAGCTCCGTCTCGCGGTCGACTTCGCCGACCTGTTCGAGGTCAAGGATGGCCGGGTCTCGGGGCGAGGCGAGCTCTGGCAGGAGTTCACAGGTCACGACTTCGTCTTCGGAGTTCACCGCGCGGGGGGGTCCCGCGGCACGCGGATCGCGTTCAGCGAACCGCCGCTGTCCGGCTCGCAGCTCGCCACTTGGGAGGTGCGGGTCGCGCCACACGAGGAGTGGCAGATGTGCCTCCACGTGGTCCCGATCATCGACGAGCGCGAAGTCGAGCCCCGCTACTGTTGCGGGCAACCGGTAGAGCACGCGGTTCCCCGCGAGCGTCTGGTGCGCTGGCGGCGCGACGTCCCAAGCGTGCAGACCGACCACGCGCCGCTGGCGACCGCGGTGGCCCGTGCCGCCGAGGATCTCGGATCATTGCGGATGTTCGACCCCGAGCATGCCGACCGGCCCGTGGTCGCTGCGGGCGCTCCCTGGTTCATGACGCTTTTCGGCCGCGACTCGCTCCTTACCGCTTGGATGGCCCTGCTCGTCGACCCCGATCTGGCCCTTGGAGTGCTCCAGACGCTCGCCGCCCTGCAGGGCCAGGACGTGAACCCAGTGACCGAGGAAGAGCCTGGCCGAATTCTCCACGAGGTACGGTTCGGTGCGGTCGCGTCGCTCTCACTGGGGGGCGGGAGCTGCTACTACGGGAGCATCGACGCCACCCCGCTGTTCGTGATGCTGCTCGGCGAGCTGCGGCGATGGGGCCTCGCGGAGGCGGAGGTGCGCCGGCTGCTGCCGCACGTCGACCGGGCGCTCGCCTGGATCGACGAGTTCGGCGACCGGGACGGGGACGGCTACGTGGAGTACGCCCGGGCCACGGACTCAGGGCTGCTTCACCAGGGGTGGAAAGATTCCTGGAACAGCATCCGCTTTGCGGACGGGAGGTTCGCGCAGCCGCCGGTCGCGTTGTGCGAGGTGCAGGGGTACGTGTACGCAGCGTATGTCGCCCGCGCGCACTTCGCCGAGGAGGCGGGCGACGCCGAGACCGCAGACCGCTACGCCGGTCGCGCGGCCGACCTGAAGCAGCGCTTCAACCGCGACTTCTGGCTGGACGACCGCGGCTGGTTCGCCCTAGGGCTGGACGCGGACAAGCGCCCGATCGACGCCCTGGCCTCGAACATGGGCCATTGCCTGTGGACCGGAATCGTCGAGGAGGAGCGCGCTGCCCTGGTCGCTGAGCGGCTGGGATCTCCCGAGCTGTTCAGCGGCTGGGGAATCCGGACGCTCGCGAGCTCTATGGCCGCGTACGACCCGGTCAGCTACCACAACGGGTCCGTGTGGCCGCACGACAACGCGTTGACCGCGGCGGGCCTGATGCGTTACGGATTCGTCGAACAGGCCCAGCGGGTGATCCTCGCGCTGCTGGACGCCGCAGCGGTAGACGGTGGCCGGCTTCCCGAGCTGTTCTGCGGCTTCGCACGCGCCGAGGTGAACCTACCCGTGCGGTACCCGACCTCCTGCTCACCACAGGCCTGGGCCGCCGCTGCACCGCTGCTGTTCTTGCGAACCCTCCTACGGCTCGACCCCTGGGTGCCAGGCGGCAAGCTCTCGCTTGCGCCTGCCCTGCCCAAGCCCATCGGCAGCCTGCAGGTCGGCGGGATCCCGTTGGCGGGTGGTCGGGTCACCGTGCGTGTGGACGGCGACAACGTCAGCGTGGAGGGGCTCCCGCCAGGCGTCGAGCTGATCCCGGAGCCCCGCGCTCCGGCTACCACGAGCCTGACGCGAAAGCCCCGCTGAGGATCTGCTCGAACAGCTCGACATGCTCGGCGACCATGCGACGGGTCGAGAAATAGCCCTCGACCGCGGCGCGGCAGTCTCGGCGGTCCAAGCTGCCGACCTCGTCGAGGCGAGCCGCCATGTCGTCCTCGTCGCGGCACAGGAAGCCAGTGACGCCATGCTCGACGATCTCGGCCGCTGCGCCCTCCGGGAACGCGAGCACAGGGGTGCCACAGGCGAGCGCCTCGATCATGACGAGCCCGAACGGCTCCGGCCAGCAGATCGGATTGAGCACTGCCCGAGCGTTCGCGAGCAGCTCGCGTTTCCGGCGCGCGCCGACCTCTCCCACGAACTCGATGCGGTCCGACAGCAGCGGCCGTACCTCTTCCTCGAAGTAGGTGCGCTCCTGCGGCCAGCTCATCCTGGCCGCGATGAGCAGCCGCGCGCCGGTTCTGGCCGCTACGAGCGCCGCTTGCTTTACGCCTTTCTCGTGGGACATCCGACCGAGGAACAGGACGTAGCCTCCGTCTCCCTTGCCAAAGGGGAAGTCACGGGCGTCGATGCCGTGGTGGATCACCCGTGCGATCGGCACGGTCCTCGCCTGGCGCGCCTGCGCACGCGAGATGGCGATGATCGGCACTCGGTCACCGATGGCTCCGTAGATGTCGCTCATCTCCTCGTCAAACGGCATGTGGTTCGTGGTGACCAAGGGCAACGTGTCGAAGCGTCCCGCATAGATCGGCCCGATGAGCGTGTGGTCATGGATGACGTCTGACCCTTTGACGGCTTCGTAGGCGCTGATGACATGGCGCAGCTCCGGCCGGGTCGATCCCATCCGGTCGACAGCGGCCCGTGGCAGCAGCCAGCGGCGTGGGACCGGACAGGTGCTGTCGCCGGTGCAGAAGAGGAGAACCTCGTGACCGGCGTCACGTAATCCCCGCGCGAGGCCGTCCAGCATCAGCTCGGTGCCGCCGTAGGCGGGCGGCGGGACGGGCACAAAGGGCGGAGCGATCAGGCCGATGCGCATGGTTGTCCGCAACCTCCTTGAGTTATCGTCGTGCGTGCGGGGACAGGACGCCTCATCGATGGCTGGAAGACGGGCAGCGCGGCGGTCACGCAGGCTCACTGGGGAGCACGGTCGACGGTGGTCGAGAGCGCGTGCTACGGCTGCTGCGCTCAGGGTGAGCCCTCATCTGGCGCACGCGTGAAGCGCAAGGGTAGCGTCGATTCTCGCCGATCACACCCTCGACGTGCGGCTCAAGCGCATCCGCGGGCGAAGTCCTCGGCGGTGGCGGCGTCGTAGCCGACGAGCCGGATCTCGGCGAGGCCGCCCCGGTCACCGGCCAGCCACTGGCGCGTCTCGTCAGCGATGACCGTCGTGGCCTCGTTTCTGGGGTAGCCGAAGATGCCTGCTGAGATCGCGGGCAAGGCGATCGAGGTCGCGCCGAGGTCGCGGGCGGTGTCGAGCGCGGCCCGCACGGCCTGGCGGAGCAGGCCCTCGTTGTCCTGCCCCTCGCGCCACCGAGGGCCGACGACGTGGATGATCCAGCGGGCCGCCATCGCCCCCGCTGTCGTGATCGCCGCCGTGCCCGGCTTAACGGATCCGTGCTCACCGACCCACGCGTCGGACTCGCCCTGGACCGCAGGGCCGCCAGCACGCGCAAGCGCCGCCGCCACGCCGCCGTCGTGCGCGAGCCGCTCGTTCGCGGCGTTGACGACCGCGTCGACCCGTTGGGCGGTGAGATCGCCTTCGAGGACGACGACCGCCGCACCGTTCACCTCACGGCGTGCCACCTCACGGTCGCGACCATCGGGGGCGTCCCTCCGCTTTGCCACGTTCATCGAGTTTTCGGCAGCCCCCGGAGCGGAGGGACGCGCGCGGCCCGTAGCAGCTCAGCGACTGCTCCGACGTCCCACCCTTGGTCAATCAACGCCCGCGCGATCCGCGCTGGGCCAAGATGGGTTCCGCAGGTCAGGCAGTAGATCGAGCGCTCGCCGCCTTCGGGGAGCTCGCTCCCGCAGAAGGGGCAGCCAGCGATTGCCGTGTCGGGAAGAGGCAGCACGGGCGCGCCCGCGTCGGCCAGCCCGTCGAGGTAGCCCTGGGCATAGTCCCAGTCGATGTACTCCTCGGGGTGCGGGTCGTAGGCGAGTTCGTGGACTGGCGCCTCGCCCGACTCGAGCAGCGAGCGCAGATTGTTCTCGAGGATGTCCCAGCCGTAGAAGTGGTCCTCGGCGCAGTCCTCGCAGAACAGGCTGACGCCCTTGAACCCTCCGGACTCGAAGGCGTTCCGGAACGCGGCGAGGTCGTCGAGGTCTCGCCGCACGAGCGCAGCCTCGCGTGGGTCGAGCGGGCCAAGCGGTACCCGTGGTTCGTCCTCGCGGTCGTCGTCGTACTCGTCGGGGTCGTCGCTCATTGACCCGCCAGCCTACCGTTTCAAGGCTCGGGGCCTGGCCATGTCCCACGC
This sequence comes from Egibacteraceae bacterium, assembly GCA_050743125.1. Lineage (GTDB taxonomy): Bacteria > Actinomycetota > Nitriliruptoria > Euzebyales > Egibacteraceae > JBOGEB01. The sequence goes on from JBOGEB010000067.1 coordinate 17,191, forward strand.
GAGTGGTGGGTCCAGCGCACGTCCCTCGGCCGCCAGCCCCGCGCACAGCAGGAGCGGGGCGAGGTACCAGTCCTGGTATGTCCTGGGGCCCATCCTCGACCATGCCTAGCTCGGTCGGTTCCTGCCTCTGAGCAGCTAGTTCTCACTTCTCACATTGTTGCCCGACCGAGCCTGTACCTGCCCGTGATTCGGCGTGCGGTTGCAGATCGGGTTGCAGCCCAGCCATCCGTAGCACGCCGCGACGCGCTCGGGAGTGTGAGACGGGGGGTGGCGTGATGACTTGTGTGGTGAGTCTTGTCGCTGGCGGCAATGAGCGGTTGGTCGTCACTGCGACGGTGGAGGTGCCGTGGGCGGACGTCCGGTTCCGCGTCGCGGATCAGCCGGTCGAGGTGCGTGTCGAGACGGCTGATGTGTCGGGGTTGATGCGTGGACTGCTGCGCGCAGCGCAGCAGCTGGGTGACGCCGCTGTTGTCAGCGGCGCGGTGCTGGGTGACGCCGGGTGGGCGCGCGCGGCGCTGCTGGTGGACGACGCGCTGGTCGCGCTGGTCGGGCCTGGTGAGTCCGATGGCTGAGCTGACCGGTGCTCGGGGCGCGTGGGCGGTGCTGTTCGCGGTGTTGTTCCTGTTCGGGTCTAGGGCATGTTGGCGTGCTGGTGGGCACCTGTCGGTCAAGGGTGTGGTCTGGGATGTGGTCGCGGGGAGTCTGCTGGTCGCCGCGGCCGTTGTCTTGCTCCTGACTTAAAGACACAGATCCGGCCTGTAATCAGTCCACACTTTGCTCGGTCCCGGCCTGTCACTTGAGTTTCGTGGTTATGCGGCTGCTTGTTTCCAGGCCAGGCGTACGGCGGCGATTTCTTCACATGTGGGCTGTTCAGGGTGTTGTGGCCGAAATTCGGCGGCGGTCAGCACCCGCCGCAGGGCGGCGAGCATGTCCGCGACCGACGGGTTCCTCTTGCAGGCATACCAGGGAGCGCGCCGGCAGCGCTCGGCGACCACCTCAGGGGTGTGCCCGGCGATCGCGTGCCACAGGACCGCCAGACTGAGGCAGCAGAACCCGAACGGCGCCGTCCGCTCGACCGCTTCGGGGGCGCGGTTGCGGGCCTGGCCGGCCCCCGCGGTCTGCTCGCCGTCGAAGACCGCGACCTGGATCGACCATCTCGCCGCGTACCGGGCGACGACGTCGGCGGCGGAGCTGTCGGGGTCGGTGGCGGCCAACGCCGAATCGTACCCGTGGTCGCGTCCGGCCTCGCGGACCAGCACGACCCGGACCTGCTGGCAGCCGAAGGCGCCGTGCCACAGGCAGCGACGCTCGGCGGCCCACACCTGTTTCGTCACGGCCGCAACGGCAGACGGTGACCTTGTCCCAGTCCGCCTTGGCGGCCAGGTCGGCGGGGGCGCCCAGCCGTTTGCCTTTGAGCCGTGGCCGTCCCCGCTTGCCCGTGGGCGGTGGGGCCAGGTCGCACAGAGCACGGCGTTGCGGCGCAGCCTGCAGGTCACGGTCACCCGGGCGGGCAGGCCGGCCAGCTCGCGGGCGGCCCAGGCCGCGTCGGCCACGACGTGGATCCGCCGGTCGGGGCAGCGGCCGGCGAGCGCATCGACGGGCTGGCGGGCCGACACCGGCTTGGTGGCGTCCTTGGGTTTCCACAGGCGGAACAGGACCGGCAGGCACACCGGGCGGGTCAGGAACGGCAGGTGGACGACGAGCCCGGCGGTCACCCAGTTGTTGCCCCATGCCACTTTCTTGGGGCCTTCGGCGGAGCCGTCGTGGCACCATGCGGCGGCGTGGACCTTGCGGCCCGCCCGGCGGAGCAGCGTGTCGTCGACCGCGACGGTCAACGCCGCGCCGGTGGGGACGAGGTGGGCGACGATCAGGTCGGCCAGCGCCAGCCCGAGGGCGTCGGCGGACCATCTCGCCTGCGGGAAGAACCGGTGCGCGCGGCTGTGGTGCCACACCCGCTCCAGTCCGGCGCCGGTCAGCATGCCGCACACGGTGTGCGCTGCGGTCTGACGGACGAACCCGGTGACCAGCGCGGCGAGGTGGGGGCGGTGAAGCAGCCGGCGAACACGGCCAGCAGGGCGGTCAGACAGGCGGGTGGACTCAGGCGTGGAGGCATCAGCGGCACCGTCGCTGTTCAGGAGTCGGTTGTTGTCAACCGCTGATACCTCCTCGCTTGTCCCCTCAAGTCACGCATCTCGTACGTATCGCGCCTGCCGCCGCGCTTCCCACCCCCACGCACCCCAAAACTGCGAAACTCAAGCCTGTCAGGAAGGCTGTGGAAATGTCCGATACGCACCCTGGGACCGACCGTGCCGGCCGTCGCGCTGTCACGCGGGCGGCAGTCCAACCGCATCTACGCCGTCAACGGCGCCACCTGGCAAGAGGCGCTGTCCGGCACTCGGGCGCACGCACTCGCGGTGGAGCAACGACCCGAGCGTCGAGCCGAACAGCAGGCCAGGCATGCGCACGACAGGACCGAGAGGGTACGCGACCAGCACGACCGTGACCGCCAACCTGGCCGCGGGATCGCGATGTAGAAAGGGCCGTGGACTTCGACAGGCGCTATGACCTGTACCGAAGCCGAATCGAACTGGCCACGCCTACGGGCCACCGCCGCGATGTGCAGAGGTAGATCATCAAGACTCTGACCCAGCTTGTCGATCCGTTGGGTCTCGCTGGCGCGCTGTTGGACCAGCCGGGTGCGGTAGCGGGTCAGATCCCGCGGCTGGCGGATCGTCGACGGAGGCACGAAGCTGGCGGACAGCAGACCGCACTCGGCCAGCCGGGCTAGTTGTCGAGCTGCCGATCCTCTGCCAAACCGAGAGTCAGGGCATCTGGGGTGAGCCCGTGTGTCTCCAGCCGTTGACGGAGCTGGGCGAGTCTCGCCGCGTAGGTGTCTTTGTGGAGACTGGGCTCACGGCGGGCGAGTTGTCTCCACTCGTCCAGCGCCTCACGGGCGACAAGCAGCTCCTCGTCATGCTGCCCCACATGGTGAAGATCTATTGCGAGGTTGTTGAGCGCCGCGGCGAGGTTGGGTTGGTGGCGGTCGGGGTTGTCGGCGGCCAGGCGTCGGCGCAGGTCCACGGCCTGGGTGGTCGCGTCCAGCGCCTCATGGTGACGGCCGAGCGCGCCCAGGTCTATCCCGAGGTTGTTGAGCGCCGCGGCGAGGTTGGGTTGGTGGCGGTCGGGGTTGTCGGCGGCCAGGCGTCGGCACAGGCTCACGGCCTGGGTGGTCGCGTCCAGCGCCTTATCGTGACGGCCGAGCGCGCCCAGGCG
>JBOGEB010000068.1:0-20071 GCA_050743125.1 Egibacteraceae bacterium
TGGCGGCGGCGGTCGCCAGGCGAGAGCAGCGCCGTGACGAGCGGCCACCGCCGCTGGCCGCGCCCATCCCGGTCGAGGTCACCGTCGAGTCGCGCTCCGACCATACCCGCATCGAGGTCCGCGGCCCCGACGCGCCGGGCGTCCTCTACCGGTTGGCGCGCGCGCTGACGGACGAGGGCTTGGACATCCTCGGCGCTCGTGTCGACACGCTCGGCCCGCAGGTGCACGACGTGTTCTTCGTCCGCGGGTACTCCTCGACGGACCTTGTACGTCGGATCTCGGCCGCATACCGCCGAGATCCGACCCACAACGCCTAGACGCCGCCGCTCTCCGTCATGCGCCGTACGTCCAACAGGCGGTCAACCTCGTCGTCCGGCAGCACGCCCGACTCCCTGACGACCTCGCGGAGCGGGCGGTCCTCGGCGAGGGCCTTCTTGGCGAGCTCGGCGCTGCGGTCGTAGCCAATGGCGGGCACCAACGCGGTGACGGTCGCGAGGTCGGCCTCGACGAGCTGGTGGCAGCGGTCGACGTCCGCCACGATGCCGTCGATGCACGCACGGGCGAAGAGCGCGCTGGACCGGGCGAGCAGACGGATCGACTCGAGCACGTTGCGGGCGAGGAGGGGGATGAAGACGTTGAGCTCGAAAGCGCCCGACAGCCCGCCGACGGTCACGGCGGCGTCGTTGCCGATCACCTGAGCGGCGACTTGGGTGACCGACTCACAGAGCACCGGGTTCACCTTCGCGGGCATGATCGACGAGCCCGGCTGCAGCTCGGGCAGGCGGATCTCCGCCAAGCCGGTCCGCGGACCGGAGCCCATCCAGCGGATGTCGTTGGCGATCTTCGTCAGCGATACGGCGACCACCTTGAGCGCGCCGGACAGCTCCACCAGCGCATCGCGCGCGCCCTGGGCCTCGAAGTGGTTGGTGGCCTCGCGCAGCTCGTCGATGCCGGTCCGCCGCCGCAGCTCGGCGAGCACGCCGGAGGTCATGCCTGGCGGCGCGTTGAGGCCGGTGCCGACCGCGGTGCCGCCGAGCGGGACCTCGGCGACGCGCTCCAGTGCCGCTCGCACCCGCGCGGCGCCGAGCTCGACCTGCCGGGCGTAGCCGGAGAACTCCTGCCCGAGCGTCACCGGGGCGGCGTCCATGAGGTGCGTGCGGCCGGGCTTCACGACGTCGGCGAACTCGTCGGCCTTTGCGGCGAGCGAGGCCCCCAACACGGACAGCGACGGCAGCAGATCGCCGACGCACGACTGGTACGCGGCGAGGTGCACCGCGGTGGGGAACACGTCGTTGGACGACTGGCCGGCGTTGACGTGGTCGTTCGGGTGGATGAGCCTGCACCCCAACGCTCCGCCGAGCAGCTCGGTCGCGCGGTTGGCGATCACCTCGTTCGCGTTCATGTTCGAGGAGGTGCCCGACCCCGTCTGGAACACGTCGACGACGAAGTGGTCGTCGAGCTCGCCGGCGATGACCTCCTCGGCGGCCTGGGTGATGGCCTCGAGCTGCTCGTCGTCCAGGACGCCCCGCTCATGGTTGTAGACCGCCGCCGCCGCCTTGATCAGCCCCAGCGCCCGCACGACCTCGGACGGGATCCGCTGGCCGGAGATCGGGAAGTTGTCGACCGCGCGTTGGGTCGACGCGCCGTAGTAGGCGTCGGCGGGGACCTGGACCGGTCCCATTGAGTCGTGTTCGATGCGGACGTCCGCCATGCAAGGGCCTCCTCGTCGTCGCGTCATGGTGGCGCGACGACGAGGGAGTTTACGCTCAGGCGGTGCGGGCGACGCGGCCGGGGGCCATCTGGGCCACCAGGATGGCGATGACCCCGATCGCGAGGTGGATGACGTTGTCCCACACGATGAAACCGGCCGGGGCCAGCCCGAAGAACTTGGGGACGAAGAACCCGACTATGCCCACGATGGCGTAGATCACGCCGAGGACGAGCACGACGGTCTTTGCCAACGCCTCCGTGCTGGCGAAACCGACGTACACGAGGAGCCCGCCGGTCACGAGGTGGATGACGTCCTCTACCCCATCGACGTTCACCAGCCCGAGGAGGTGGCCTCCTGTGAAGAGCCCCACCACCCCAAGGAGCAGCAGTACCACGCCCACGATCTTCGCGAACAGCTTGACCATGGTGAGATCCTTTCTCTCTGCGGGAGGTTGACCCCCGCAGAGCCCAGTATCGCTGCGTTTTCCCGACGTGTAGGCGGAGCCGGTCTGAACATTCGCCCCTGTACGCTTTCCCGGATGGCCACTGTCCTGCTTATCCGCCATGCGACGACGGCCGCCACCGGCACGCGGCTGGGTGGGCGGACCGACGCGCCGCTCGACGACGTGGGGCGGTGCCAGGCCGACGCCACCGCCGCCCGCCTCGCGGACCTGCCGATCAAGGCGGTGTACGCCAGCCCGCTCGCCCGCGCCTTCAAGACCGCCCAGATCGTCGCTGCCCCGCACGGGTTGGAGGTCCAGCCTTGCGAGGGCGTCATCGAGGTCGAGTACGGGCGCTGGACGGATCGGCCGTTGAAGCCGTTGACCCGCAACAAGCTGTGGGCGGTGATCCAGACCAGGCCCTCGCTCGTGCGCTTCCCCGAGGGCGAGACGATCCGCTCCGCCCAGCTCCGCGCGGTCGATGCGCTGGAGGAGATTGCCGCCCGCCACCGCAACGCGATCGTGGCGGTCGTGTCCCACGCGGACATCATCAAGGCCGTTGTCGCGTTCTACGCCGGAATGCCGCTCGACGCGTTCCAGCGCTTGGCGATCGGCCCGGCGTCGGTGACCGTCCTCGCCGTGAGCGACGGCGCCCGCCCCACGCTCCTGCGGCTCAACGACGAGGGCCCGTTGCAGCGCGAGGCGTTCACGCGGCCGCGCAAGCCGCCGACGAAGAAGGCGCCCGGTCAAAGGACCAGCAAGAGGGGGGAAAGGGGCAATGGCTGACTCGTTCGAGCTCGACCCCGTCGACTGGATCACCGCCGGAGCGGTCGGTGAGCCCGGGCGGCGGACGTTCTACGTGCAGGCCCGGCGCGGTGAGGACCTCGTCGCGATCATCGTCGAGAAGACGCAGGTGTCAGCGCTCGCCCACCTTGCGCAGGAGCTGCTCACCCGCCTCGGGGTCAAGGTCACGGCCGACGACCTCGACGAGCGCGCGATGCGCTTGTTGGAGCCGGTCATGCCTGCTTGGCGGGCCGGGTCGATGAGCCTCGGGATGGACGCGGCGGGGCAGCGGTTCGTCCTCGAGGCGGATGAGCTCACCCAGGAGGAGCACGACAGTGCCACCGCGCGGTTCTGGCTCGACCGTCCGCAGCTCGTGCGGCTCGCCGCTTACGCGGCGCACGCGGTCGAGGCCGGCTCACGCGAGCGGTGCCAGATCTGCAACCGCCCCATCGACCCCGTGGACGGGCACGTGTGCCCGTCCACGAACGGCCACGGCCCCCTGACCATGTGAGCGCGTTGAACGGGTTGTTGGGCAGGCTCACCAGCGGTGAGCTTCAGCCGCGCGGGTTCCTTGTGAACGCGAGCAACCGCACCTTGCTCGCCCAGGTCGGGCCACGCGCGTGGGGGCTGCACGCGATCTACAAGCCGCGCGGCGGTGAGCGGCCGTTGTGGGACTTCCCGCCGGGGACGCTCTGCCAGCGGGAGACCGCCGCCTGGGTGGTGAGCGACTTCCTCGGCTGGGACATCGTCCCCCCGACCGTTCTGCGGGACGGGCCGCTCGGCGAGGGCTCGGTGCAGCTGTTCATCCCGCACAACCCCGGGCTCCACTACTTCACGCTCGTCGAGGACGGCTGCCACCACCGCGATCTTGCGCGGATGGCGACGTTCGACCTGCTCACCAACAACGCCGACCGCAAAGCAAGCCACGTCCTGCTCGGTGACGACGGCCGACTCTACGGGGTCGACCACGGGGTGTGTTTCCACGTCCAGGCGAAGCTGCGGACGGTGATCTGGGACCTCGGCCCGGCGGCGGTCGATGCGGCGTGGAAGGCCGACCTCGCCCGGCTCGCCCGTGCGCTCACTGACCACACACACGACCTGCGGGCTGCGCTGTGCGGCCTGCTCAGCGAGCCCGAGCTCAGCGTGCTCGCAGCTCGCGCCGCGCTCCTGCAGCGACTCGACGCCCTGCCTGACCTCGCCGAGGACCGCCGCCCCTACCCCTGGCCCCCGCTGTAACGAGGGCAGGCTGGTGATGGCCCCGGGACCGACCTCACGTGGGCGTGAGGTCGGTCGCCGGAACGCGGCGGTCAGCCGTGTCGTATGCACAGAGGTCCGGAGCGGTCACCGTGTTCGCCTCGTGGTCCGCGCGGAAAACTCTGGCATTCGTGCGTAAAGCATCTGCGCCTCGCGGCGTTGCGGATCGCTTGAGGGCGACCAGTACACGGCGCGACCCGCGCGGAGCGCTTCGCCTTGCGAGGCGAGCACAGCCGCACCCTCACACCGCTCGGGGGCGTTCCCCCGGGCCCCTCAGAACGTGTTTGAGAACCCCGGCCTTGCCCCGTGGGCGAAGCGAAGCGAAGCGCGGTTTCGGTGGCCGTCGATGGGGGACTCCCCCAGCCCCTGGCCGCCGAAACCGCTTCAGATATAATAAAATTATATGGCGATGGTCTGGCAAGAGGTCGCGCCTCGTCGGGTGGAGCGACCTAAACGGCTCTTCGCGAGCGGAACCCGACGAGGCGCGACCCCTCATGAAGAGTTCTCAAACACGCTCTCACAGTCAACGGAGCTTTCCGCTTGGACCACTAGGATCGCGCTTATGCGCTTTGACCAGGCCCGCGCGCTCCTCGCAGCGTTCGAGCGGGAGCAGGTCCGCTGTGTGCTGATCGGATCGATGGCGATGGCTGCTCACGGACTCGTTCGCGCGACCCGCGACATCGACTTCTTCGTCGCCGCGGATCCGGACAACGTCGAACGGCTGAAGCGCGCCTTGCACGCGGTGTTCGACGACGACAGCATCGACGAGATCGGCAGCGGCGACCTGGCGGGTGCGTATCCGGTCATTCAGTACGGACCGCCTGACGGCGACTTCACCATCGACTTCGTGGCCCGGCTCGGCGATGCGTTCGTCTACGCCGATGTCGATGCCGAGGACATGGTCTTGGACGGCATCCGGGTCCGGGTGGCCACGCCGCATATGCTTTACGAGATGAAGCGCGACACCATGCGACCGCAGGATCGCGTCGATGCCGAGAACCTCCGCGAACGCTTCGGGCTAGAGGAGCGCTGATGCCGGTCAGGAAGTTCCGCGCGGTCGAGGAGATGCCGGCTCAGGAGATGAGACCGCCCGACGGCGGCAACCTGCGAGCTGCTGCGGATCTCTCGGCGCTGTGCCAGCGGTTGCACCCTTGGGTCGCCCCGCGCGGCGTCCACCGCAACACCTCGATCGAGGAGGCGCAGGCCCGACGCCGCTGCTGGGAGGCGTCAGCTCCATCCGGCTGACCTGAAGACCGGAGCTCCCGCTGCGTGCCCCCACCAGCCTGAGGAAGTGTGGCCGGGAGTGGGAGTGGCCTCGGCGAGGCTCCACGAACATTTCCGGCTGTGGCGGAGTTCGTGACGATCGGGAATGTCCAGAGGACAGCGGACCGGGTCGTCCAAGATCCGCGGCGCGCCCGAGCGTGACGGATCCAGGTTCACCCGTTCGAGCCTCCCGACGTGATCGCCGGGCAGGGCGCGCTCGGCCTGGAGTTGCTCGACGATGAGCACGATCGCCAACGGGATCGCTGTCCGTACCCCGGGGTCGTTGATGCTGGCGTACATCGAGGGGCTGGTCGACGACGTCGTGACGGCCAGCGACGAGGCGGCCGTCCGCAGCTCGTGCGGCTCGCCGTGTACGCGGCGCACGCGGTCGAGGCCGGGGCGCGTTGAACGGGTTGTTGGGCAGGCTCACCAGCGGTGAGCTTCAGCCGCGCGGGTTCCTTGTGAACGCGAGCAACCGCACCTTGCTCGCCCAGGTCGGGCCACGCGCGTGGGGGCTGCACGCGATCTACAAGCCGCGCGGCGGTGAGCGGCCGTTGTGGGACTTCCCGCCGGGGACGCTCTGCCAGCGGGAGACCGCCGCCTGGGTGGTGAGCGACTTCCTCGGCTGGGACATCGTCCCCCCGACCGTTCTGCGGGACGGGCCGCTCGGCGAGGGCTCGGTGCAGCTGTTCATCCCGCACAACCCCGGGCTCCACTACTTCACGCTCGTCGAGGACGGCTGCCACCACCGCGATCTTGCGCGGATGGCGACGTTCGACCTGCTCACCAACAACGCCGACCGCAAAGCAAGCCACGTCCTGCTCGGTGACGACGGCCGACTCTACGGGGTCGACCACGGGGTGTGTTTCCACGTCCAGGCGAAGCTGCGGACGGTGATCTGGGACCTCGGCCCGGCGGCGGTCGATGCGGCGTGGAAGGCCGACCTCGCCCGGCTCGCCCGTGCGCTCACTGACCACACACACGACCTGCGGGCTGCGCTGTGCGGCCTGCTCAGCGAGCCCGAGCTCAGCGTGCTCGCAGCTCGCGCCGCGCTCCTGCAGCGACTCGACGCCCTGCCTGACCTCGCCGAGGACCGCCGCCCCTACCCCTGGCCCCCGCTGTAACGAGGGCAGCCGAAACTGGGCTTCGCCCACGGGGCAAGGCCGCGGTTCTCAGACACGCGCTAAGCGGATCCCGTCGCCGCCAGCGCTGCCCGCAGCCGGTCCAGATCGTCGAGCTTGGTTATGAGGATCGTCACGACGCGCTCGTCGTCGACCTCGGCGTAGCCGTGGACCAGCAGGTTGCGGAAGCGGGCGATGTCCGCAGCCGTTGCCGCGACCTCGGCGTCGATCAGACCCTCGATCGCGGTGACAAACCGGTACTTCACGGCGTCGAGCAGGTCCTGCTCGTCGATCAAGACCTCAGCCGGTGTCGCCGACAGATCCCGCAGACGCCGTAGATCCCGATCGACCCGCTCAAGAATCGCGCGCAGCCTCCCGGCATCGACCATCAGCGGCGCCCTGCGGCGATCTCGGCGAGCAGAAGCCGGTCGAGGGGGTCAGATTTGATCTGGAAGTCCAGGAACTCCCGCAGCCGGCGGCTCTCGTAGCGCACGCGGGCGGGCTCGTCGGCGCTGTAGATGACCACCCGGCTCGTGAGGACCCGCCCGACCAGTGGGAGAAGCGCGTGGTCGAGCACCACGAGATCGAGGTCGGGGATGCGCGCCTCGTCCGACAGCCGGCGGCACAAGCGCAAGGCGACGGTCAACTCGTCGGTCCGGTCGACGTGTCCGCCCAGGTGGACCGCCACATCGGTGTCGCTGTCCGGGCGGGGCCGGCCGGTGGCACGGGACCCGAACAGGTAGGCGAACCGCACGGGGGTGTCGCGGAAGGCCCGGTCGGCCGCCTGCTCCAGCCGGACGACCAAGTCAGCATCCATACACAGATCGTACGACGGCGGCACGGTCAGACGGCCCAGGTCTGCTGGCGCTGGTGGTCCAAGCGGAAAGTTCTCGTGAGGGGGTTCGGGGGAACGCCCCCGATCGCTGTGAGGCGGCCCGGGCGGAGTGCTCCCCGCCTCGCAAGCCGAATGCCGATCCTCCGCTGAGGCTTGCGTCAGTCCAGCTCGTTAGGATTTCCGGCTGTGGCGGAGCTCGTGACGATCGAGGACGTGGAGGCGGCGGCGGCCCGGGTCGCGCCGGTGGTCCAGCGGACCCCGGTGGAGGCGTCCGCCGCGTGCTCCGAGCTCGCGGGCGTCACCACGCTGCTGAAATGCGAGCACCTCCAGCGGACCGGGTCGTTCAAGATCCGCGGCGCGTTCAACCGCCTTGCGCTCCTGGACGACGCCGAGCGGGCGCGCGGTGTCGTCTGCGCCTCGGCAGGCAACCACGCGCAGGGGGTCGCGCTGTCCGCGAGCCTGCTCGGCGTCGGTGCGACCGTGTTCATGCCGGTGACCGCGGCGCTGCCGAAGGTCGAGGCTACGCGCCGTTACGGCGCCCAGGTCGTCCTGACCGGAGACACGTTCGACGACGCGCACGCGGCCTGTGAGCAATGGGCGGCCGAGCGGGGCGCGGTCGAGGTCCACCCGTTCGAGCATCCCGACGTGATCGCCGGGCAGGGCACGCTCGGCCTGGAGCTGCTCGACCAGGTGCCCGATCTCGGCACCGTCGTCGTCCCCGTCGGTGGGGGCGGGCTGGTCTCGGGAATCGCCGTCGCGGTGAAGGCCCGCCGGCCCGACGTGCGGGTCGTCGGCGTCGAGGCTGCTGGCGCGGCAGCGGTGACCGCGGCGCTCGCGGCAGGCTCGGTGCTGACCCTCCGCCACGTGAGCACGATCGCTGACGGCATCGCTGTCCGCACACCGGGGACGCTGGCGCTCGCGCACATCGAGGCGCTGGTCGACGACGTCGTGACGGTCAGCGACGAGGCGATCGCCCGGGCCGTGCTCCTTCTGGTCGAGCGCGCGAAGCAGGTCGTCGAGCCCGCCGGCGCCGCCAGCCTCGCCGCCGTCCTGGAGCACGGCGCGGGGTGGCGCGGCCCCGCCGTCGCGGTGCTCGCCGGCGGCAACGTCGACCCGCTCCTGCTCATGCGGATCATCCAGTCCGGGATGGCGGAGGAGGGCCGCTACCTCGTCATCCGCACGAAGCTCGTCGACCGGCCCGGCGCGCTGTCCCGTCTGCTCGCGCTGCTCGCCGGCGCGGACGCGAACATCGTCGGGGTCGAGCACCACCGCCTCGGCACGCGCCTCGGCGTGCTCGAGGTCGAGGTTCAGCTCGAGATCGAGACCCGCGGCCCCGCCCACATCGCCGCCGTCCGCGCCACCTTGCAGGCGCACGGCTACCCGATGTCCTGAGCGGGCAGCGGGCGTCATGCCCGTCGGGCTGCCTGTCTGTGACCTCCGATCGCGGACGCATGCGTCCGAGACCCTGGCCACAAGGGTCAGCAGGCGGGCGATCCGCCTGTCAACGGCCCGCTAACATCGCGCGTTCCGCGAGCAACGGCTCGCGCGGGACTTGGATGAAAAGGTCATCAGATGCGTCAGCGCTTCGACATGCTTCGGTTGCTCGCCCCAGTGAGCGTTCTCGCCGCGACCTCCATGCTCATGGTGGCGGCCCCAGCACACGCGTCATCCTTCCACTACCGATGTGTCACAGACCCGTCCTACGGCTGCGTCCGGGGCACGATTACCGTGCGCGGAGACGTCACCACATGGAACCTCACGGTGAAGGACAACCGTCCCGGCCCGCGCGGCGTCTATGCGAAGGTCGTGATCAACCGCACCAACCTGCCCGACCAGAGCGTCAGGTCGCAGACTGTCGGCCCCAGGGGCGGAGAGATCGCTTTCCGTGGCGGTCCCGTGCGCTACCGCGGTACTCGGGGAGTTCGTGTCGAGATCTGCCGGGCCCGCTCCAACCTGCACAACATCTGCAAGACGGTGCACCACGAGCGGGCGAGCTGATCCAACCGCAAGAACCATTCCCATTGCTTTGCGGCTGCCTATCGGACACCACGTCCGGTAGGCAGCCGCCGATCTTTTTTGCTCGCCGTACGCAGCTGCGCCACGTCATCAACGCGTCCTGCAAACTCATCGGCGGCGGTGGCGCAGCGCGCGGCGCTCGTCCGCGGACAGCCCGCCCCACACGCCGGCCTCTTGGTTCGTGGCCAGCGCCCAGCTCAGGCACTGAGCGCAGACCTTGCAGCCGTCGCAGATCCTCTTCGCTTCACGCGTCTGCTCCAGCGCCAGCGGACTCGCGCCAATTGGGAAGAACATTTTGGGATCGGTGTTGAGGCAGGCCGCGCGCGCCCGCCAGTTGCGCCGGTTGAGCAGCCGCAGCCGCACGGCGTTCACCCAGCCCACAGCATGTGCTCCGGGCCGTGTTGGCTGACCGTCCACCGCCTGCGGCATTGGCGGCAGCGCACCCTGGTCTCTGGCAGGCTGTAGAGGCGCCGCCAGCCGACGTGCGTCTGTGCGGCGTGGCAGGGGCTGGCCGAGCGTAACGCTCGCCCCTCGGCGACCGCGGGGATCCGGTAGAGGCCGGGACCGAGCACGGTGGCACCCGCAAGATCCAGCGGGTGGACCGCCGGTGCGCGCTCACCGTGCCGCTGCCGTCGGCCTGTCGTCCTTCGGAGCTGGAGGAGAAGTTGGTAGCTCATGTCGATGATCAAACCGGGAACAGGCACGATGAACCCAGGGTGAAGACGCCTCACTCATGGTTCACTGATGACTCACCCGGCGATCAGGGCAGGCCATGAGCACCGACAACGAGGCACCCTCCGTCGAGCAGGCGGTCGAGGCGTTCGCCGCCGAGGTGGCGTACTGGCGGGACGTGCGGGGCAAATCCCAGCGCAAGCTCGCCGACGCGATGGGTTTCGCCCCCTCCTACGTCAGCCACATCGAGAGCGGACGTCACCGGCCGACCGAGGGCTTCGCCCGGCGGGCGGATGAGGTGCTCAACGCCGGCAAGGCGATCTGGCGTCGATGGCAGGAGTACGACGCGGCACGCCGCCTCCACGGCTCACCGCCAGCCCGCGAGCCGCGCCCGCATGAGCAGCCCGCCACGAACCTGATCGTCGAGCACGACGACGCGGAGCTGCGCTACGTCGACGGCGTCTACCACCTCACCATGCGCCGGCGGCTGGTCAACACGGGCGCCGATCCCATCACGCGCTTCCTGATACGCGTCTCCGTCGATCGCTACCCGGGCGACCCCGAGCGCTCGAACCAGCTCTACCGGGCGCACCCGCTCACCTGGGAAGAGCTGGGCCTGACCGCCCGCTGCGGCGGCGAGGAGATGGCATGGAAGGCGAAGCACGACCGCGACGCGTTCAAGGAGGTCTGGCTGCTGTTCGGGAACGACGATCGCCGCTTCCCGCTCTATCCGGGTGAGGCCACCTGGATCGAGTACGCCTACACGGTGGGCGATGGCAAGTGGGGTCCGTGGTTCCAGCGGGCGGTGCGGCTGCCCACCAAGTACCTGAGCGTGCGGCTGGTCTTCCCTTCCGCATTGAAGCCAGTCGTGTGGGGCGCGGAGACTTCTATGACCGCCGACTCCGTCCCGTTCCGGACCGCGATCAGTGGGCGTGACGACGCTGGCGAGCGGGTCTTCGAGTGGGCCACGCACGACCCGCCGCTGCATGCCCGGTACCGGCTGGAGTGGCGGTTCAACGCCTTCGCCGCGGACGAAGAGCGCGAGCAGCGGGCCAGTGAGCAGATGCGAGACCTCGGCGTCGTTCAGGACGGCGCCCCGATTCTGAGGCTGGTCGCCACCCCGTTCGACCTGCCCCGTGAGGCCGACGTCGCCCGAGCGGTCGTCGCGCGCCTGCTCGCCGGCCTCGAGCGCATTGCGGCGGCTCACGTCTTCGGGAAAGGCATGGGCCTGGCCGCGCCGCAGATCGACATCGGCCGGGCCGCAGCCGTTGTCCGGCCTGCCGCCCGCACGGCCGAGCCGATCGTGCTGCTGAACCCCCGGATCGTCGGCCAGTCCGAGGAGACCGACGAGCAGTACGAGGGCTGCTTGAGCTTCTTCGACGTCCGCGGCCTCGTTCCACGCCCGCTGCGTCTGGGCGTCGAGCATGCCGACCTCACCGGAGCGCGACTCACCACGATCTTCGAGCGCGCCCTCGCCCGCCTGGTCGCCCACGAGGTCGACCACCTCCACGGCCACCTCTACACCGACCGCATGCGCCCCGGCGTCCACCCCATTCCCGTCGAGCAGTACGACGGCACCGGCACCGCGTGGACCTACTGACCGCATCACGATACCCGGGTGCACGACACCACTGATGCTCGCGGCTGATCCTGCTGCGCGTGCAAGGCACGGCGCGGTCGCCGCATTTTGTTGTCTCGTTACCCCTTGGTTACGCTGCTGCCAGCGAGCTGCCGCGCGAAGCCGCAGCTCGGCGCGTTCGCCGAATATCGGGTCCTCGGGTCCTCGGGTGGTGACTGCCGTACGCCGTGCTCCGCTCCTGGCCGTCGTTCTGGCGGCCGTGCTGCTCGTTGTGCCCGTCGGCTCTGCGGGTGCGCAGGAGGTCGGGCTGGAGCAGGCGCGGACCGAGCGGGAACAGCTTAGCACAAAAATTACGAACATCACTCAAGAGTTCGATCAGCTGACCGCGGCGATCGCCGAAACCCAGACCAAGCGGGACCGGCTCGAGGGCGAGGTCGGTGCCCTGCAAGCCGCCGCCGCAGCAGCGCGGGGAGTCCTCACCAGGCAGGCGGTCCGCGCCTATACGCATGGGGGCTTCGGACCGCTCGGTGAGCTGTTCACCGCCGTCGCCCCTGGGGAGGCGATCGAGCGCGCCCGAATGTTGGCCGGGCTCAGCCTGCGGGAGCGTGAGGTCGCCGAGCAGGCCGTGATCGCGCGCGACGCGCTCGCCGTGCGCCGCGCTGACCTGGACGGCACGCTCGCTGAGCTCCGTGACTACGAGGCCCGGGCGGCTGCGCTCCGCGCCCAGCTCGAGGCCGCGTTCGCTCGCGCGAAGGCCACGGAGGCCGAGCTCGCAAGCCGCCAGACCCGCCAGCGGCAGGTGTCCCGCGCCGGCCAGCGCGGCCTGTACGCCTGCCCTATGGGTGGCCCGTACGCGTTCACCGACACGTGGGGCGCTCCCCGCTCCGGCGGCCGGTGGCACAAGGGCGTCGACCTGTTCGCCCCCTACGGCGGCAACGTCTACGCGATCACGAACGGGGTCATCACGCGGAGCTCGAACGGCGGACTCGGCGGGATCGGGCTCTATATGAAGGGCGACGACGGCAACCTCTATTACTACGCGCACCTGGAGAGGATCGTCCCGGGTTACGGCCCGGGACGTCGAGTCCAGGCGGGTGAGCTGATCGGCTACAACGGCGCTACCGGCAACGCCCGCGGCGGGCCGCCTCACGTCCACATGGAGATCCGCCCGGGTGGGGGCGCGAACGTCGACCCCTACCCGTACGCCGCCGCCGCCTGCTTCTCATACGCTGCCCGTTGATGGAGCTCGTCTACCCGCCGGTCATCGCCATGGCGGTGACGATGTTCAAGGTCATGGGCTGGCCGGTCAACGTCGAGGGAGTCGAGCACATCCCCGCCGAGGGGCCGGGCGTCGTCGCCACGAACCATGTGAGCTACCTTGACTTCACCTTCGTCGGGTATGGCGTGCACCAGCGCGGGCGGCTGCTGCGGTTCCTCGCCAAGAAGGAGATCTTCGACCACTGGCTCGCGGGGCCGCTCATGCGCGGGATGCGGCACATCCCGGTCGACCGGTTCGGCCGTCCGGCGGACGCGCTCGACGCCGCGGTCACCGCCCTCGGCCGTGGCGAGCTGATCGGGATGTTCCCCGAGGCGACGATCAGCCGCTCGTTCGTCCCCATGCAGGGCAGGAACGGGGCTGCTCGCATGGCGCTGGCCGTCGAGGCTCCGCTCGTCCCCGGCGCGATCTGGGGCGGCCAGCGGCTGTTCACGAAAGGCCGGCCCCGGAACCTCCAGCGTGGCGTGCCGATCTCGGTGGTGTTCGGCGAACCCGTCCCGTACAAGCCCGACGAGGATCCGACCGAGGTCACCACGCGGCTGATGACCCGGATCACCGAGCTCGTCGACCGCGCGACCGCCACGTACCCAGACCAGCCGACCGGCGACGACGACCGCTGGTGGCTGCCCGCACATCTCGGCGGCACCGCCCCCACCGTCGCCGAGGCGCGCGAGCTCGTCCGCCGCGAGGCCACCGAGCGCCGCACCCTCCGCCGCGGCCAAAGCTTCGACGCATGAGGGGCGTGGCCTACGAGCCGGCGCTGATCGTCTCCACGTCGAAGAGCGGGCCGACCTGGCAGAACGAGAGGCGCTCCTTGGTCTTGTGCCCGGTCACCGCGATCGTGTCTCCCGCCTTGGCGACCGGCTTGCCGTCCGGGCCGACGATCGTGAGCTGCCCGTAGTCCACGCGGTAACCCCGCGGCAGCGTGAGCTGGTACCGGGTACCGCCGGCGTCCAGCCACGAGCATCCCCCCTCCAGCGCCGGGTTGCCGTTGAACGTCCCGGTGAGTCGCTCCCCGCTCGGCTTCGTGGGTCCCGCCCCAGCGGGTGCAGCGGGCGCGGCGCAGGCGGCGAGGAGCAGGATCACGGCGAGGGTGAGCAGCAAGGAACGCAAGCGCATAGGCCATCCTCCCACGCGAGTTGGATGCCGCAAAGCCCGCGAGGGTTCCCGCCGGAGGTGCCGCGGAGCGCTCGAGATGCGTCAGGGTCGCGCTGTTCGTGCAGACTTGCTGTCGATGTCTCCGCTGCAGCCCTACGTCCACGCGACCACGGCTGCCGCCGTGGCTGGCTGGCTGGCTCAGGTCGCGGGCCGGCGGATCGTCGCCGTGGACACCGAGACGGGCGGGTGGGACCCGTATCGCGACGAGCTTGTCTGTGTCCAGCTCTGCGCCGGCCCGGATCTGCCCGTCCTCGTCCTGGACGCCGCGGCGGTCGACCCGCGCGTGCTCGCGCCGCTGCTCGCCGACCGTGGCGTGCTCAAGGTCTTCCACCATGGCGCGTTCGACCTGCGTTTCCTCGGGGTCGCGGGGCTGCGCGTCGTGCGGGTGGCGGACACGATGCTGGCTCAGCAGCTGCTGGCTGGCGGCGCGAAGACGGCGTCGGGCAACGGGCTCGCGCAGATCGCCGCGTTCCGCCTCGGCGTGGAGTTGGACAAGTCGGTGCGCGAGACCGCCTGGGTGCCCGGCCGGCTGACCGAGACCCAGCTGGACTACGCCGCCGACGACGCGGCTGCCACCTGGGGCGTGTTCGACCAGCAATGGAAGGAGCTCGTCGGCCACCGTCTGGTCCGGGTGGCGCAGATCGAGTTCGCCGCGCTGCCGGTGCTCGCCGACCTCCAGCTGCGGGGCGTGGCGTTCGACGCGCCGCGTTGGCGCGCGCTGGTCGGCGGCCTCGAACGGGAGCTGCCCGCCCTTGCGGCGGCAGCTCAGGCCGCGCTGGTGTGCGAGACGAGCCCGCGCACCCTGTTCGGGCCGGAGCCGGTGAACCTCGACTCGCCCGAGCAGGTCCGCGAGGCGCTCGCGCGGCTCGGCGTCGACCTTGCGACCACCCGCGAGGCCGCGCTCCGCGACCATACCGGTCATCCGGCCGTCGATGCGCTGCTCGCGTACCGGCAGGTCAGCAAGGCGACGACGAACTGGGGCGGTGAGTGGGCCGACCGCGCCGCGCACCCGTGCACGGGACGGATCCATCCCGGCTGGCGGCAGATCGTCGGCGCCGGCCGCATCGCCTGCAGCGAGCCGAGCCTGCACCAGATCCCGAAGGACCCGCGCTACCGCTGCTGCTTCGGTGGGGCGTCGGGGCGCGCGCTCGTCGTCGCCGACTACTCCCAGCAGGAGCTGCGCGTCCTCGCCGCCGTCTCCGGCGACGGGGCGCTCCGCGCGGTCTTCGAGCGCGGCGGCGACCTGCACCGCTCCTGCGCGGCGATGGTGTTCGGCGTCGCCGAGGACGTGGTCTCGGTCGCGCAGCGGACCGCCGCGAAGGCGCTGAACTTCGGGCTGATGTACGGGATGGGCGCGCCCGGCTTCGCCCGGGCGACCGGGCTGCCGCCACCCCAGGCGCAGGCGGTCATGGACCGCTACTTCGCGACGTTCCCGCGGGTCGCCGAGTGGCTCGCCGAGGCCGAGGCCACCGCACGCCGCAGCGGGCGGGTCCGCACCCCGCTCGGTCGGATTCGGACGCTCGACCTGGACAACGGCCACTCGGGTTTGGCCACTCTCGCGCGCAACGCGCCGATCCAGGGCGCCGGCGCGGACATGATCAAGCTCGCGCTCGCCGAGGTCGACCGCCGCCTCGTGTCCGCGTTCGGCGGCCCCGGTGACGGCCAGGCCGTCACCGCCCACGGCTGCGTCCTCGTCGTCCACGACGAGCTCGTCGTCGAGGTGCCCGTGGAGCAGGCCGACGAGGCCGCCGGACTCGTCATTGAGGGGATGCTCGCTGCCGCCCGTGAGATCCTCGGCGACGTCCCCGCCGCCGTCGATGCCGCGGTCCGCCCCCGCTGGGGCACTCTCGACGGTTAGGGCCTAGCAAGGATCAATTTCTGCAAGTTTACAATTTTTTACAGTGCTGTGAGGCGACCTCTTCGGGCCTTGCGGTTGTCAGGAGATCACGATAGGGCTAGCATGCTGTATGCGGGCATATGTTGCTGCGGGCATTAGCGGGGTGCGGGCCCTGGAGGAGATCGGTGGGTTGAGGTTTCTGATCCTCGGGCCGCTCGAGGTAGTCGATGGGGAGCGGCTGATTGCCCTTGGCGGGGCCAAACAGCGGTTGCTGCTCGCCATTCTGATTCTGCATGCAAACCAGGTGGTTTCGACCGATCTCCTTTGTGACGAATTGAGCACCGGGCGATCCTCGAGCGGCGCTCTTGCGAGCTTGTACGTCCATGTCTCCAATCTTCGAAGGCTGCTCGAGGCCTCACGCGGCCCAAACTCTCCTTCCATCATTGAAACAAGAAAACCGGGGTACGTCCTGAAGGCCAGGGCGGAGCAACTCGACGTCCTTGCCTTTCACGCGCTGGTGGCCGAGGCTCGCTCGGCCGTCAGGGAGCATCGGCCCGCCGAGGCCGCCGTCCTGCTGCGCCAGGCCCTTGGGTTATGGCGCGGTCCAGCGCTCGCTGACCTTGCGCATGAGCCATTTGTCCAGACGCGGGTGGTCTTCCTCGAAGAGGCGCGCCTGGCCGCGCTCGAGGACCGCATCGAAGCTGACCTGCTGCTCGGCCGTCACGCTGAGCTTGTCGGCGAACTCCGGGTGCTGGTGGCCGAGCACCCGAGTCGAGAGCAATTCCACCGACAGCTCATGCTTTCCCTTTACCGCTGCGGGCGTCAAGCCGAGGCGCTTGCGGTGTACCAAGAGACCCGTCGCTCCCTGATCGAGGGTTTCGGTATCGAGCCCAGCCCAGCTCTCCGGTCTTTGGAGCAAGCGATCCTGCGCCAAGATCCCACTATCTAAAGCCAGCGGGCGTCCATCCCAGACGGCGTCGTCACAGCCTCCAGACTCGTTGACGATGCGCACTTCCAGTCAGATATGTGCTTCAGTCTGAAGTCTGATCCGCTGAAAGCGCACATCGTCCCGCCGGGAGTGTGTCTACCCTAGAGTCAAGTCGAGATGATGGATAATCCCCTCCCGTATGACGACCCGCTGCGTGGCCGAACCATATCCCCCAGCGGACGCTGTGATGTCCCATATGCCCGGTGGGAGGGACCAGGAATAGCGTCCCTCGCGGTCGGTGACCGCAGCAATCAGCGGCGTGGGCTGGGGAGGACGATCCTGGGACGTGACCGCAATGACCGCACCTTCTATTGGCCTTCCCCCGGCGGAGGCAGTAATCCGCCCGCTGATCCCGCTCTTTGTTCGGGCGGGCGTGTCAGGAACCGCCTGGGTGGAACTGATGTTTCCCTCGGCCTCAGTCGGAGAGAAGTGGATATTCTCCACCTGACTCGGATTGGTCCCCGGAATCGACACAGGACCCGACCCGGGTGGGAAGGAGCCTTGGCCTCCTTCTTCGGGTGGGATGGTGGGTTGCTCGCCCGCCGGAGGGCTTTGGCCTCCTTCTTCGGGTGGGATGGTGGGTTGCTCGCCCGCCGGAGGGCTTTGGCCTCCTTCTTCGGGTGGGATGGTGGGTTGCCCACCCGCCGGAGCTGTCCCCATGCCCTCATCACAGCCAGTGGCCGCCGTTAGGAACAACACGGTCAGTACGAACAAGACGATTCTGCTTCTCATCTCTTCCTCCGACATTCCGAAGCCATGCCATCCCCTGTCAACGATGACGACGGCGTCTCCTCTGCCTTTGACGCAAGAGTCAAGAGCAGAGTTCCCTTGGAAGGCGCGGCTGCTGGGCGCTGAGCCGGGGTAGCGGGATCGGGGTCCTCGGCAGGGCTGATTTGTGGTCGCCTATCGCCCGTTGCGGGCGTTCCCCTGATTACCTCTCTGCGCGAGTCTGCCCCCCGCCGGAGCGGGGGGCAGAGGTCGTAGCTGCTGGTACCGGCGACCGCCGCTTACGCCGGTCGGTTCCGCACTGCGTTGTAGAGGCTCAGCGCCTCGTTCCCGTGGTAGGGGCCGAACAGGTTGTTCGGTGTACTGCCGTACCGGTAGCTGTTCAGCCCGTTGAGGAACCCAAGGCCGTTGCTGGCGATGCTGATCAGCCAACCACCGCCGCTGGAGCCACCGGTCATGTTGCAGTCGATCTTCAGCGTGGCCGGGCCGACCCCAGGCGGGAAGTCGTTGCTCAAGCGCCCCGAGTTGCAGCGCCACTGGAGGAAACCGTTGAAGGGCGGCGCCTGAGGGTAGCCGAAGGCGCTGAAGCTCTGATTCCGCGACTGGTTGAACGCGATTCCCTGCCCTCCCAGGGCGTCAGCGATGCGCTGGTTGTTCAGGCGGTTGACCACCACGGCCCCCAGATCCTGACGGAAGTTGCTGTTGAAAGCCCACTCGGTACGGGTCCACAGCTCCCTTGCGCTCCAGGTGCCGTAAGGGCGATGGCCGTCAAACGACGAGGAGTAGGCTGGCACGAACACCCAGTTGCGGTGGAATAGCCCGCCCCGTCCGCCGTGGACGCAGTGCCCAGCGGTCCAGACGATGCTCTTGTTCTCGCTGCTGACCACTGTGGCGGAGCACACGAAGTTGCCACCTGTGGCGGCGGTGAAGAAGACCTTGCCGTTGAGGCGGTCCGGATAGTTAGTGTAAGGCCGTGGGACGGCCGTCGCGGCGAGGGGAATCGGCGCCTCGGTGGCCTCGGGAGTCTCGGTGGCCTCGGTGGCCTCGGTGGCCTTGGGGGTAGCCGAGGCGGGGTCGATCTTGACCGCTGGCCCGGAGGAGGCAGACTCAGCCGAGGGCCCCTCGGATTTGGGCTTCCCTTGCAGCGTGCGCATAGCGGGTTTCGCCTGCCTCATCCGCTCTGGCGTCCAGTAGGTTCCCGCCGCCTGCGCCTGCTGGTCCGGGACCTTGGAAGAGACGACCCCCGGATCGCTTTGTGGAGCGGCGAACGCGGGGCTCGCGGCGAGCGTGGCGACCAGCCCGAAGGCAAGGATCGCCCGCAGCGCTCTTGACACAAACAGTCTCGTGCTCACTTCTTTCCTTTTCTTTGCGTGGATTTCGTACGGACAACGAAAGCGCTAGAAAGGCCGATCTTGCGGTCCTCTCGCGCCCCGCCCTGGCAGGATCTTTCTGTCAGGGCTTTTTATGCGCATGCCAAAACAGGCATCACCTCCCTCACGTGTTCTTCCGCGCATTGAGCCGAAGCTCGACTCAAATGTTTGCCCGCGCCCGCCCCGCCCCCGCTCTCCTCGACACGGTCGTTCAGGTCAGACTCGACCGATGCAACCTGAAGTATGAGCCCTCAGCCTTGGGAAAACCTTAAGATCGTCTTTGGCTCGGCTAAGGTCGGGCTCGTCGAGGAGGCTTGGGCCGAATCACCACAAGATCGCGGAGAGGCAAAGATTGTTCCGAAGTGGGACCTAATCAGCCTCCGGCCTTCGACAAGACCAGATTGCCGTCGTATGAAGAAAAAGTTCGGCCGTAGAGCGCGCGATTGGTCAGTCCCGCTTACGATGGGCATGGCGGCCGGGGGCAGCGTTCGGCGCTCCCGGGGCGGGCGATGGTGTGGTCGTGCTGTGGCCGTGTGGGGCGGCACGTTGGTCGCACACCACGCGTATGTGCTCACGTGCGGGCTCGTCTGACGGGAGGAAGCGGGTATGGGGGCGGGGAGGAATGGCGCTGGGCGGGGCATTGGTTGGCGACCGCTCGCGACGGCCGTGCTGGTGTGGGCAGCAGGCTTGGTGGGCGCTGGGCTCGTATCGCCCGCGTCAGCGCAGGTCGTGGCCGGCGCGGCTGAGACGGGGGTGACCGGGGACATCGACACCGATGCCGACACGGTGCTCGACGCGCTCGACAACTGTGACGCGGTGCCGAACCTGGACCAGGCAGACGCCGATGGGGACGGCGTCGGCGACCTCTGCGAGCGCGCGGGCGCCGTCGTGCCGCCGCCGGCCGCCGTCGTGCCTCCACCGGGGGACACCAAGCCGCCGCCCGCCGCCGTCGTGCCGCCGCCGGCTGTCGTGCCGCCGCCCGGCGAGGCCGTGCCGCCTCCGCCGGCTGTCGTGCCGCCGCCGGCTGTCGTGCCGCCGGGCGA
>JBOGEB010000069.1:0-19782 GCA_050743125.1 Egibacteraceae bacterium
CGTCACGCATGCGTGACGAACCCTGGCCATATGACGATTCCTGGCCACAGCGCTGACACGCGTCACGCACGGTCGAAATGGGCTGCTCACGATGACGCTGGGTCTGCTGCAGGCGGACGCGGCGGGGTCACTGCGACCAGCGGCCGGCACGCGCTCGAGGCGTGCGGCACCGGCGCGCCGCGTCACTGCACAGCGGGAAAACAGCAACGTTATTTATGCCCAAGCCCTTAGGATAGACGCCTGCCTGGTTGAGCAACTCAGCGGTGTCTGCGAGGGCGACCCGTGTGTGCTGGGCGTGTGCGGTGGCCGACATGACGTGCGCCAGCAACCGCGCCCAGCAAGGCCAGGACTGCGGCTGGTCAGGGTCGGCGGGCATGGCCACCAACAGCAGCCCCACGGCCCGCTCGATCCAGAGGCTGCGCTCCTCAGTGAGCAGGCTGCTGGCGACCACGGCTTGGACCAGGCGATGCACCCTCAGCCCGGTCTGGTCACGGCCGATCAGTGAGTAGCGGTACAGCACCGCGATGGCGTCCTCCAGTTCCAGCGGGTCGGTGACGGCCCGGCCGAGCTCGTCGGGCAGCAGCGCGGGGTCGGTGCCGAGCAGGTCCGGGGTGATCCCCTCAGGAGCGAGGAAGGCGCACAGGTGCAGTAGTTGGGTCGCGGCCGGCGACGCCTTGGCGATCCGCTCGAAGGCCAGCCGCCAGGTCGTGTCCACGGTCTCCCGATAGGGCACGGGCTGGCCGCGGGCGAGCAGCTTCGTCGCGGCGGGAAGTGAACAACTCCAGGTAGCGGGCCAGGGACATGCCGGTCTGCTCGACATACGACGTCGCCTGCTCCAGGGCCAACGGCAGATCACCGAGCTGCTCGGCTAGCTGCTCGGCGGCGCTGCCGGTACGGCGGGTCAAGAACGCCACGGCCTCGGCGCGGTCCAGCGTCTCCACCGCGACCGGGGTGGCCACCCCACCCCAAGCGGGGTTGCGGGAGGTGATCAAGACGTGCCCGCCGCCGGCCGGCGGCCGGTACTCCTCCAGCATCGCGGGCTCCTCGGCGTTGTCGAAGATCAGCAGCCAGCGGTCTTGTGATCGCAGCCGGTCCCACAACGCCGCGATCATCTCCTCTTGCTTCTGGGCAGCCGGCACCCCCGGCCAGCTCGGCCAGCTCGGCCGCGACCGCCACCGGCTGCTCGGCCGCCACCCACCACACCAGGTCGTAGTGGCTGGCGTAGCGGTGGGCGTACTCCACCGCCAGCGCGGTCTTGCCCACCCCGCCCAACCCGTGCAACGCCCCGGTTTGGACCACTGCGGCCGACCCCCCGCCCAGCGCCTCGCGCAGCCGTTCGATCAGCCCGTCGCGCCCGGTGAAGTTCGGGTTCCGCGGCCGCACGTTCCAGATCGCTGGCGCCCGCCCCGGAAACCGCGGCCCCGCCGCCCCCGGAAACCCCGGCGCGGTTGCCGGCTTGACCCGCCGCCCGCGGGCGCGGGCCACCCCGTCCAACAGCCCGGCCGTGGCGCCGCCGCGTTCAACCCCACCAGGTCGACGTAGACCCGGGTGGCCACCAGCCGCGGCAGCCGACAATCCTCGACATGCACCGGCAGGAACCGGTCCCGCCCGTGCTCGTCGCGCACAAATGCGCCGGTCCACTCGTCCTCGCAGTACGGCGACCGAAAGTACGCGTCGGACAGCACCGCGATCGTGTACCCGGCCGCGTCCAGCGCCTGGCGCATCCGTCCGATGAAGTTCTCACCTGGTGCGAAGTCCCAGTCTTGGACCACCGCCGTATAGCCCGTCTCCTCCAGCTGCCAGGCGATCCACTCCGCCCACGCCCGGTCCGCTCCCGCGCGGCTGACGAAGAAGTCCCGCTGCCCGGCCTCACCCTCTACGCTCATCAACCGCAGAGTACAGGCGCTGCTCTGGCACAGAGACGAGTCAGAGAAGACGGATTTGAGATGCTCATTTGCACGATCGCCAAGCAGAAGTTCCGGCTCGACCCGGATGCTGTGCGGAGCGCCGTCGCCGGTGTGCTGCCCGAGCCGATCATCGACCACTACGTCGTGATCGACGGCCGGCGGTACCCGCCCACCCAGGTCCTCGCCCTGGCAACCGGCCTCGCCCGGGCCGACTTCACGTCGCACCACGCGCGTCGCACCCTCTGGCGGCTCGGGTTCACCACGGGGCGCCGAACCCGCAGCGTGTCCGTGGCGCTGCCCGATCGTCGCGACTGGCCGCACGGTGGGCGGAAGGCTGAAGCCCTCCTTCCCCACAAGGGCCGGTGGGTCGCCAAGCGGGGACTCGAGGTTCTCGTCAGCGCGGACACGCCTGCGCAGGTCATGGCCTGGCTCGCGCAGCACGACGTCAAGGGCGCCGTCGTGTTCGGCGTCCCGGAGAGCCAGCGCGAGGCGGAAGGCGCCATGAGCCTGGGCCTCGACTGGTGACCGAAGGTCGTTGGTCGTTCCTCGAGGATCCCATCGCTGGCGTCCCCCGTGACGGTCCCAGTTGAGCTGCGGCTCGGCGACGCGGTCTGGCAAGCCCCGGTGTCGTTCTGTGATCCGTGGCCGTTGGGGTTCCAGATCCTTGGTCAGGAAGGCATTTTCCGGTTCTTCCGCGTCGCCTTCCGGGCCGCCACCTACTCAGCCACCTGCTCAATGGACTGCGCCCCCGAGTAGGGCAGGCAGGAAGAGCGCCACGAAGACGTCAGCGGGGGCGGCGGACGGCTGCGACCGCGCGGGCGAGGGCGTCCTGACGTCCGATGCGCATCAGCTCCAGGCTGTCGTCGGCGAGCTCGGTGAGTAAGCGGGCGCTGACCTGTGGGCGGACGTTGGGGAACGCCTGGTCCACGAAGGCGCGCATACGCGCCGGAGCGCCCTCGTCTTTGCGGTCGCCGATGACGTCTGTCGCGATGTGCACCAGGATCCCGCTGGCGCGCCGGCCGGGACCCCATTCCTGGCCGGGCTGCCCCCGCCGGGCCTCGGCGCGGATCTTGCTCAATACGTCACGCACGAACTCACGCGCCCGGTTCGGTGAATGCCCGACGTCAAGGCCGATTTCCCGGAAGGTGAGCCCGGGCTGCCCGTCCAGACCGAACCGCAGGGCGACCACGCGCCGCTCCCGTGGCAGCCCGTTGAGCCGCACGGCCTGCTTGAAGGCGTCCAAGAACACCTCGGGCAGCGGCCGGCTGCGGTCGATCCACTCCTGGGGCACCCGCACCGGGGGCGGTGGACGCCACGCCGGCACGCCGCCGCCGATCGCCTCGTAGAGGTCGAACGGCGCCTCGGCCTCGGCCTTCTCGAAGGCGGCCAGCGTCTCGGCGATGCGCCGGTCGAGGACGGCGACCATCTCCGCCAGGCGCGCGCGCTCCGCCAGCACGGCCTCCACCCGCGCCCGCACGTCAGGCGGGTTGGCCGGGTTGAGGAAGTAGGCGTCACAGCGGGGGCAGGCGACCACCGCCACGTCGGCGGGCGCGAGCATGGTCGCGCCGCAGTCGATGCAGTCGCGCCGGAAGTCCAACGGCCATCGCCCGCTGTCGACCAGCTCCCTCGCGCACAACCCACAGCGCAAGAAGCCGCTGTACTCCGGCGGGATCCCCAGCCTCGGATCGCCGGTGGTGCGGTCGGGGACGAGCGGCACCACGAGCTCGCATCTCGGGCAGCGTCCGTAGTCGTGGCTCAGCCGAACCACGCGGTCGCCGTGGTCTGTTTCTGGCACCGGCCAAGTATCACCGTGGCCGCCGGGGCACGCCAACTTGCTTTATCGGCTCACCCACCGAGACGCCACCGCTGCGCCCGCGCGTATGTGCAATATTCGACACATGCGTATGCACATTGAGGTCGATGACGAGCTCATGGCCAAGGTCGACAAGCTCACCGGCCCTCGTGGCCGCAGCCAGTTCGTCCGCACGGCGATCGAGCACGCGGTCGAGCGCGAGGTCCGGTGGGGCCTCATCGAGGCTGCGGCCGGCGCCATCGCTGACCAGGGTCACGACTGGGACGACGATCCCGCGGAGTGGGTACGGCGACAGCGGCGTGGCGACGCCCGCCGCGGCGGCTGACGGATGTTCGTCCTGCTCGACTCCACCGTCTTGATCGACTACCTGAGGGGAAGGCCCGTGGCCACCCGGGTGCAGCGCCTGCGCCGCATCGACGACGTCCCCGCCACGACCGGGATCAACGTCGAGGAGGTCGTGCGGGGGCTTGAGTCCGGCGAGCTCGACGCGGCTCAGCGGCTGTTCGACGGCCTGGAGGTCATCAGCATCGGCGCGAGGGACGGGTGGCTGGCGGGCTCGTGGCGGCGGCAGTTCGCGGCGCAGGGGGTCACCCTGTGGCAGGCGGACTGCCTGATCGCGGCGGTCGCGTCCCGTGTGGGCGCGCGCCTGGCGACGGGCAACCCGAAGGACTTCCCGATGCCGGAGATCACCGTCGAGCACTGGCCGACCGGCGCGTAACGAGCATTCCGGTCAGCAGGCTGGAGCACACTTTTCCGCCGGATCCGGAGGAAAACTGCAGCCCGAGCGGACAGGCATCGCAGTTGAGCTGCAGCTTTCCTGCTCATCGGTGAGAAAGCTGCCGGCTGGGCGAGCTGCGCGCCGAGCGCTGGCGATGAGGCAGCAGAGTCGAGCGGGTGCCTCGCCGACGTCCTCAAACACATTCTTGAGGGCTGCGGGGGCGTCCTCGCGTGCGGTGTCCCGGGTCAGGGTGGCCGGGTCCCGCCGGGCTTGGGTCCCAGGTGCATGATCCGCTCGGCGGCGCGCTGGTCCAGCCAGCGGCTGGCGCGCGCCTCGGCGCGGCGCAGGCCCACGAAGGCCAGGCCGGCGCCGACCAGCCCGGAGACGACGGCGACGGCGGCCACCAACATGAGCACCTGGACGCCGGTCACGGCTGGCTCCCGAGACGGGCATCGGCTGGCCGTGAGCACGGTCGCTCGATGTCCAGGGTTGACGCAGCGTTGTCCTCGATCAGCATGACCGCCCGCCTCAGCTCGTGGCCCGGCCGACGGCGCGCCGCTGCCAGGCGCGCCGCAGGCTGCGGCGCTCGTCCTCGCTCTTCCCGCCCCAGACGCCGGCGGCCTGATTGGTCTCCACCGCCCACTGCAGACAGGCGGGGCAGGCCGGGCAGCGTGCGCAGACGGCTTTGGCCCGCTCGGCCTGATCCAGCGCAGGGCCAGTCGACCCGATGGGGAAGAACAGCTCGGGATCCTCCCCGAGACATGCGGCCTTCGCGCGCCAGCCCGCCAGGAGGGTCGGCTCGGCGGCACCCGCACGATGACGATCAACGTCAGAAGCGCTACGCTCATCACGCATCTCAGTGACCTCCCACAGTTTCTGAGTTGTATGACCTGGGCGCGATAGCGGTCGCGCCCAGGTTTCTTATTGCCCGAAGCTAGGCTGACGGCACACCCTGGCGAAGGTTTCCTTCGCCGCCCAGCCCGGTGCTGGACTATAGGGGGACTATAGACGGTGTGCTGGCGGCCCGCAATAGGGGGGCTAGAGCCAAGCGCCGTGTGGGGAAGACGCATTGTGGCAGCCGCCGGGGGACCGCCTAGGGTCCGCTAGAGTCGAGCGCTGAGTGTTGGAGGAGGACCCCGTTCTTGACTCTCCCAAGCATCCACGACCTTGCGCAGATCGCCGATCCGCAGGCCCGTGCGCAGGCGATCGGGCGCCTCCTGGCCGAGCACCAGGCCGTGCTCATGGATCTCGCGCGGCTTCGTCGCGAGGCGGTCGCTGAGCTGCGCTCGGCTGGGCTCACCCAGGCCCAGGTTGCGCAGGTGCTCGGCGTGACGCCTGGTCGCGTCGCACAGCTCGAGCCCGAGGCGGTCGAGGACCGGGAACGCCCTGGACAGCCCCCGGTGCTCGTCGAGCGCGGCATCCCCACCGACCCGGCGGTGCGAGCGAGCAGATCCCTGTTCCTGAGTGAAACGGCGGATCAGGGTGTGGTTCCGACCCGGAGGATGCTGGACGTTGGTCAGGAGCCCGCGCCTGCCCACGTCGCGGCCCGTCTCGGTGTCGCGGAGGGCGAGCCGGTGCTCGTCCGCCGAAAGCTGATGTCCGCCAACGACGTCCCACTGAGGATCTCCGCCAGCTACTTTCCGATCTCCCTCGCTGAGGGCCTCACCGACCCCGACTTCGTCGAGGGCGGCCTGCAGGTGCTTTTTGAGGGCCGTGGCCTCCGGTTCGGGCGAGCTCTCGAGACGTTAATCGCGCGCATTCCTACCTTCGACGAGGCGCGCACGCTCCGACTGGAAGCCGACGTGCCAGTAGTCCACATCCTGCGCAGCTCTTACGACACCGACGACAATCCCGTGCACACACTCGAATCCATTTGTGCGGCCAACAGGCATGTGTTCCCGATCAGGCAACCCGAAGGCGATACGGTCTTTTAGCGCGTGTCTGAGAACCGCGGCCTTGCCCTGTGGGCGAAGCGAAACCGCTTCAGATATAACAAAAACATGTGGCGATTGCCTGATAAGGGGGTCGCGTCGCGTCCCGGAAAGAGGCTCCGACCTAAACGGCTCTTCGCGAGCGGAACCCGACGCGACGCGACCCGAAACAGTTTTCAGACACGCTTTTAGCATCGCCCCCCAATCTTCGCCGGGGTTGAGGTCTTCAGCGCTCCTGGTCGTGAGCGCCCGCGCCGCTACGGACCAAAGCGCCACGGGCTTCCGGCGGCTCTTCTTCGGCGCTCAACGCTTTCTTAAACGGCCACGCTGTTTCCCTGTAGGGGGGGGTGTTTTTCCGACAATTTGAACTCCTCGGGCTCCTCGCCTACGCACGGCGGCATTTCTCCACGAGGAGGGTTTTCAGGACGACAGGCGAAGGTTCTGAGAACGTGTTTGAGAATCGCGGCCTTGCCCCGTGGGCGAAGCGAAGCGGAGCGCGGTTTCGGTGGCCACAAGCCGTCCGAAACCGCCGACCGCACCAACCTCCCCCACCCGCCCACCCTTATGGAATCAGACGATGATCGCCTGACAACAGGGTCGTGTCGCGTCCCGGAAAGAGGCTCCGACCGACCGCACCAACCTCCCCCACCCGCCCACCCTGAAGGAGCGGAACCCGACGCGACACGACCCCCGGAATACTTCTCAAACACGTCCTGAGGGAGGTTCCGGCCTCTGTGCCATCGCAAGGCTCCTCAGCGTCGCTGTCCGGCCGTCGATGCGGTCAGAACTTGCAACCCTGGTCGTCGGCTTCTGTCCGCAAGGGGCTCCCTGCCGGGTTGATGTAAGTGACGGAGAGCTCGAGAGGTACCGAGGGATCGTTGTTGCGGCCCTGGTGGATCTGGTCGGTTTCGATGAACGACTGACCTTCGGTATACGTCTGGGACGTGCAGTCCGCCAGGTACCGGGTGAACGTGCCGGATTTCACGACGGCCAAGACCTTGCCGGGGTGGGTGTGCCATCCGGTGAAACCACCAGGTTGGATGATGACCTGCTGGAAGATCACCTCGCTCGCACCCTTCGTCTGGATCGTGAAGGGCTCTGGCAAGGCGCCCTTGGCCTGCACCACCGACTGTGTCCCTGCGCCGGGGTTGGCTCCGGCCGTGCCCGTCAGCCCCGCCACGGCGACGACGATCATGAGGATGCGCAAAACGCGGAACATCAGCCTGCGGAGCCGGGCGGTAGCGCGAGCGCGCCGCCCAGTCCGTGTGGCCAGGATTCGTCACGCATGCGTGACGAATCCTGGCCACAAGCTCGACAGGCGACCTCAACAGCGAGCAGCTCGCCTGGATCGTCATCCGCTACGTGACCGTACTGATGATCCAGAGCACTTGGAGCGGTGAGGCGCCCTGGTGAGCTTTTGTCGGCCACTCCGCTGCAACGCCCTGAAGAGTTTCGACACATGCTCTGCGGCTGCGGGGTCGGTTATGGGGTGGTAGCGCGGACGAGCCCGAGGCGACCCTCGCCGCCGGCGACCTTAATCTCCTGGACCAAACCGATGCCTCGAGCGTAGTACTTCTCTTCGATGACTTTGGGCTGGAGAGGGTTCCAGTCCTTGGTGACGAGCAGGCTGTCAAACTTGCCGTAGGGCACGGTCGCGGTGTCGCCGAGACGGACGACCTGGGCCATGTCCTCGGCTTGGCCGGCGAAGCGCTCCTGGCGGTAGGTGTGCCCAACAGTCGGACGAGCGGGCATCACGATGCCGGGTTGCGCGCCCTCGACGCCCGCTTCCCAGGTGCCTGAGGTGCTCACGACCTTGCCGTTTTCATACTCCTTGGTGTCCTCGCCCAAGTACCAGACGTTCCCCTCGCGGTCCTGGGCGTACCAGTCGTAGGTGTCCTCGGTGACCTTGCCATCGACGGTCACGGTGTCGCGAACGACCACCGCAGAGACTCCCATAATCTGTTTGCGGTCGTTGGTGACGACGACCTCGCTCCGCTGGGTCTCGCCTCCGTCCTTGCTCTCGTAGACCCAAGACCGTCCCGGGGTGAAGGGCAGGTAAGGATTGTCGATCGTCTCGACGAAGTTGGCGGGATTGAAGACGGGCTCGAAGCGGCCCCCGGGGGCCGTGACCGACGCGTTGGCCTTGGGATCACTGGCGGGACCGCTGCCTTGGGGGGCTGCCGTGGTGGCTCTGGTACGACCGGCGTCAGATGCTTTCGTGTCGCCGCCGATGCCACAGGACGTCGCCGTCAGCGCGGCGAAGAGGACTGCGAGCAGAGTGGGATAACGGCGTTTGCTGCTGGGAAGGCTCACTTAGGTACCTTTCGCAAAGCGACCAACGACCCGGCTGGAGGGGTTGGAGGTAGTACTGCTGGCTACCGCCGGATGCCTGATGGATTAATGTCCGTTTGGACAGGGAAATAAACCATGCCGCGATGGTTGATCAGCCAGGCCCGTCCGGCTGACGCACTGAAAAATCCTAGCACGAGCGCTCCCCGCTCGCCACTGGTTCAGTTCGTGAGAGTCCGCCCGAAATATAAGAATATAGAGGAGGCCCGCCCGCGCCTAACATGACGCGGGGTGGCCGGGTTCAACCGGCCCGTCGGCCCCGTCTGCGCAGAACGAGCAGCACGCCCACCCCCAGCAGCGCGACCGCGACCACGCCCAGCAGCAGAGGCATCACCGGCAGTCCGCTGGGGGCGGTGCCGCGCTCAGCGGCGGGCGCCCCGCCCTGGGGAGCGACGCCTCGGTCCCCGTGTGGGCTCGGGGAGGCCTGCGCCACCTGGCCACCGACGGGCCCTTGCGCGACAGACGCCTGCTCCGCGGGTGAGGTCTGACGATACAAGGCGTTGCCTTCGTAGGCGTTCTTTTCCAGCTTCAGCGCCTCCTGGCGAGCCTCCGCCAAGGCGTCTGCGCTGAGGCGGGTGACCTCGACCAGGACGAGGGTTTCGCCTTCCGGATCGCCGACGGCGCCGACTTGGACGTTGCCCACCCCGGGTGCGTAGTACTTGCGCTGGTGGCCGCTGCCCGGATCGAGCGGGCTCCGCTCGTCGGTCACCAGGACGTTCTCGTAGCAGCTGGCGGGGACGCAGGTCTTCTGTTGCGCCATGAAGACCTTCGCGCAGTCCAAGAAGTCGACTTCGGGCGCCCACCCTTGGAGGTACTCGGGCGCTCCCTCCCGCGGCTCTGCCAACATCAGGTTTCCCGGCTCCGCACGCGCTAGACCGGCAATCCAGGTGCTTGGGGCTCCGATAAACTTGCCGTTCTCATACTCTTCGGGGTACTCACCAAGATTCCAGACATTCCCGGCGTTGTCCTGTGCTTGAAAGGCGAGCTCCGCCTCCAGGAGCTGGCCTTCGTTGAGGTCCCTCTCCCAGATGACGACGGCACGCACGCCGTTGACCATCTTGGTCAAATCGGTGACGGTGGTCACCACGCGGTGGGGGAGGGGTCCTCCTCCCCGGTTCGCGCGTCCCTCCAGGACGAACTGCGTTCCCGGAGCCAGGGGAGCCCATTTGTTGTCGATCTTGGTCGAGTTGGAGAAGTTGTTGCGGTCGAATTGGGTCGCCGGACCGCAGGGCGGTGGCGCGGCCTCAGCGCCGGCTGCAGCACCAGAGCTGGCGAAAAGCAGCAGAGAAGCAAAAACGGTGCTCAGTATGGTAGACCGGACTCGTTCGCGGAGCATCGAGCCCCCCTTTCTCGGCGCAGCCACGTGCCACCGCCGTGGCCGAGATGTCGCGGAGTACCCCTCACGTCTTAGGGTACGCGCCTTTGCTGAGAAAAGTCATGAGTATAAATATGCGTATTGATCTGCCGAGCGCTTCGGTGTTGACCAGATCAGGGGCGAGCAGTTGGCTCCCG
This sequence comes from Egibacteraceae bacterium, assembly GCA_050743125.1. GTDB lineage: Bacteria > Actinomycetota > Nitriliruptoria > Euzebyales > Egibacteraceae > JBOGEB01. The sequence goes on from JBOGEB010000069.1 coordinate 10,231, forward strand.
GCGAAGTGCCCGCTTGGCGTGTGCGCCCGATCGGTGCGTGCAACGACCTCCGCGAAACAGAGAGCCAACGACGCTCAGCGCGACAATCCGAGTCGGCCCCGCGCGTCTCAGGGTGCGGCCGGCGTCTGGGCCGCGCGCCCGCAGCGCCTGGTGGAGGTCTTCGGGAACATTCTTCATCTCGATTACCGCCATCATGATCATCATGGCATGCCACGCCAGGCCAGAGGATTGTGGGTCACGGAGCGTGCTGTCACCACCGCGCGAGGTGGGCTCCTCGGTGCCTTTGGCGTCGGCGTCGTCGGTGCTGCGCCTGAACGCCGGGACGCGGCGAGTGGAGCGGTCCGGCGACGCAGTGAGCTGCACCGTTCCCGAGTGGGACGGGCCTGCGGCGTCCCGCTTACTGTGGGCCGGTCAGGCCGAGCAGGTCGGCGACATCGACGGCGAGGCCGGGCAGGTGCGGCGGACGGATCTCGTCGCCCTTGGCGAACAACAGCGGAGGCCCGTAGCGGTCGCTCGCCCCGAGCCGGTACACCTGGATGACGTCGGTGTCGAGGTCGACGAACCAGAACTCGGGGATCTGGCCGCGCTCGTAGAGCGCCCGCTTGCGCACGAGGTCGAAGCTGCGTGTCGAGGGCGAGGACACCTCGACCACCAGCGCCGGCGTCACGTCCACACGCTTGGGGTCCATGCGCGCCAGCGCGTCGGCGCTGACGAGCACGACGTCGGGTGACACCTCGTCGCGCTCGCTGGAGCGCACGCCCGGCTCCGTGGCGGCATCACCGCCGTGCACCTCGGTGTACTCGAGCAGGCGGCGCACGATGCGCGAGGCCACGGACTGGTGCCGCCACACCGGCCGGGGGCTCACGAACAGCTCCCCGTCGATGAGCTCGCGCTTGAGCATGTCGGGGTCCTCGCCGAGCTGCTCGAAGTCGGCGACGGTGAGCCCGGTCGCGACGGGTTTGTGCATCGCCTTCCTCCCTTCCGCATGGCCTCACGGTACGCGCGCCCAGCATAGTCGCAGGGGGTGATCACCCGGCCTGTGGACAACGGCCCCACCTGACGGACGAGGGGGTGATCCTCGAGATGCCGGCTGTCGGTGGACTCTGCGCCGACAGCTTCAGCTCCCGCCGCACTGCGCGACTACGTGAACCTGCTGCTCCGGCTCGGTGGTGACTCCTCCCTGTTGACGCCCTCGCGCGACCCCCAAGTGGCGGTCGCCGAGCTGCACCCACGGTGCTGAGCCTGGTGACGGCCGAGCGGGAGCAGGTCGTGCTCGTTACCGGTGCGGCTCGCCTCGTGTGCAGCGCTCAGCGGTCTTGGCCGAGCCGGCCGCCCAGCATCTCGTAGAGCGGATCCCGGGTGAGCTCGATCTGGATGCCGTCGGGATCCCGGAAGTACATCGATTCCTCGACGCCGCGGTCGGGACCCAAATAGGTGATCCCGTGCTCGTCCAGGCGACCTTTCAGCTCCTCGAACCGCTGCGGGTCGACCGAGATGGCGATGTGCTGGACCCCGCCGATCGCCTCCTCGGCCTGGCCCAGACCGAGCCCGGGGAAGTCGAAGAACCCGAGCAGGTTGTTGTTGCCGATGTCGAAGAAGAAGTGGGTCGAGCCGGGATAGTCGCGGTTCTCGAGCAGCTCGATCAGCGGGAAGCCGAGGACGCCCTGGTAGAAGCGGATGGTCCGCTCGACGTCCGAGCAGATCAGTGCCAGGTGATGCACGCCCCGCGCGGTGCTGGACGGTCGCTCGGCCTCGGGCATCAGGTACTGGGCGGCCAGCTCTGCCCGGCGCGTCTCGAAGTCGGCTTGCTGCGTCATGACCGCCCTTCTCCTGCCAACGAATTCTCAGGCTTGCATGATTCCCGGCCGGCCGTTCTCAACCACGAACGACGCCTTCGTCGTCACTGGCGCGCCGGGGACGGTGACCACGTCGACGGCGCGCATGTCGGTGCGCCACAGGCCAGGAGTGACCTCACAGCGCAGGTAGCCACGCCGGCGGTTGTGGAAGCGGACATGGGGGCTTTCGGCGAGCAGCTTGTCGTCGTCTGGAGTGGTGTCGAAGCCGTCGCCGGCGGAGCTGATCGAGGTGGCGACGAACTCCGCGCCTACCGTCGGCGAGGAGGCGTCGTCGTAGTCGGCCTTGAGGTCGCTGGCGAAAAAGGCGTGGATGTCCCCGCTCAGCACGATGACGTCGGGGATCTGGCGAGCGGCGATGAACCCGAGGATCCGATCGCGCGCCGCCGGGTAGCCGTCCCACCGGTCCATGTCAAACGCCCGCTCCGGCCCAGCGGTGAAGTCGCGCTGGAAGATCGGCAGTTGTTGTGGCACCACCCTCCAGCGGGCGCGTGACGAGCTCAGCCCATCCAGCAGCCACCGCTCCTGAGCCGGCCCGGTCATAGTCGCGGCCGGATCGAACGCCCCCGCGCAGCGAGGCGCTCGCCTCCCGTCCTCGCATGGCTGGTCCGTACGGTACTGGCGGGTGTCGAGCACCCGCAGATCGGCGAGGTCGCCGAACGCAAGGTGCCGGTAGAGCCGCAGGTCCGCTCCCTTCGGCCGCTGTGGCCGGCGCAGCGGCAGGTGCTCGTAGTACGCCTGGTACGCCGCGGCGCGCCGTGCGGGGAAACCGGCGCGGGGGTCCTGGGCAGGCCCCTCGGTGGGGTTCGGCAGCTCCGGGATGAGGTTGGCGTAGTTGCTCTCGACGTCGTGGTCGTCCCAGGTGGCGATCCACGGGAACGCCGCGTGCGCCGCCTGCAGGCTCGGGTCGCTCTTGTACAGCGCGTAGCGGTTGCGGTACTCGTCGAGGGTCACGGGCTCGGTCGAATTGTGCTGCCGCAGCCGAGGCCGGTCAGGTGGGGTGTCGCTTTCGTAGATGTAGTCGCCGACGTGGAGGACGAGGTCCAGGTCCTCGGCGGCCATGTGCTGGTAGGCGGTGTACAAGCCCTGCTCGTAGTGCTGGCAGGAGGCGACCGCGAGGCGCAGCCGGTCGGGTGCTCCCGTGGGCGCGGTGCGGGTCCGCCCGGCCGGGCTGATCGCGCCGCCCGCGCGGAAGCGGTAGAAGTACCAGCTCGCCGGCTCGAGGCCGTCGACCTCGACGTGCACCGAGTGCGCGAACGACGGGTCAGCCGTTGCGGTCCCGCTGCGCACCACGCGCCTGAACGACTCGTCCTCGGCAAGCTCCCAGTCGACGGGCACGGGTCGGGGCGGCATTCCACCGCCTGCGAGCGGGTCGGGCGCCAGCCGCGTCCACAGGACCACGCCGTCGGGCAGGGGGTCACCAGACGCGACACCGAGCGTGAACGGGTCACTCGACGCGGTGAAGCCTTGCCGTTCCCACGTGCAGGATGCCGTGGCGAGCAGCGCGGCCACCGAGCCCGCAGCGCCGAGCAGCCGTCGCCGGTCCAAGGGATCAGGCGGCGGCGAGGCGGGCGTCGAGCTCGCGGACGCAGTCCGTGTCGGACCACGGCCCGGGCATGCGGGTGCGTATGGTGCGGAGGCGGTCGATGCCGACTCGATAGCCGCTCGCCTGGCACAGGTCCAGCGACCGGATCGCCGCGCTGGCGGCGGGCTCCGGGTCACGGGCCGCCAAGACGTGCACCAGCGCGACGTCAGCATTGAGGAGCGCGGGATCGCGAACGTTGGGGCATGCAGCCCCCAATGCGATGTCGAGCTCACCGAGCGCCTCGTCGGTGCGACCAAACGGCGCGAGGGTTCGAGCGGTGAGCACTGACCAGACCGGTCCCGCGCCAGCCAAGAGGCTGGCGCCGGACACGAAGCCCTCGCCGTCGTCGTCCTCGCCCGTCCGGTCAGCCCGTTCGAGGGCGGCGAACGCGGCAGGCTCCCGCTTGCGCAGCGCACGCTCTCCGGCCTGGCGCATGGCCACCCACTTGGCCTTCAGGCCGCCGGAGCCCAGCAGCGGGGCGGCGGCGTCGAGCAGGTCGAGCGCAGCGACTGGGTCGGCGTCGCCCACGATGGAGTCGTGGAGGAGGCTCGCACAGGCCAGGGCGCAGCCGCGCGCGACCCGGATGCCGGACTCGTCGGCCAGGCTGCGCGCCGACGCGGAGTAGGCGGCGGCCTCGGCGGGCTGGCCGACGAAGGTCGCGGCCAACGACGCGAGGCTGGCCGTCCCCGACGCGTCCACCTGTGCCTGCCGGCGGGCGGCGCTGGACCGCATCGGCCCGCGCAACGCCCGGGTGAACCGGTTGAGCAGCCGGCTGGCGTCAGCCAGCAGCACGTCTGGGCTGGTCGTGGGGTAGGTGGCGGCCAGCTCCAGGTAGTCGGCGTGCAGGTCGCTGCCGGTCTGGCCGGTCGTGGCGCCGCCGAACGTGACCTGCGCGGCTGCGGCGGCCCCGCCGATGAGCAGTTCGCGTCTGCGCATGTCCGTCTCGATCGCGGTCAGGACCGTCTTGACCGGCACCTCCAGTGCGGCGGCGAGCGCGTGGAGGTGCCGCGGGGTCGGCAGGTGGCCGGCCTCCCAGTAGCGGACCGCGCGATCGCTCACGCCGCACCACTTGCCGCTCGGGTGCTCGCGGCACTTGGCGGCGACCTCGTCGGCGAGCTCCTGCTGGGACCAGCCCCGCGCCAAGCGTAGCCGCGCCAACGCGCTGTCGGTCACGTCGTCCTCCTTACGTGGTCGCCTTCGTGGTCGCCGTTTTGCTTCCCCGGTCTCTGGCCTCGTGGCAGGCGGCCAGGGGCACTTTACTGCCGACCGGTGACATGGGGCCCGACGAGGCGCGACCTCTCATGAAGAGCCCCGAGCAGGTGCTGTGCTGGAAGCCGTGTTGCCGCCAGCCGGTACGGCTGGATCCCACCGAGTTCGAGCGGTGGCTGCCGGTGGTCGTCCGGTGCGACCGGCCCCGCTGCGAGCAGCTGTGGACGGTCCGGTTTCCCCCCACCGGCGGGGAACGGGTGGCGGTCTGGCGGTTGTTCCTCAGTCGAGGTGGTAGGTGGCTGCCGGCGCGTCCGCAGGCGCACCGTACCCAGACGGCAGGTCGGGACACGTTCGCACGTACGGCCTGCCGGGCAAGAACTGGCTCCACTCCTCTTGACGCAGATTGCGGCCGGCCAGCGTGCAGGCGTGCCGAATCCACGCATCGATACTGCTCGGCCACAGTCGCACGGTGTGGTCGCCGCTGGCGGAGGCGATGGTGCTGCCGTCGGGGCTGAACGTCACCCCCCAGACCCGGCGGGTGTGGCCGGTGAACGAAACGACGTTGTGACGCGGCTCCAGGAGTCCTTGGAGCAGCGTGCTTCGAGCCTCATCGGTCGGAGCCACGCGCAGGCTCTCGAGGCTCAACAGCAGCGACCAAGGCTGCTGGTCGCAGTGACCCCCGCCGCGTCCGCCTGCAGCAGACCCAGCGTCATCGTGGGCAGCCCATTTTGACCGTGCGTGATGCGTGTCAGCGCTGTGGCCAGGAATCGTCATATGGCCAGGGTTCGTCACGCATGCGTGACGAACCCTGGCCACAAGGGCGAACACCGCCCAAACGACAACGTTATTTCGACCCGGGTCCTAAGTCCCGCTGCCGCCGAGCCGTCTGCCGCTGGTGCACAGCCACGACCGACAGCACGACCAGGACGGCGCTCAGCACGCGCAGTCGAAGGTTGCGTCGCCGGGCTGCTGCCAGCTCATCCCGCTCCCGGTCACTGCTGGCGGCCAGGAACTGGCGCTCGAAATCGTTCAGCCTGGTCTCGTGGCCCGCAGCCCACTCGCGCGCGGCGGCCAACCGCGCGCCCCGGTACAGGAACCCCTCCTCGCGCCCGTTCTGGTCCCACTCGATAGTGGCCTCGGTGAGACGACGGTGGACGCGCAGCCCCTCCCGATCCTCGGTCAGCCACCGCCGCAGGGTCGGCCACTCGCGGATCAGCGCCTCATGGGCGACCTCGATCGTGTCCTCGCCGAGCGTGGCCAGCCGGGCCTCGGCCAGCCGATCCAACAGCAGATCGACGCCCTCGGCGTCTTGGTCGGCCAACAGCTCATTCCGTCGCGCGCGCCGCCGGGTGTCCTCAGTGCCCTCCCCCAACGCGGTCAGCCGCAAGAACACATCCTGCGCGATCATCTGCTGAGCGGGGTCGAGCTTGCCGTAGACGGCCTCGGCGGTCTGGCCGATCGCCTGACGCACCCCGCCAGCATCTCGGTAGCCAGCCAACGTCAACGTGTGGTCCTGCCGGTCCTGCCAGGTCGCAAACAGCGCGTGCGAGAGCAAGGGCAACGACCCAGGCTCTTCGCCCAGGTCAGCCAGCATCGTCTCGACCAGACCCGGCTCGAGCACGAGTCCGGCCTGCTTCGCCGGCCCCTCGATCGCTTCCCGCAACTCGGTGGCGGTCATCGGCCCAACCAACACCTGGTGGTCCTGCACGGCGGCGACCAGCTCGGGGTACTCGGCGCAGCGGGCGTAGAAGTCGGCGCGGACACCAAGGACCACGCTGGTCTGGCCGTCAGCCTCGCTGGCCAGACCGGCTACGGCGTGGACGAACTCTCGCCGCTCGGCATCGTCGTGGCACAGCGTGAACGTCTCCTCGAACTGATCGACGAGCAGCAGCAGCCGCGCGCCGGCAGGTGCCTTTGCCAACACCTGGCGGATCCCAAGCCGCACCCGGCTCGGGTCGGTCTGCCAGTCAGCCAGCAGCGCGCCGGCGGCGACCCCGCACTCCGCGCCGATCTTGGCGGCCAGCTCCTCCAGTGGATGTGATCCCGGCGTCAACACCATCGTGACCCACGCATCCGCCCCGGCCAACGCGCCACTCCAGACCGCGGGCAGCAGCCCCGCGCGCAGCACCGACGACTTGCCGCTGCCGGACGGGCCGACGACTGCCAGGAACGGCTTCTCCGACAGGCGGACGACCAGCTCGGCGACCAGCTGCTCGCGTCCGAAGAACCAGGCGGCATCCTTTGCCTGGAAGGGCGCCAAACCTTTGTACGGGCAGGGTTCCTCGTCGGGGGTGGCCGGGGCAGACGCTGGCGTCCTCAGGGCCTCGAGGCGCAGCAAGACCAGGTTGAGCTTGATCCGGGAGTCGCGTAACAGCTCGGTCTGCTGGCGCTGTTCGGCCCCCTGTCGGGCCTGCTCACGCTCGATTTTGCCCAGTGTGTGGCGAGCCTCGTCCAGCATCCGGCGGAACTCGCTGAACGAGGTGCCAAGCTTGGTGAACGCGTTGGTGAGCGCGAGTTGGACATCGGCGGACGCCGCCTCCAGCGCGGTCTCGACCCCGTGCACCTGCTCGAGCAGCGCAGCGACGTCACCCCGCAACCCGGCAGCGCACTCGTCCTGACCCTGCAAGCAGGCGAGCAGCTCGCGCTCCAACGCCTCCTGCAGCTCCACCTCAGACCTGCGCGCGCCGTCCTGGCGGCGCAGCCGGTCGATCGCGTCCTTGAGGAAGTCGCCGATGTACCCGCCGCCAGTGGCCCCAAGCAGCGCCACGGCCGCCTTTACCGCCTCGGGGACGCCCTGGCCGAGCAGCGCGGCCACACAACCGGCATGCACGCAGCCGCGACCAGCGTGGCGATCATGCCCGTCGGCGTCGCACCCTTGAGCCGCGCCGCGTGACGGCGCACCGCCGCGCGAATCCCCTCACGCGCCTGGTCCTGCTCAACAAGCGCCTGCGCCACATGAGCTCCGGCGACCGCTGCCCATTAGGACGAACGTGCGCTGGCCAGCACAGTCGTACCTCTCCGGCGCTGCCAAGGGTCTCGTCGTCGGCTCACCAACGACTCATCGGGGGATCCAGGGTCACTGTCGAGGCTCGGTGGCACGCCCCGGTACGGTTGGCCATGACGCTGCTATGCTGACACCATCATGGTGGCACGAACGCAGATCAGCCTCGATCTTGAGGATCATCGGCGCGCCCGAGCGCGCGCCCAGCAGCTTGGGATCTCATTCGCCGAGTATGTTCGCCGCTTGATCGCTCGCGACCTCGACGAACCGGCTCCAGCCACCGACCTGGCGAAGGTGTTCGACTTGGGTTCCTCGGGCGGCGCTGACGTTGCACGCCATAAGGACGCCTACATCGGAGACGCGGTCGCCGCCGCGCAAGCCGACGACCGGTGAGCCTGTTCATCGACACGTCGATTTGGTACGCGGTCGCCGACCGCGACGACCGCAGCAACGCACGCGCGAAGCGGATCCTGAGCGACGCGGATGAGCGGCTGGTGACGACCGATCATGTGCTCGTTGAGACGTGGCTGCTTCTTCGACGACGTCTCAGCCGTGACGCTGCCCAGCGGTTCTGGCAAGGGCTGCGCAGCGGTGTGGCGACCATCGAGCCGGTGGGATCGGCGGACCTTGAGGTCGCCTGGTCCATCGGGCAGGACCTCGCGGATCAGGACTTCTCGATCGTGGATCGGACGAGCTTTGCGGTGATGCGCCGGCTCGGCTTGGAGCGGGTCGCCAGCTTCGACCAAGACTTCGCGATCTTCCGCTACGGGCCGCGCAGACAGCGGGCGTTCACGGTCCTTCGTTGACAGGAGCCATCCGGCTACGGCATGGGGAGCGCGGCGTCCTGGCGCAGGAAACTCGTGAGGGCGGTGAGCAGCCGGGGACCGTCGAGCAGCGCCCGGTCGTTGTGGCCGGCGCCAGGGAGCAGGACGAAGCGCGATGGTCCCGCCGCAGCCTCAGCGACCCGGCGGCTCTGCGCAGGCGGGACGATGCTGTCGGCCTCGCCGGCGACGACGAGCACCGGGCCGTCGTAGCGGGCGACGTGGTCGATGACCGGGAAGCGGTCCCGCAGCAGCGCCCGGACGGGCAGGAACGGATAGTGGAGACGCCCCACCTCCGCCAGCGACGTGAACGGCGAGCGCAGGACCAGCGCCCGCGGTGGTTGCTCCAGCGTCAGGGCGGCGGCCACGCCGGCGCCCAGCGACTCGCCGAAATAGATCATGCGGTCCGGGCCTGCGCGGGAGCGTGCCTGCATCCAGGCGTGAGCGGCCCGGGCGTCGGCGAGCAGCCCTTGCTCGGACGGCGTGCCCGAATTGCCGCCGTAGCCGCGGTAGTCGAACAGCAGGACGTCGAGGCGGGCGGCGGCGAGCGCTGCGGCCAGGGGCGCGCGGAACGAGCGATTGCCGGCATTGCCGGGGAAGACGATGACGGCGCCGACCGGGCCGGGCGTGGCGGCTGGCATGAACCAGCCTGACAGCGACAGGCCGTCCTCGGTGCGGACGCTCACCTCCTCGACCTCACCCAGGCCCATCTCGACCGGCGTCAGCACCGGTCCGCTCGGCAGGTAGATCAGCTGCCGTTGAAGGACCCACAGCGCCGTCATGAGCACCGCTGTCCCGCCGAGCAGGCCACCGACGTTGACGAGGAGTTGCCGACCCACGCCTGGAGCCTATGCGCCCGCGCACTGCTTTAGTACAGATCGCTGGCGACTGCCGTGACGTGAGGGGCAACGGTCATCGGGACTGGTCCGGCCGGCCGCCCGACATCTCGTAGAGCGGATCCCGGATGATCTCGATCGGGATGCCGTCGGGATCGCGGGAGTACACCGACTCCTCGACACCGCGGTCAGAACCCACCTAGGTGATCCCGTGCGCGCCCAGGCGGGGTTCAGCTCCTCGCAGCCG
>JBOGEB010000070.1:0-19778 GCA_050743125.1 Egibacteraceae bacterium
GTCGTTGAACAACCAGGCGAACCGGCTGTCCGAGGTCGGCCGGCGCGCCGAGGCGCTGGCCAGGTATGAGGAGGCGGCCGCGGCCTTCGCGGGACGACCCGGCCACCACGCCGAGCTGCTCGCCTCCCGGGCGGCCTGGCGCGCCGGATGCGACGACCTTGACGGCGCGCTGGCCGACCTGTGCGCCCTGGCTGCCGCCCAACCCGCCGACCCTGACCAGCTCGCCCCACTGGGCCGCGCCCGCCGGAGCGCCCGCGCGTTGGCCGCCGAGCTTCCGCCCGCCCTGGCCGGCCCGTTGCCCGCGTGGGCCACCGCGCCGATTCCGGACACGGCGACGGCGCTCGTCAACGCCTGGGCGTCGGTCGCCGGCACCCGCGCCGAAGCCAAGCTCCTCGCTGAGCACACACCCGATCTGACGGCTCCGGCCATCGCCGACGCCGTGCCGATCCTCGCAGCGCTGTACCCGGGTGACCCATTCCTCGCCCGCTGCCTGGCCGTTCTCGAGGCCGTCACGGAGCACGGGCTCGAGGCCACCCTCGCGGCCCTGCAGGCGGCCAACGACCGAGAGGTCACCGTGCGGGAGTGGATCGCCACCCTCACCTGGGCGGCTTCCCGAGACGTGCTCGAAGCCCACCAGGAGATCCTGCTCGGCCCCGACGTCGAAGCGCTGCTGGAGGAGCGAGCCGACCGCGAAGCCACCGCTGCGCAACACCTGGCCATCGTGCGCCTGTGCCGCCAGCTGCCGATCGCCGACGTGTACGACCTGCTCACCGACGTGACCGACGCCGTCGACCAGGCCAACGACAGCATCCAGCGAGGCGACGAGCAGCGCCTGCACCTGGTGCTGCTCGCCTCGCCCGACCTCGCGCGCTCGGCGTTCTTCGGTCCCGGGTCGCTTGCCGCGTTGGCGCTGCTGGCCGGCCGATCCGACGATGCCCTCGAGCTCATCAAGACCGCAGCTGCCCAGGGCAGCCAGACCCAACGGCGAGCGATGGCGGGCCGACTCAACCGCCTGGCCGCCGCCCGCCCTGAGCACACCGCCGCCATCGCCGGCATGGTCGCCGCTCTTCAGGCCTGAACCCGTGGCTGTCCGAACGGTTCGCCGGCTGCTGGGCCGGTCCGAGGCGACCTACCTCAACGCGCTGGGCGTTGCTGCACGCACCGCTCCCACCAAGATCGAGCGGCAACGGGCACGTGAGGACGCCGTTCGGGCTGCGCAGCGGCGCCGCGTCGACGGGGTGTCGTGGCCCGTGCTCGCCCAAGCGATCGGGGTCAGCCCACGTACCCTGCGCCGCTGGCGACGCGAGTCCGGCGACGTCAAGCCGCCCGCCCCCGCGCTGGTCCTGACGCTGGGTTCTGCGCAATGCAGCTTGCGGTACGAGACGCAAGCAGTCTCCAGGCAAGGCCTCCAGTCCATCTACAAGCACTCGTCGCAGAACGAAAGCATCAACGCCTCGATCATGTCGGTGCGCGTGGAGATGATGGGGCACTCACCCGACGCTGCCGACCGGCTCCAGCTGATCCTTCCCGCCGAGCCAAGCCGCCCGGAGCGCGGTGCGCTGTTCCTGGCTGGACACGCGCAAGGCGGTTTTCGTTTCGACGAAGAAGCAGCCGTCGCGCGGCACCTGGCGTGGCCTGCGTTCGTGCCCTTTGACTACGCGCCCTTCGTGGAGCTGGTCGAGATCACCCAACTCATCGAGGAGCATGTCCCACGACTTCTCCACGTCTCAGCGCACGCGGCGTTCGACGGTCCGTGGCTCTCTGACCAGAGCGAGCCGCTGGCGGTCTCATGGCCCGCGGTCCGTGACGCCATCACGCGGGCCGGGGTCCGGCCGACGCTCGCGGTGTTCAACGTCTGCGACTCGACCGACGCCGCTCTGCTCCTCGAGGAAGGCGTTTCCTTCACCATCACCTGCAGCGGGACGGTGGGTGACGACGCGGCCCGCCTGTTCACGCGCTCGCTCTCCTCTCGCCTCATAAGACGGTCGGTTCGGAGCAGCTTCAAGGACGCCTGCGCCACCCTCCTGAGCCACTACCCGGAGACCGACCACATGTACGAGCTCCACGCACGCTCCGGTACGGACACCATGCTGTTCTCGTGATCTGGAACTTGGGGAGTCCATGGAAGTGGGCTATCGCCATACCTTGTGGGAGGAACAGGTTGATTCGCTATCCGTGCGCTCGAGCTTGACGACGGCCCAGCCGCCAGTTGTGGCGCCGCAGGCGCACCAGCGGACTGCGCTGCAGGTCGTTGAAGACGTTGTGGGCGGCCCTTGACGCTACCCGGTATCAAGGCCATTCTAGGAGGGTACCCGTACGGTGGACGTGTTCGCGCTGTACCAGGGCATCGAGCGGGACGCGTTTCGCCTGGAGACCCTGCAGGCGTACGACGTGGCCGCCGAGGCTGACCAGGTGGCCGCTTTCCTGCGGGGGGAGCCGTTGCCGCCCAGCCCCGGGGTGGGCAAGTCGCTGCGCGTCATCGGCGAGACCGCCGGCTCGGGACGCAGGCTGTGGCGGGTCCACATCGTCGAGGTGCCCCTTACCGGCTATCTGCGCTACGAGCTCGCCGCGTACCAGAAGAACGCGGCGGCGGGGGAGCAGGTGTACCTGGCGGACCGGGCCTGGCACGCCGACCTCGCCACGCTCAACGAAGATTTCGTGCTGTTCGACGACCAGACGGTCGTGTGGTACCGCTACGACGACGCCGGCCGGCTGCTCGGCCACGAGCGCGACGACAGCCCGGCGAGCCTCGTCCGCTGCCGCGAAGCCCGTGACCTAGCGGTCAGATGGGCGGTTCCGCTCGACGAGTTCACCACGACCTCCCCGGCGACAATGTCATAGTTGGCAAGCCCGTTCGGGGAGCGATCGCCGTCTCGGCGCCGTCTCGGCGCCGCGCTTCGCCGCCTCCGCATCGCTGCCGGTCTGCCAGGTGAGCAACTCGCCGAACGGCTGAGCGTCTCCCAATCGCAGGTCTCCCGCGTCGAGCTCGGCCAGACGGTCGCCAACCCCGACCTCGTCGACCGGTGGGCCACCCTTTGCGGCGCGGATGACGAGCAGCGGGCTGGGCTCGTCGACGCGGCGGAGGCGGTGACGGTCGAGGCGACCGCATGGCGCAAGGCCCTGCCACGCGGCTTGGCGCGGATGCAGCAGGAAACGGCTGACGTCGAGGCGTCCGCGACGGTGATCTCGGCCTATGTGCCGCTCTTCGTGCCCGGGTTGATCCAGACGGCCAGCTACGCCTACGAGCTGGTGTCCGCCGCCTACCCGGACCGGGCCGACGTCGCTGCTGCGGTGGCGGCGCGGATGGAGCGGCAGACGGGCTTGTACGACCGGTCGAAGACGTTGCGGTGGGTGATCGGCGAGGCCGGACTGCGCTGGCGGATGGCAACCACCGATGTGATGCTCGCCCAGCTCGACCGAGTCGCGATGCTCGCAGCCGAGCCGCATCTGGACATCCGCGTACTGCCGCTGACCTGCCGGACGGCTGTGTGGCACGACCACGGATTCACGATCTTCGCCGACCGCGCTGACGATCAGCCTGACCTGGTGCACATCGAAACCTTGACCGCCGGGCTGAACGTCACCGACGCGGCCCAGGTCACTGCGTACCGGCAGGCGTATGACACCCTCGCCGAGCTCGCTGTTGGCGGTGCGGAAGCGGCGCGGTTGATCCGACAGATCATGGCTGAACTCGCCGAGCCGTCAGCGGGTTAACGGCGCTTTCTACCCTGAATTGTTAGAGCGCCGGGATAAACCGGCATGGAGAAGGAGATGAGGGAGCTCCACATCGAAGGAGCAGCGATCCACGGTGGCCCCGAGTCATGCGTCGGCGTCCGTGAGGGCGAGGGCGAAGCGTTGACAGGGGTACGCGCAGGTTGGGCTATTGAGCCGCGAAATCAACGAGTCCGGGGTGCCGACGCTGTTAACTGGGCCGGAAGGCAACATCGTCGGCGGCGTTATGCGCGAGTTGCCGGCGGACCCCGCGCGGTCGAAGAACCTGCGCATGCGCGGAATCTCGCAGCGCCGTGAACCGGGAGATCCCACAACCGCCCTTCCTGCTGATCACGGGGCGGGCCGCTCGGGGAAGGCCAAGGCCGTAAGCCTCCAGATGCACGATTGTGGGAGGTCTGACAGCCCCGTAGTACCTACGAAGCCGCCGAACAAGGCCGGTCAGCCGGTCAGCCGGTCGCGGAGGCGGTGGAGGAAAGGGGGCTGGCCGAGGGGAACGCGGCCAGCAGAACGCGCCCCGGACACAGTGCCGGGCCAGGCGCGCCAAGTGTGCTGGACCGCGTGCGCCAAATCGCAACACATGATTTGACGCTCGGACCCGAGGCAGGAGCCCAGTGCGTTAGTAGCGCACGCTGGGATCTGTGCGGGGCCGCCGGCAACGGCGGTCCTTACCGCGATCCATCCGGGCTAAGGGATTTCCCTGACAGGGGGCATGTATCAATCCGCCTGCACGCGTTCTCTTAGGGTATGAACACCAAGCCCGCAAACCGTGACAGGGTCGATCAGGGGGACAGATATGAGGCAGTCGTTCCTCGGCAAGTTAGAGTTCTTTGGCGATGCTGACGCCATCGTGTTCGATGGGAGGACGTACAGCTATAGACACCTGCTCCGGTTGGTCGGGGATTGGAGAGATTATCTTGCCGTTCAGGAGGTGCAGCCAGGAGCGGTGGTCACGCTTGAGGGAAAGCATTCGCCCGAGGCTTGCGCTGGGTTGCTCGCGTTGATCGACCTGGGAGCGATCATCGTTCCGCTCACCGCGTTGCCGGCCGCCAAGCGAGACGAGTTCCTGGACGTTGCCCAGGTCGAGGTTGTCATCAAGGTCGATGGCCAAGAAGCTCATTTTTGTCAGCGCACGCAGCGCCATGCGGACCACGAGCTCTACGACCGGCTGCGACACGATGCGAGGCCGGGGCTGGTGCTGTTCAGCTCGGGCACTTCCGGCCGGAGCAAGGCCTCCGTGCTCGACTTCGAAAAGCTGTTGAGTCGGTACGGCGATCCCAAACGGCCACGCCGGATGCTCTCCTTCCTCAATCTCGACCACATCGGCGGCGTCAACACCCTGTTGCACACCCTGAGCCAGGGGGGCACGGTCGTCACGGTGCCGGAGCGTACTCCGGACGCCGTCTTCGCCGCGATCGCCGAGCATCGAGTCCAGGTGCTGCCGACGACGCCCACGTTTCTCAACATGGTGCTGATCTCTGGCGCCTACGAGCGGTACTCGACCGAAGCGTTGGAGCTGATCACCTACGGGACCGAGCCGATGCCGCCGCATACGCTGCGGCGCCTCAAGACTGCGCTGCCCCACGTCCGCCTCAAGCAGACCTACGGGCTGTCGGAGCTCGGCATCCTGCCGACCCGGTCGAAGAGCGACGATACGGTGTGGCTCCAGCTCGGCAGCGCGGGCTTCGAGCACAAGATCATCGACGGGATCCTGTGGATCCGCTCCGATACGGCGATGCTCGGGTACCTCAACGCCCCGGCCGCATTCGACGAGGACGGGTTTTTCAACACGCAAGACGTGGTGGAGACCGACGGTGACTACATCCGCGTCCTGGGCCGCCGTTCCGAGATCATCAACGTCGGCGGTGAGAAGGTCTACCCGAGCGAAGTCGAGAGCGTCCTGCTCGAAGTTGCCAATGTCGCGGAGGCGACGGTCTGTGGCCGGCCGAGCCCTGTCACCGGAATGGTAGTGAAGGCGACGATCCAGCTCGCTCGACCCGAGGAGGAGCGTTCGGTGATTCGCCGCGTGCGCGCGCACTGCCGCGGACGGCTCGAGCCGTACAAGGTTCCGGCGGTCATCGAGATCTCGAGCGCTCGACAGCACTCCGAGCGTTTCAAGAAGATCAGGAGCGCGGCATGACGCAAGCGAAGATCGACCACGGCCAGGTCGCCGTGGTCACCGGTGGCAGCCGTGGCCTCGGCCGGGTCTTGGTCGAACGCCTACTCCGGGACGGCTGGCGCGTCGCGACGTTCAGCCGTTCGGCCAACATGTTCATCACCGAAACGGGTGCGGAGGAGGAGAGCGACTTCTTCTGGCAGGCCGCGGACCTCGTCGAGTTGGACACGCTACGCAGCTTCGTAGCAGAGGTGGTTCACCGATTCGGCCGGATCGATCTTCTGGTCAACAACGCGGCGGTGCTCCATCAGGAATTGCTCCTGACTACCCCCGCGAAGCAGATCGACACGCTGATTACCAGCGATCTAATGGCGCCGATCGTCCTGGCGCAGAGCTGCGCACGGATCATGACCCGTCAAGGCAGCGGGACGATCGTGAACGTCTCGTCGATCAATGCGATCCGCGGCTATCGGGGCGTGGCGGTGTACGCGGCTGCCAAGGCCGGGCTCGACGGTTTCACCCGCAGCCTTGCGCGGGAGCTCGGCCCGCTCAACATCCGAGTCAACTCGGTCGTGCCCGGTTTTTTTGCTACCGACATGACCGCGCAAGTCACGCCGCAGAACCGTGACCGCATCGCGCGCCGGACGCCGCTGGGGCGCCTTGCCGACATCGAGGAGATAGCCGATGCCGTGCTCTTCCTCGTCTCCCCCGCGGCGTCGTTCATCACAGGTCAAACCATTGTTGTGGATGGAGGTATCACATGCTGACGCAGACCGACATTCGGACGGCAGTAGAAAAAGAGATCAGAGATCTCCTGCTGGAGGACGATTACGAACTCGATACGCTGACGGGCCAAGAGGAGCTGGTGGCGCTGGGGCTGAACTCACTGATGCTGGCGCGGCTGCTCATTCAGCTCGACGCAGCACTCGGGGTAGAGCCTTTTGCGGATCAGGCTGCAGTGATCTGGGATGTTCGCTCGGTCGACGATCTCGTAGCCGTCTACGAGCGAGCACTGACCACAACCGCCAAAGATGCATGACCTTGCACCAACTGTGGGGTAGTTTTCAAACACGAGAAGGCAGTCCCGATGACAGCGGCAGCACAATTGTCCTACAACTCCATCGACGAATACCTGGGTCCTGGGGAGACGCGTTTCTTCTCACGGGGATACCGCAGGGCCGAGTATCAGATCGACAACGTCATGATCACACCCGCGGACGGCGTCGAGCCGGACGTCCAGGCGACGGTTACCTTACGGTATCCGCGCGACTGGTCCAAGAAGAAGTCCGGCGTCGATTTACCGCCCCACCTCAGCAGCGTCGATGCGCTCGTGCTCGGCGCGCAACTGAGTGAGATGTATCTGAGCCATGCGTACGGGCTCGATGCGGCCATGCGCCGGAAGATGTGGCTGCGCCGCGTGACGCTGAGGGCGGGTTCGGCTCCGCAGGAGCATCTGGAGGGACTACCGGCCTTTGCGAAACTCCGCGAGACGAGGGCGGTCCCAGATACTCCGAACAGCTTCGTCTCCGTATTCGACTGCAAGTTCGGTGCCATGCAGGCTCGCTGCGAGATCGAGCATGAGATCGGAGGGCGAGTCACCACTGCGTGGTCATGCGCCTGCGCCGAAGACGTTCTCGGTCCCGCGGTCCCCCGATACTACGGAGAGGGGTTCAAGTTCAGGCGGCAGCTGATCGAGGATGTTCGGGTCGACATGGAAACGCTGCGATCGTTTGCGGCGGTGCGGATCGATCCGACCGAGGAAGGCCACACCACAATTGAAGGTATCGAGGGTGGATATCAGCCTTCGGTGTCCATGATCGACTGTTTCGTCGTAAACCTGCAGTTAGCGCAGGTCTTGATGTACGAAATGGATGCCATAGAGCGGAAGGACAGCAACACGCTGTGGATGATCCGGACCATCCTGGAGGCCGAGAATCCGCGCCGACCCTACTCGCCACC
This sequence comes from Egibacteraceae bacterium, assembly GCA_050743125.1. Taxonomy (GTDB): domain Bacteria; phylum Actinomycetota; class Nitriliruptoria; order Euzebyales; family Egibacteraceae; genus JBOGEB01. The sequence continues at coordinate 7,805 of JBOGEB010000070.1, forward strand.
GCTCGTGGCGCATACCGCGGTCACCGGGAAGCATCTCCTCCGGCTACGGGGGGGCATATGGCGAAACACGGACATCGTCGGCGGTCTCGGCGGCGTCAACTTGCGATGCTCGCTCGCTCATGAGCTTCCGAAGAAGATTGCCCTCGCAACCGCCTGATGGCACTTGGTCTCCGAACCGAAGGAGCGATACGAGATGAAGTTGGCGATATCTGGAACCTACTCGTCCGGCAAGACCCTGACGGTGATGGCATTGTCACACTACACGGGGATTCCTCGCACACTCGCGAAATCGATACGCGAGATCATGCCCCAAGCCGTGCCTGGGAAGATCCTGGCGCAGTGCACCCCCGCGGAGTATCTGCAGCTCGCGCTTCGCCGGCACGTAGAACGCGTGGCGAACGAGAGCGTGCTGCCGAACGGATTCATCTCGGACGGGTCCTCGCTGCAGGAATGGATCTACGGAGCGGTTCGAGTCAAGTACGGCATGAACCCGAGCGCAACGGCTCACCTGAAAGTCGTCGAGGCTGGCGAGCTGACCGATGAGATGCGGTTCTTCGCGGACGTCGTGGCCCAGTTCGGGCACGCGTTCAAGCAGCACGTCAAGGCCACGTTCGACGCCTACGTGCACTTACGCAACGAGCTTCCACTGACCAACGACGGCCATCGACCGATGAATAACCGCTTCCGCGATGAGTGCGACCACATGCTGTTGAGGACGCTCGACGAGCTGGAGATCCCGTATCACGTCATCGGCGGCAGCCTGGCCGAGCGCCTCGGCGCGATCGTGGATCTCTTCGACCTCCCGACGGTGATGGAGGTCGACGAGGCGGTCGCGCTGGCGCGGCAGGAATACGCGCGGCAGGACTTGAGGTTCGAGACCGAGCGCCGGGCTTCGGCATAGGGACCGGTATGCGCGAGCGCGCCGCGTTCTTCGACGTCGACGACACGCTGATCGCCGTCAAGAGCATGTTCTGTTTTCTCGAGTACGACATGGCCGCCAGTGGCCGCCCGCCGTCGGACTACCGGCGTGCCATCGATGAGCTGCGCTGTTTGAAGGCCGCTGGTGCGCCGCGGTCGGAGACCAACCGCGCGTTCTACGCCAATTTCGTCGGGCGGTACGAGGACGAGCTGGCAGCCCGGGGAGTCGAGTGGTTCCAGGCGGAGCACCAGCGGGGCGGCCTGTTCAACGACCAGGTCCTCTCGGTGCTCCGCCGGCACGCTCGGGCGGGCGAGCTCATCGCGCTGGTCTCGGGATCCTTCCCACCGTGCCTGGACCCGATCGCCGACTTCGTGGGCGCGGACCTGCTGCTGTGCTCACGCCCGGAGGTGCGGGACGGCCGCTACAGCGGTGAGCTCGCGATGCCGATGATCGGGGAGGGGAAGGCCGGAGCGGTGCGCGCGGAGGCCGCCGCGCGCGGGATCGCGCTGGAGCATTCCTCCGCGTACGGCGATCACGTGTCCGACCTGCCGCTCCTCGAGGTCGTGGGACACCCGGTCGTGGTCGGGGACGACCCCGGCTTGAACGATCACGCCATCCGGCGCGGGTGGCGCCGGTGGCCGGGCGCGGTTGCGCAAGAGGTGGCGTGAGCATGGCTCGGACTGTGCCGCAGGCCAACCCCGAGGACGCCGGCGGGCTGCGCTGGACGAAATGCCCGTCCTGCCAGGCGTTCGTCTACCTCCGGCGGCTGCACCGCCACCGACAGGTGTGCCCGGAGTGCTCGTACCACCTGCGGCTTGACGCGCGGCAGCGGCTGGAGCTGCTGCTGGACGCCGGCTCGTTCCACCGGTTCGACGCCGATCTCCACTCGGTGGACGTGTTGTCGTTCACCGACTCCAAGCCCTACCCAGAGCGGATCGTTGCCGCCCAGCACAAGACCGGCTTCGCGGAGGCTGCGGTGTGGGGCACGGGAGCCGTCGAGGGCCACCCGGTCGTGATCGCGGTGCTGGACTTCGGCTTCCTGGGCGGCAGCATCGGCGGCGTCACTGGCGAGCTGATCGCCCGCGCCGCCCGCCGCGCGCTGGCTGACCGGACGCCGCTGCTGCTCGTCTGCGCCTCCGGGGGCGCTCGGATGCAGGAGGGCACGATCGCCCTGATGCAGCTGGCCAAGACCAGCCAGGAGATCGCCCGGCTGCGCGAAGCCGGCGTGCTGTGCCTCGACCTCGCCACCGACCCGACCTACGGCGGCGCGACCGCGTCCTTCGCCATGCTCGGTGACGTCGTGCTCGCCGAGCCGGGGGCACGGATCGGCTTCGCCGGGCCGGCGGTCATCGAGCAGACGATCCGGCAGGAGCTGCCGCCCGGGTTCCAGACCGCGGAGTTCCTGCAAGACCACGGGATGGTGGACTTGGTCGTGCCACGGGAGCGCGTGCGCGCCACCGTGGCCAGGCTGTTGGCCCTGCATACCCCGCACCCACCAGCGCAGGCCGGGCAGCCCACCAGATATCTGACCGACCCCGCCACGCTGACCGCTCGGCCGGCTGCCGAGGTGGTGCGGCTGGCTCGCGATACCGGGCGCCCGACCACGTTGGACTACTGCGCGCGCGTGTTCGACGACTTCGTCGAGCTGCACGGCGACCGGCTGGGAGCCGACGACCCCGCGGTCGCCGGCGGCGTCGCCAAGCTGGACGGCCGCCCGGTCGTGGTGATCGGCCACCAGAAAGGGCACGAGACGCAGGAGCTGGTGCGCCGCAACTTCGGCATGCCGCAGCCGGCCGGCTACCACAAGGCAGCGCGGCTCATGGGCTATGCCGAGCGGCACCGGATGCCGCTGATCACCTTCGTGGACACCCCGGGCGCGTATCCCGGCATCGAGGCCGAGCGGCGCGGCCAGGGCACCGCGATCGCCGAAGCCATCCTGCGGATGTCCCGGCTGCGGGTCCCCACGGTCGCCGTCGTGACCGGTGAGGGCGGCAGCGGGGGCGCGCTCGCCCTCGGCGTCGGCAACCGCGTGCTCATGCTGGAGAACGCGTACTTCTCCGTGATCAGCCCGGAGGGCTGCTCGACGATCCTGTTCGGCTCGGCCGCCGCCTCGGCGCAAGCCGCCGAGGCGCTCCGGATCACCGCCGGCGACCTGCTCCGCCTCGGCGTCATCGACGGCGTCGTGCCAGAGCCCGCCGAAGGCGCGCATGCCGACCGCGACGCGACCGCGCGGAACGTGCGCGCCGCGGTTGGCGCCTGCCTCGGCGAGTTCGCCGGGTTGGACCCCGATGCGCTCGTCGAGGCCCGCTACGCCCGTTTCTCCCGTTTCGGTGATCCGACCCGCCAACCCGTGCTCGGCGGAGGGACGCGCTGATGGCCAGGCAGCCGATCGACGACACCGGCCTCGATGGCGCTCCGGACGCGGTGAGCGTCACGCGCTGCGACGCATCGGCGGTGCTCGCGCTGTCCGAGCTGCGCGCTGAGGCGGAGCGGCTGATCGCCACGCTCGGGCGCCAGATGGGTCACCAGGTGCGCCGGGTGAGCCTGCGCGCGGGCCCGAACGTGGTCGAAGTGGACTGGGAGGTGGGAGCGGCTGACCCTCCACCGGCTGCTCCGCAACGGGTGGAGGCCGCCGAGCCGGCTCACACGCGCGTATGGCGCGTCCTCTCCCCGTTGGTGGGCACGTTCTACCGGGCGCCGTCGCCGGGCAGCGCGTCGTTCGTCGAGGTCGGCGACGTGGTTCGGGCCGGTCAACAGATGGCGATCGTCGAGGCGATGAAGTTGATGAACCCAATCACCGCCGAGTTCGACGGTCGGGTCACCGCGATCAAGGCGGCCGACGGAGCGATGGTCGAGTTCGACCAGGTGCTGTTCGAGCTGGAGACCGTGGACGAGGACACGGCCGGCCCCGGGATGGGCGAGCGCTGAGCGATGTTCAAGAAGGTACTCGTCGCCAACCGGGGGGAGATCGCGCTCCGGGTGATCCGCGCCTGCCGGGACCTGGGCATCAAGACCGCTGCCGTCTACTCGAGCGCCGACGCCAACTCGTTGCCGGTGCGGCTCGCGGACGAGGCGGTGCACATCGGGCCTGCCCCGCCTCGCCAGAGCTACCTGCACATCCCCAACGTGATCGGCGCGGCGTTGAAGACCGGGAGCGACGCGATCCACCCCGGTTACGGTTTCCTCTCCGAAGACCCGTACTTTGCCGAGATCTGCGCCGACAACGGGATCGCGTTCGTCGGTCCCCCGCCGGGCGTGATGGAGACTCTGGGAAACAAGTCCGTCACGCGCGCAGTGATGGCCGAGGCTGGCCTGCCGCTGCTGCCCGGAACCGTCACCCCGGTCGCCTCGACCGAGGAGGCGCATGCGGTCGCAGCCGAGATCGGCTACCCCGTCGTGCTCAAGGCATCCGCGGGCGGCGGCGGCCGCGGGATCACGGTAGTCCGCCACCGCGACGACCTGCCGAACGCGCTGGCCGCTACCCGGGCCACCGCCCAGGCGCTCTTCAACGACCCGTCCGTCTACATGGAGAGATACCTGGAGTCGGCGCGGCACATCGAGGTGCAGGTGATCGCCGACGGCTTCGGCTCCGCGGTACACCTCGGCGAGCGGGACTGCACGGTGCAGCGCCGCCACCAGAAGCTCATCGAGGAGTCACCGTCACCGGCGGTTGACGCCGGGCTCCGGGATCGCCTCTGCGAAGCCGCGCTGCGCGGGGCACAGGCCGTGGAGTACCAGGGGGCAGGGACCGTCGAGTTTCTGCTCGACGACCAGGGTTGCTTCTGGTTCATGGAGATGAACGCCCGCATCCAGGTCGAGCATCCGGTGACGGAGATGGTGGCCGCCATCGACCTCGTGGCCGAGCAGCTCCGCGTCGCGGCGGGCCATCCGCTGTCGTTCAAACAGGAGGACGTGCTGCTGCGCGGCCATGCCCTGGAGTGCCGGATCAACGCCGAGAACCCGGACCTCGGGTTCAGCCCCACGCCTGGGCGGCTGGAGACCTACATCCTCCCAGGCGGCCCCTGGGTACGGGTGGACACCCACTGCACCGCCGGGGAGTCGGTGCCGCCGTACTACGACTCGCTGATCGCCAAGCTGATCGTGTGGGGCGAGGATCGGCCGGAAGCGCTGGACCGGATGCGCCGCGCGCTCGACGAATTCCACGTCGAGGGGCCGGGCATGCGCACGACGATCGACTTCCACCGCCAGGTCCTGGCACACCCTCGATTCCAAGACGGATGCGTCACGATCGACTTCGTCGCGAACCACCTGGATACCTTGCTCGGGCAGCCTCACCGTGGGGTGGGTGGACGGGGCCTGCCAGGCGGATCACCCCTTGTCACGGCGTGAGCCTCCTATCCGGATTCGGCACCTCGCCCTGCCGGGATCGGCCGTGCGGGTTCCGTTACCGACAGCGCCAGGCGGCGCGCGGCTCGCACGACGGCGGCGCGCCTCCTGGCGCGCTCGGTTTCGCTGCTGCCGTCCGCTCCGGTGAGCATGCGGGCGACCTGGGGTACGGCGAACCACCATGCCGCCAGCGCGATGATGAAGAAGACGAGATATGCGGCATCCAACTGGTCGGTCAGCGCCCCATCCCGCTGGGCGGAGGCGAACGCCTCGACCTTCCGCTGGTAGTACTCCGCGCGGCTGGCCTCGTCGGGAACCTCGCCGTGGAAGCCAAGCCCCTCCCAGTGCAGCAGCCTGACCAGATCCGGGTGCGCGGCGTGGTAATCGAAGATCTGGCCGGCGAACTCGCCGACGTCCTCGGCTCGGAGCGACTCCAGCGGCACTGCCGCGGCGATCTTCGCCAACTCGTCGCACAGCACGGTCGCGAAGAGCTGCTCCTTGTTGCCGAAGTAGTTGTACAGGCGCTCCTTGTTGACGCCCGCCCGCTCGGCGATGCGATCCACGGTTGTCCCGTGCAGGCCGTATGCGGCGAACTCCGCGGTCGCGGCCTCCTTCAGCCGCCGCCGAGTCTCTTCGGTGTTCCAAGCCACGCCGACAGTCTAACTCCAACGAAATCGTTGACAACGGCTCCGACGCATCCTATCCTCAACTCCAACGATATCGTTGATATTGAGTTTGGGCCCCCGTGATCAGTGCGTACGAGGACAAGGAGCAAGCGATGACCGAGCATCCCGGAGCCATCATTGAGGCGCACAAGAAGCTCATCAGCCAGCTGTTCGAGCGGATCATCACGAAAGGCGAGCTCGAGCTTGCCGACGAGATTTTCGCCGAGGACTTCCACTGGCCGCAGTACGACCTGCACGGCCCGGACGGGGTACGCACGTGGGTGAAGCACTTCCGGGCGACGTTCCCCGACGTCGATGACCGGGTGGTCGAGCAGGTCGCCGAGGGCGACGTGGTGGTCACGCGGGTCAAGGTCAGCGGCACCCAGCTGGGCCCCTTCCTCGGCATGCCACCGAGCGGCCGGTACGTCGAGTTCAACGCGGTCGGCGTCGACCGGTTCCGCGGCGACAAGGTCGTCGAGCGCACCGCGTTGTTCGACATGCTCGACCTGATGCGCAAGCTCGGCCACGAGACCTTCACGGTCCCGGCCCGGACGTACTTCCGGGCGGGCCTCCATGAACCAAAGGGTGCGGGACAATGAAAGCTGCCCAAGAGGCCACGGTCTTGAGCCGCAGGGTGGTCGCGACGATGGCCTTTGCCACCGGGGCTGTTGTCGCCAATCTCTACTACGCCCAACCGCTGGAAGAGACCCTCGCGCGGGAGTTCAACGCTTCGAGCAGCGCGGTCAGCCTGATCATCACACTCCTCCAGATCGGCTATGCGATCGGCCTCGCGACCCTGGTACCGCTCGGTGACCTGTTGGAGCGGCGGCGCCTGCTCGCGGCAATGCTCGGGTGCACCGTGCTCGGCTTGGGCGTGATGGCGTTTGCCCCCTCGTTGGTCGTGCTGGGCTCGGCCGCCGTCGTGGTCGGGCTGACGTCGGTGGCCACGCACGTGATCGTGCCGCTCGCCGCCCAGCTTGCCCCGCCGGATCAACAGGGCCGGGTGGTCAGCACCGTGATGAGCGGGCTGCTGCTCGGCGTCCTGCTGTCCCGCACGGTGTCCGGGCTCGTGGCCTCGGTGGCTGGCTGGCGCGCGGTGTTCGGGCTTGCCGCGATGGTGAACGCGGGGGTGACGGTCCTGCTGTGGCGGGAGCTGCCCACGCTGGCCCCCGTCGCCCGGATGCGCTATTCGGCGTTGCTGGCCTCCGTGCTCCGTATCGTTCGCGAGGAGCCGGTGCTGCGGGTACGGATGCTCTACTGCGCGCTGGTCTTCGCCTCGTTCAGCGTGTTCTGGACCAGCGCCGGCTTCCTGCTCGCCCGCCCGCCATACGGGTGGAACAACGCGCAGATCGGCGCGTTCGCGCTCCTCGGGGCGGCCGGCGCACTGGCGGTCAAGTTCGGCGGGCGGCTGGCCGACCGCGGCCTGGCGCGCGTCACAACCGGCGGGTTCGTGCTCATCATGGCGCTCTCATACGTTCTGCTCGCGATCGGCGAGAGCTCGGTGGTGGCGCTCGGGGTGGGTGTCCTGTTGATGGACCTGGGCTGCCAGGGCACGCACATCAGCAACCAGAGCCTCTTCTTCCCGCTGCGGCCGGACGCGCGCAGCCGGATGAACACCGCCTACATGACATCCGGCTTTGTGGCCGCAGCGATCGGCAGCGCGCTGTCCGCGGTCGTGTACCCGGCCTACGGCTGGGTTGGGGTGTGCATCCTCGGCGGGGCCTTCCCGGCTATGGCAGCACTGCTGTGGGTGGCAGAGATGACCCGGGCACGTAGTAGTGACCGGCGCTTGCCAGAGGTGACGACTCACCGAGCAGGCGCTTCGTCGTCGTGACCGGCAAACCAACGAAGGAGGCAACGATGCGACGACGGACACTCGGCAGCCAGGGTCTGGACGTCTCGGCGGTAGGCCTGGGCTGTATGGGCATGTCTTGGGCATACGGCACGGTCGAGGAGCGGCAGGGGATCGCCACCATTCAACGGGCGCTCGACCTCGGCGTCACGTTCCTGGACACCGCCGACATCTACGGTCCCGAGACGAACGAGCAGCTGGTGGGCCGGGCACTGGCCGGCCGTCGCGACCAGGTGCAGCTGGCCACCAAGTTCGGCGGCTGGTCGTTGGAGGAGCAGGACCGCGGGCCCGACGGCCGGCCCGAGTATGTACACCGCGCGGCCGACCGCTCGCTGCGGCGCCTGGGCGTGGACTACATCGACCTGTACTACCAGCATCGGATCGACCGGCAGGTCCCCACCGAGGAGACCGTCGGCGCGATGGCGCAGCTGGTGAGCGCCGGCAAGGTCCGCTTCCTCGGCCTGTCGGAGGCCTCGGCGGACACGATCCTCCGAGCCCACAAGACGCACCCCATCAGCGCGGTCCAGAGCGAGTATTCGCTGTGGACCCGTGACATGGAGGTCGAGGTGCTCCCCACGCTGCGAGAGCTGGGCATCGGTTTCGTGGCCTACAGCCCGCTGGGTCGGGGATTCCTTACGGGCGCGATCACCTCGCCCGACGACATTCCCGAGGGCGACTTGCGACGCACGCACCCCCGCTTCCAAGGCGAGAACCTCGCTCGCAACCTCGAGCTGGTGAATCGGGTCTCACGGATGGCCGAGGAGAAAGGCGTCACCGCGGCGCAGCTCGCGCTGGCATGGGTGCTCAGCCGAGGCGACGACGTGGTGCCGATCCCTGGCACCACCAAACCTCACCGCGTCGAGGAGAACGTCGCCGCCCTGGACATCTCGCTGACCGGCGACGACCTGCGCCGCCTCGACGAGGCCCTCCCGATGGGGGCCGCGGCGGGCGACCGCTACCCAGCCACGGGGATGCACATCCTCAATGGCTGAACACCCAGAAGCCGAGGCGAGCCGGCGCTCTCCGGCGACATGGCCGGCAGCGCTGATCACGCATGCAAATACGCGAAAGACGTTAGTGCCGGAAGCTGGGCGACCGCCGTGCGACCACCCCGCTGATCAAAATTCAGGGATTTCCCTGACTCCTCGATGCCCTCCCGTGGCGCTATCATGGCCGTATCCAAATACGCATGATGGGGAGACAAAATGATCGATCGATACGAGATCGGCCGTGCGCTTCGGAAAGCGGCTGCGAACAGGGCCTATTCGGGGCCGATCCCGGATCATCCCAGCAATGGCGAGGAGGCCTCGTACCCCTACGTGGCGAACTACTCGAAGGGGTTGCCGCACGACGACATAGGTGAGGTCGAGCCGGACGCGTACCAAACGTTGCTCCGGGCGTCGTTCACCGGCCGGCCAGAGGACTTCGAGCGTATCCCGCTCGGCGTAAAAAATGGCCGGAGGCTGCTCAACTTCCAGGGCGGGCTCGCATTCGACATCGAGGGGCCAGATACGTATGGGACAGTGATCCCGCCGGCGCCCCGCATCGACGGGGCGGAGAACTCGGCAGAGATGGCCGAGCTCTACTGGATGGCGCTGTTGCGCGACGTGAAGTTCACCGACTTCGACGATGATGCCATCGTGACCGAGACAGCGGACGATCTCTCGACCTTCTCCGACTTCCGCGCTCCCAAGGAAGACGGCCGGGTCACGCCGCGCACCCTGTTCCGCGGGCACACCCCCGGCGATCTGGTCGGCCCGTACATCTCGCAGCTCCTGCTGCGCGACATCCAGCACGGCACGCTGCGGCTTCCGCAGCGCCAGGACACCGTCGAGCCCGGCGCCGACTACATGACGGACTTCGACGAGTGGCTCGCCGTCCAACGCGCCGCGCCGCGGACCACCGACCGGGACTTCGCCAACACCCGTTACATCCAGACGCCGCGGGACCTGGCACATTACGTGCACTTTGACAGTCCGTATGAGGCATTCCTCCACGCCTGCTTGATCCTGCTCGGCATGGACGCCGCATCCCCATCCGAGATCCTGGACGGCGGCCAACCCTACCTCTTGTCGAAAAACGAGATCGGATTGGTCACGTTCGGTCTTTCGCACATTCTTACCCTCGTAGCTGAGGTCGCCAATCGGGCGGAAAAGGCTACGATCTTCCAGAAGGAGTTCGTGCATCGTCGGCTGCGCCCCGAGGAGTTCGGTGGGAGGATCGAGGTTCAACTGGACCGCGATCCGGGCCGATACGACGGGATCATCCACTCAGAAATTTTGGATTCTGACGTGCTCAAGCGCGTGAGGCGCCAATTTGGCTCCTCCCTGTTGCCGCAGGCGTTCCCGGAGGGCTCACCGATGAGTTCGTCCTACAACGCCGGCCACGCGGTCGTCGCGGGCGCCTGCGTGACGGTCCTCAAGTGGTGGTTCAACGAGTCGTACGTGATTCCCGACCCCGTCGTGCCCAATAAAGCCGGCACCGCTCTCGTGCCCTACACCGGGCCAGACAAGGACCGGCTCACGGTGGGCGGCGAGCTGAACAAGCTGGCCGCCAACATCGCGTTCGGCCGGACCATGGGCGGCGTGCACTGGCGCACCGACAACACGGCGGGCATGGAACTCGGCGAGACCGTTGCGATCGGCATCCTCCGTGACCAGAAGCCCACGACCAACGAGGACGCCGCCTTGACCATCACCCGCTTCGACGGCACTACGATCACGGTCTGAGCATCTCCGCGATCTGGGCGTTCCGCCTTGCAGCCAGCACGGTGAAGTGAGGGAAGGTTGCGTCGCGCCGGGTGAAGCGACCTAAGAGGGTTTCGGGAGCGCAACCCGACGCGACGCAGCCCCCACAACATTTTTCAGACACATTGCCAAGGCGATCGGAAGGGACACTTGATATGAGTATCCACAATGAAAAAGCGCAAGAGATGGACGTCATTTGCACCCGGCCAGCAACCCAGCAGGGTCCTGCCGAGCGGTTCACTGGCAGTGCCTGGATCGATCAGCTCGCCGTGGCTCCGCCCCCGTCACGGCTTCGCGCCTACAGTGTGCACTTCACACCTTCCTCCCGTACGGCCTGGCACCGGCATCCCAATGGTCAAGTCCTCCATGTGACCGAAGGCGTTGGGCGGGTGCAGCAGCGGGGTGGCCCCGTACACGAGATTCGAGCTGGTGACACCGTCGTCGCCACGGCTGGTGAGTGGCACTGGCATGGCGCCAGTCCTCACCATTTCATGACTCACTTGGGCTTGGTCGAAGCTGACGACGACGGCTCCGAGTCAGAGTGGGGCGAGCACGTCACCGACAAGGAATATCTCGTGCCCCCTGCTGTGAAGTGATACGCAGTATCTCTCCAACCGGGGAGCAGGCCAGGCCCTCGGCAACGTCGGTGATGTAGCCAGCTGGCCTGGTGTGACGCTTGGGTGCTGACTTTCCGCGAGGGGGCTGGCAGAGGTCGTGCGTGCCGGCAAGCGTGCGCGAGGGTTTGGCGGTGCGGCCTGTCCGGGGTGACGAGGTCGGTCGGTTCAACGCCTGTTTGGGTGAGCGTCACTGGCTTGGGCATCGCATTGTCGGTGAGACGGTGCGCTGCGTCGTGAGCAGTCAGCGCTTCTGTGTTCTGCCGGAGGGCCGAAGGCCCGACCTGGCCTGTGCGGTGCTCGCGCGGGCGTTGCGGCGGCTGCCGGGCGGCTGCCGGGCGAGGCGCTGGCGGTCGCGGTGGACGCCGGAGAGCCTGCGGGGCGCGGTGGGACCCGACGGCAGGCCGGTGGGTCTGTTCGCCGCGATGGTCCACAACCAGGGCGTCGTCGTCGCGCAACGCGAGGTCGATCACAAGGCAGGCGAGGTCACCGAGCTCCGCCCGCTGTTGGAGGTCTGGACCTGGACGGGGCCGGTCGTCACCGCCGACGCGCTGCGCGCCCAACGCGGCCACGCGGACGTTCTGGTCGAACAGAAGGCGCGGACTGTGTGCTCACGGTCAAAGGCGACCAGCCGAAGACCTTGGAGGCAGTCCAGCGCCTGTTCGAGCAGGAGCTCTTTTCCCCCGTGCCACACCGAGGCTGACCGGGGGCACCCACGCGTGGAGCGCCGGTCCGTCCAGGCCGCGGTCACGTGTGCGGAGCAGGTCGGGTTCGGCGCACGCAGCTCAGGCGTTCTCCCGTCCTGCGTGAGGTGTCCGACCTGGACGGCG
>JBOGEB010000071.1:0-19513 GCA_050743125.1 Egibacteraceae bacterium
CGTTCAGGGCTACAGGCGGGTGGGCTTGAGGATCCCTGGCGCGGGAAACCTCGCCGAATGGTGGCTACAGCGCAGCGGGCACCGTGGTCGCCACGCCCAGTAGCCTGAGAAAGACCGAGCGCGGCACTGCCACCGCGCCCATCGAGACCAGGTGCGGGGTCGGCAGCTGCACGTCGAGCAGCCGGAACCCGCCTGCCCGCAGGCGGTCGGAGAGATCGACGAGCGCGACCTTCGACGCGTCGGCGGCTCGGGAGAACATCGACTCACCCGAGAAAGCGGCGCCAGCCGCCACACCGTAGATCCCGCCGACGAGCGCGCCGTCGGCGTTCCAGACCTCCACCGAGTGCGCGTGGCCCAGCTCGTGGAGCCGAGCGTAGGCCCGGGCCATCGCCGGCGTGATCCAGGTGCCGTTCGGCCCCCGGTCAGCGCAGCCGGCGACGACGTCGGCGAACGCGGTGTCCTGAGTGCAGCGAAACCGGCTGGACCGCAGCGTCCGACGCAGGCTGCGGGAGACGTGGATCCCGTCGAGGGGGAGCAGCGCCCGGGGGTCAGGCGACCACCAGCAGATCGTCCCGTCCGCGGCCGGCCACGGGAAGACCCCGTGGCGGTACGCGTCGAGCAGCGTCTCCGGCTTCAGGTCCCCGCCCCACGCGAGCGGCGCGTCAGCCGGCGCTGACCAGGGGTCGGGGAAGCGGCTCCTGTGGTGACGGATCACGTTTCGAGCGTAGCCTCGCTCAGCAGGCCACCAAGGTCACGGTGACCCGGCCGGAGCTACCCAGGCGCCCACACCCGAAGCGGGCGCTCGGGCACCTGAAGCGGTAGGCGACCCGAGCAGGGTTCGCGGATGTCAGCCTCACGACCTCTGCCACCGTTTCGGCTACCGGATGGCCCATATCATGAGCCACGACTGGCTCGACACGACCATGACCTGCGTTCGGGTAACGAAGGCCGACCTCCAGAAGGAAATCGCGACGATCCCGTGGACATGAACCCCCTGGTTTTGATCGGGCTGGTTTGCGTCATCGCTGCGATCGTGGGCGGCGGGCTCAAACTGAGTGGGATCGAGATCCCCGTTCTGATGTCTGTCCGCCGCCAGCTCCTCCTCGCGAGCTTGGGGATCGCGCTCATGGCTGGCGTTGGCATCGCCAGGCTGGTAGAGCGTTCCGCTTCCCCAGGGGAGAGCGGTGACGCTCAACCCCCCTTGGCAAACGTGCGTGTGAGCCAGGAGGTGGAGTCGGGCCTTTGGATGGTATCGAGCGCAGCAACGGAGGGCCCGGTTGTGCTGCGGGCCGACTCCATCCGGCTGTCCGACGTCGCCTTCGGCGATTTCGACGGCGATGGCGACGACGACGCGTTTCGTTCGGATCCGAAATCCGGCGATTGGTACGTCGCCAACCTGCCAGCGGGCGAATGGCGGGACGTCGCGGACTCCGAGGTGCCGCTCGACGACCTGGTCATCGGCGATTTCGACGGCGATGGCAACGACGATTTCTTCACCTCGGACTCCAAGGGCTGGTACGTCGGGTACGGGCCTGAGGGCTGGCAGCAGATCTCAACCTTCAACGTGCCGGTTCGTTGTCTCGCCTTCGGCGATTTCAACGGCGATGGCACCGACGATGCGCTCCGCTCGGCCAACGGCGCCTTGGAGGTTTCCCTTTCGACTCGGGAGCGCACCGCTTGGAGCGGCTGGACCGAGATCAGCACCTCCGTCGCCTCTGTCAACGAAGTGGCGATCGGCGATTTCAACGGCGACAAGATCGCGGACGTGTTTCGCCCGGACCCGGTCGACCGCGCCTGGTACATCTCGTACGGGTACTTGGCAGGGGGCCAAGCGGGCCAGAGCAACTGGCAGCGGGTCGGCGATTCCGATATCCCGCTCGGTTCCCTCGCCATCGGCGATTTCGACGGGGACGACAAGGACGACGTGTTTAGGTCGGACTCTGGCATCTGGTACGTCTCGTACTCGGCATTGAGCAACTGGGAGAAGGTCAACACCTCTGACCTCTCCGTTTCCTCACTTACGCTCGCAGACGTGAACGGTGACAACCGAACCGATGTCGTCTATCCCCGCCAGCGTCGCCCGCCAACGGCGTCCAAAGGGCCGTGCTAACCCGGGCTCGGGTCCGCAGTAACGGTTCGCCCGGGTGCTACCGCAGGTCGACGCCCATCGCATGGGCACCGCCGTCGGCGTGGACGATCTCGCCGGTGACGAGGTTCACACGCGTCCCCCTGCGCGTCGAGGTCACGGGCCAGGTAGCGGCAGCACGACTCCAGCCCGGCCTTTTTGCGACGCTCATCCAGTCGTAGGGACGGCCACGCGGCCGACGCGTCGAAGTCGAACCCGACCAGCAAGCCCACGCCGGCCTTGGCGCGAGCAGCGACTCGACGAACCGTCGCCGAGCAGCGGCCTGGATCCCAAGATCGGCGGGCTGCTGGCCTCCTTGGTCGGCTGGGTCAGCGGCCGATCGTGTTCTTCACGCAGCGCGCTCGGGACGTGCGGTCCCACGCCGCGCAGTCCGTCGTCGTCTTCGGCGGGCTGCACGTGTTCTCGTTTCTCTGGGCAGCCGTGATGGGCCGCGCCCTCGGGCCCGGCTTCGTCGGTCGGACCTGTTCACGATGCCCATATCAGGTGCGGGGTCGGCAGCTGCACGTCGAGCAGCCGGAACCCGCCTGCCCGCAGGCGGTCGGAGAGATCGACGAGCGCGACCTTCGACGCGTCGGCGGCTCGGGAGAACATCGACTCACCCGAGAAAGCGGCGCCAGCCGCCACACCGTAGATCCCGCCGACGAGCGCGCCGTCGGCGTTCCAGACCTCCACCGAGTGCGCGTGGCCCAGCTCGTGGAGCCGAGCGTAGGCCCGGGCCATCGCCGGCGTGATCCAGGTGCCGTTCGGCCCCCGGTCAGCGCAGCCGGCGACGACGTCGGCGAACGCGGTGTCCTGAGTGCAGCGAAACCGGCTGGACCGCAGCGTCCGACGCAGGCTGCGGGAGACGTGGATCCCGTCGAGGGGGAGCAGCGCCCGGGGGTCAGGCGACCACCAGCAGATCGTCCCGTCCGCGGCCGGCCACGGGAAGACCCCGTGGCGGTACGCGTCGAGCAGCGTCTCCGGCTTCAGGTCCCCGCCCCACGCGAGCGGCGCGTCAGCCGGCGCTGACCAGGGGTCGGGGAAGCGGCTCCTGTGGTGGCGGACCACGTTTCGAGCGTAGCCCCACCCTTGCGTCAACGGGCTGCGAAGCCGGTCGCGCGGGCGTGACCAACCGTGGCGCACGGCGTTCTCGATGAGCATCCGCGGTCTCTCCGGCGATCCGTAAGCGGGACCCGCTGAGGTGACCGGTTGCAGCTTTCCTTCGGATGCAGAGGAAAGCGGAGTCCGAGCTGCCGCCTTGCCCGTCTGCCCTGCAACGTTCCTTCGGATCCAGAGGAAAGCCACCCACCGGCCCGGCAGCAGGACCGCATTCTCAAACGTGGCCTGAGCCGCGGAAGCGACGAGGTCGGGCTCTGCTCGCGCGACCTCGGCGAGCGCCGCCACGGCGAAGCCCTCGAGGGCGCGCCGCGCGCTCGAGGGCCGTCCGGATCGCCGCGTCGTCATCCCCAACGAGGACGCGCAGCACGCCGTTGTATCAGCTGACTCTGTATCACGATCACGCGGCTTCCCCGGCGTCAAAAGCATCGGACCCGTGATCAAGCTTCTTCTGCTGCTGCTGTCCCCGGAAGTCGTGGCGCGAACCCTTCCACGGGCCGCACCCCCCGAGGGCGCCCTCGTCGGGGCGGGTGCGGGCCTTCTCGGCCTGCTCCTGCGTGACCTTGCCGTCCTTGACGCTCTGGTCGAGCCTGTCGGCGATGACCGCACGAAAAGCGCTGCGGACCTCGTCTCCGCTTAGCCCGAGTTTCTTGCCGACCGCTTCGGCGATCTCGGCACGTTTCCCCAACCATCCACGGCCGCCGCAGTCCCGGCGCGGCTCGTCCGCGCTCGCGGCCCCGATCCCGATCATGCCCATCGCTATGACGGCCACCGCCACCAAGGCGATCAGCGCCTTCGACCTACGACGCATGTGCGCTCCCTTCGCTCGTGTCCGCACGGCTGTGCGGGCTCTCGACCAACATGCTGCGACGCGATCCTGTGAGCGCCCTAGGAACGTCGTGAGGAGTTCCTGGCAAACGTAGGTCCCGTCCAGCGCGCCGGCAGGAGCGCCCCGGTATCCCTCGGCAATTGCGGGCTCTCGCCGTTCGCCATCACCATCGACACAACGGCGAGGCCCTCGAGGCGCAGCGCGCGCTCGAGGGCCATCCGGGTCGCCGCGTCCTCATCCACAACGAGGACGCACGGCACGACGTTTACTCAGCCGACTCCTTGGTCAATCGCCATCACGGTGGTGCGGCCTCCAGCAATGGCGGTCCCACCAATCCCGGTCGTGCTGCCGCCGCCGACACTCGTCGTCCGACCTTCGGCAATTGCGATCCCACCAGTCCGGGTCGTGGTCCCGCCACCGGCAGTCATGCCTTGCCTCCCGGAGGCCGTGGTTCGGCTCGTTCGCGCTCGCGACCCCTGTCCCGAGCATGCTCATCACCACGACCGCCGTCGCCACCAGGGCGACCTGCACCTTCGATTTGCGCGATTTACCACGCATGCGCGCTCCCTTCGCTTGGTCCCGCATGGCTGCGGGGTCGAGCGACACACTATGACTAGATCCTGAGAGGATCTTAAGAGCACGATGAGAAGTTTCTGGCGATTGCGGAGACCAGCGCGCCGACCCGCTGCCGGTCAGGGATGCGTCCCGGTAGGCTCGGCGAGCGCCCCCCTCCCCGCTGGCCGCCGGCCGCACGGCGAAGCCCTCGAGGCGCAGCGCGCGCTCGAGGGCCATCCGGATCGCCGCGTCCTCCGCCACAACCGAGGACGCACGGCACGACGTTTTCTTCAGCCGACTCCTTCGTCAATCGCCATCACGGTGGTGGCGCGGCCCCCGGCGATCGTGGTCCGGCCCCCGGCGGTCGCGGTCCGGCCGGCGGTCGTGGTCCGGCCGGTGATCGTGATGCGGCCCCCGGTGATCATGGTCTCGCCACCGCGGATCATTGTCCGGCCACGGGCAACCGTGCTCCCACCACCACGGACCATGGTCCGGCCGCCGGCAATCGTGCCTTGCCTCCCGGAGGCCGCGGTTCGGCTCGTTCGCGCTCGCGACCCCTGTCCCGAGCATGCTCATTACCACGACCGCCGTCGCCACCAGGGCGACCTGCACCTTCGATTTGTGACGCATATGCGCTCCCTTCGCTTGGGTCCCGAAAGCCGGGCTCGAGCGGCACAGTACGAAGTGAGCCTGTGAGGGCCTTAAGAGCGTGATGAGAGGTTCCTGGCAATTGCGAGACCAACGCCCGAACCGCCGCCAGGCAGGGACGCGTCCTGGTATGCCTCGGCGGGTCACGCCGTGTGCTGGTTGTCCTCGAGCGACCCGCAACGCCGCGAGGTGCGGATGCTTTGCTTTACGCACGGATGCCACGGGTTTTTGCGCGCGGACGACTAGCTCCGCTGAGGGTGGGTGAGCCGGGGAGGTCGGCGCGGTCGGCGGTTCGCCACCTGTGCCCTACCGCAGGTCTGCGCCCATCGCGTGGGCGCCGCCGTCGGCGTGGACGATCTCGCCGGTGACGGCTGGCATCCAGTCGGACAGCAGGGCGCAGACGACGCGCGCGACCGGCTCGGCGTTGGCCACGTCCCAGCCGAGCGGCGCCCGGCGGGCCCAGGCGTCCTCGAACGTCGAGAAGCCCTCGATCGACTTCGCGGCCATCGTGCGCAGCGGGCCGGCGGCGACGAGGTTCACACGCGTCCCCTGCGCGCCGAGGTCACGGGCCAGATAACGGCAGCACGACTCCAGTCCGGCCTTCGCGACGCCCATCCAGTCGTAGGACGGCCACGCGACCGACGCGTCGAAGTCGAGCCCCACCAGCGCGCCCCCTCCGGCCTTCGCGAGCAGCGGCGAGAACACCCGGCCCAGCGCGGCGAACGAGTAGGTCGAGATGCGCAGCGCGGTCGCGACGTCCTCCCAGGTCGTCTCCAGGAACCTCCCGCCGAGGGCGGTCTGCGGGGCGAAGCCGATCGCGTGGACCACCCCGTCGACGCGCCCCCAGCGGCCGTCGAGCGCCTGGGCGACGGCCTCGAGGTGCTCGTGCTCGGTGACGTCGAGCTCCAAGACCTCCGGCGGGGACGGCAGCCGCCGCGCGATCCGCTGGGTGATCCGCAGCCCCCGGCCGAACCCGGTCAGGACGATCTCGGCGCCCTGCTCCTGCGCGAGGCGCGCGACCGAAAACGCGATCGAGGCCTCGGTGAGGACCCCTGTGACGAGGAGGCGTTTGTCGTCGAGCAGCATGGCCGGACTTTACTGCGGCAGGTTGTCGTGCCGGAAGCCGGGGCGCAGGGCGCCGGCCAGGGACCGCAAGGTGGCGGCGACAATCGGCCGGGTGTCCTCCGGAGCGATGACCTCGTCGATCGACAGGCGCTCGGCGGGGATGTGCGGAGCCATCGCCTCGGCGCGGTAGCGCTCGATCAGCTCGTCCCGGCGGGACGGGTCGGCCTTCACCTCGCGGTGGTAGATCACGTCGACCGCGCCGTCGGCGCCCATGACCGCGATCTCCGCGCCCGGCCAGGCGAAGGCGGCGTCGGCGCCGAGCGACTTCGAGCTCATCACGATGTACGCCCCGCCGAATGCCTTGCGCAGCACGACGGTGACCCGCGGGACGCTCGCCTCGGAGTAGGCGTAGAGCAGCTTCGCGCCCTTGCGGATGATCCCCCCGGCCTCCTGGCCGACGCCGGGCAGGAACCCCGGCGTGTCGACGAGCGTGACGAGCGGCAGCCCGAACGCGTCGCACATCCGCACGAACCGTGCGGCCTTCTCCGACGCGTTGATG
Source organism: Egibacteraceae bacterium (assembly GCA_050743125.1). Classification (GTDB taxonomy): domain Bacteria; phylum Actinomycetota; class Nitriliruptoria; order Euzebyales; family Egibacteraceae; genus JBOGEB01. The sequence goes on from JBOGEB010000071.1 coordinate 6,898, forward strand.
TCCAACGTGCCGGCGAGCACCTGCGGCTGGTTCGCGACCACGCCGACCGGCTGGCCCTCGACCCGGCCGAAGCCGACGACGACGTTCGCGGCGAACCGCGGCGCCAGCTCCAAAAAGCTGCCCGCATCGACGACGCCGCGGACCACGCCGCGCACGTCGTAGGGGATCCGCTGATTGCCCGGCACGGCGAGCATCGGCTCGGCGTCGGCCGGCAGCGTGGTTGGGAGGGCGTCCCAGCAGGAGCTCGGCAGGTACGACAACACCCGGCGGGCGAGGTCGAACGCCTCTTCGGTGTCGGTGGCGACGAGGTGCGCGACCCCTGAGGAGGTCGCGTGGACCTCCGCGCCGCCGAGGTCGGCGAGCGACACGTCCTCGAACGTCACCGCCTTCACGACCCGGGGGCCGGTCAGGAACATGTGCGCGCGCTCACGCCCCATGATCACGATGTCGGTGAGCGCCGGCGAGTAGACCGCGCCGCCCGCGCACGGGCCGAGCACGACGCTGATCTGCGGCACCCGCCCGGACAGGCCGACGTTGCCGCGGAAGATCGCGCCGTACCCGTCGAGCGCGGCGACGCCCTCCTGGATGCGCGCGCCCCCTGAGTCGATCAGCCCGACGACCGGTGTCCGCGCGCGGCCCGCGTAGGCGATGATCCGCGCGATCTTGCCCGCGTGGACCTCGCCGAGCGACCCGCCGAGCACCGTCGGATCCTGCGCGAACACCCCGACCGGCCGGCCGTCGATCCGCGCGACCCCGGTGACGACGCCGTCGCCCGCCGGCCGGCGCCGCTGCATCTCGAACGCGGTCGTGCGGTGCCGCGCCTGGCTGCCGAACTCGGCGAACGAGCCAGGGTCGACGAGCGCCTGGACGCGGGTGTGGGCGTCTGCCCGGGCGTCGATCCCCATCCGGACTTGGGCGTCGGTCACGCCGCGCTCACCACCAGGACCGCGTTCTGCCCGCCGAACCCGAACGAGTCGCTCATCGCGAGCTCGAGGCGCTGCTCACGGGGCGACTTCGACACGACGTCGAGGTCGACCTCGGGATCCTGGCTGTCGAGGTTCGCCGTCGGCGGGATCTGGCCGCGCTCGACGGCGAGGACCGTGTAAGCCGCCTCGATCGCCCCCGCGCCGCCGAGCGCGTGGCCGGTGACGCCCTTCGTCGAGGTCACGGCGACGCCGTCGCCGAACACGCGGCGCAGCACCCGGGCCTCGGCGACGTCGTTGAGCGGTGTGGACGTGCCGTGGGCGTTCACGTGGCCGATCTCGCCGGGCGCGACGCCGGCGTCGGCCAGGGCCGCGCGGATGGCCCGCTCGGCACCGTTCCCCTCGGGATCGGGAGCGGTCTGGTGGTAGCCGTCGGCAGACGCGCCGTAGCCGGCGATGCGCGCGCGGACATGAGCGCCGCGCGCGCAGGCGTCCGCGGGCCGCTCGAGCACGAGAATCCCCGCGGCCTCGGCGGCGACGAACCCGTCGCGGTCGAGGTCGAACGGCCGCGAGGCCGCCGCCGGGTCGTGGCAGCGCTTGGACAGCGCGCCCATCTGCGCGAACCCGGCGATCGACAGCGGGGTGACGCCCGCCTCGGTCCCCCCGGTCAACACGATGTCGCACGCGCCCGCGCGCAGCAGGTCCCGCGCGACGCCGATCGCCGTAGCGCCGGACGCGCAGGCGGTCGCGGTGACGAGGTTGGGGCCCGTCGCGCCGAACTCAATCGCGAGCTGCCCGGCGACCATGTTCGGCACGAGCATCGGGATCAGCAGCGGCGACACCTTGCCGGGACCCTGCTCGAGCAGCCGCCGATGCTGCGTCTCCCAGGTGCCCGACCCGCCCATGCCGCACCCCAGCACGACCGCGACGCGACCGCCGTCCCAGTCCTGCGGGTCCAGACCCGCGTCGGCGATCGCCTCGCGCGCGGCGACGACCGCCAGCTGCACGAACCGGTCCAGCCGGCGCGCAAGCTTCCGGCCGAGCAGCGTCACGGCGTCGAAGTCGGGGACCCGGCACGAGAAGTCGACCATGATCCCGGCGAGGCTCGGATCGGTGCTCGCCGTGGGCTCGCCTGAGCAGACCCGCTCCCAGTTGGCGGACACGCCGATCCCGGCTGGGGTGACAAGCCCCAGCCCGGTCACGGCACCCGCACCCCGCTCGGGGTCCATCAGACCTTCGCGCCCTTGGACTCGAGCAGCTTCAGGGTGTCGGCGAGGGTCTCGAGCTCGGCGGCCTCGTCGTCGGAGATGCCCACGCCGAACTCCTCCTCTGCGGCCAGCGCGAACTCCACGAGGTCGAGCGAGTCGAGGTCGAGGTCCTCGAACGTCGCCTCGAGCCGGATGTCCTCCTCCGGGACGCCGAACTTGTCGGTGAGTATCTCTTTCACACAGTCATACACGTCGCTCATCGTGTCGTGCTCCTCTGGGTTCAAGCGACGCCGACGACGCCGCGATGGGTAGACGGAAGCGCGCTATCCGATCGTGATCATGGGCCACGTCAGGACCGTCGAGCCCCAAGTCAGGCCGCCGCCGAATGCGGTCAACAGCACGCGGTGGCCAGCTTGGAGCGTCCCGTCCGCGGCCGCGTCAGCGAGCGCGAGCGGAATCGAGGCGCCGGCAGTGTTGCCGACCCGTTCGATGTTGGCCACCCGGCGATCGGCCGGGATCCCGAGCCGGTCCGCGACCGCGTCGAGAATACGGATATTCGCCTGATGCCCGACGAACCGGTCGACGTCAGCGACCTGTAAGCCCGCCCGCTCCAGGACCGCTTTGGACGATTCGGCCATCCGCGGGATCGCGTGCCGGTAGACCTCGCGGCCGTCCATGGCCAGGTACAGGTCCTCCGTCTGATGCTTCGAGGTCAGCGGTTGGCGGGATCCGCCCGCGGCGACCGCGATGAGGTCACTGCGGTCGCCGTCGCTGCCCAGGTCGAACGGGCCGACCGCGCCGAGCTCGTCGGGGTCGCCCGCGCGCAGCACGACCGCGCCCGCGCCGTCACCGAAGATCACCGCCGTGGTGCGATCTCGAGGGTCGACGAGGTTCGAGAACGCCTCGGCGCCGACGCACAGCACCCACTCCGCGATCCCCGCGCTGATCAGCCCGGCGGACACGGCCAGAGCGTAGACGAAGCCGGTGCACACGGCCCCCACGTCGAACGCCGCGACGCCCGACAGACCCAGCCGTGACGCGATCTCCGGCGCGCTGGCCGGACAGCGTCGGTCCGGGGTGGTCGTGGCGACCACGACGGCGTCGACCTGGGACTCGCCGGCCGACTTCAACGCCTCCCGGCCCGCCTCGGTGCCCAGGTCGACCGTTGCCATGCCCTCATCGACGATGTGCCGAGTGACGATCCCCGTACGGGTGCGGATCCATTCGTCCGAGGTCTCCAGCCGCTGCGCAAGGTCGTCGTTCGTCACGACGCGGGGCGGCACATAGGCACCGATTCCGGCGATCACGGCCGCGCGGCTCATGCCTGAGCCCACCGCCATCCGGCTCATCGCTCTCCCCTCTGCCCGCGTCGAAACCAGCGAAGCGAGTCGGTCATCCAGCTCGAGAACCTCCATGGGGCGCATCGACGATGACAAGCAGGGCACAGCCTCATTGACGTCGATGTCAATGTCAACTCTGCAGGCTACAGCACGGTCCCGCGTCCCGCCGACGTCATTGTGTGCTGGATCCGCGACGCATGCGCCGCGGATCCAGCACACTAAGGGCCATGAGCACAGATCCGGCTGCCGAACTCGACGACGTCCGTGAGGCCCTGCGGGAGCGGATGGGCGTGCACCGCGCCGACCTGGAGACGCTCGTGCGGATCCCCAGCGTCAGCGCGGCGGGGTTCGACCCCGCCGAGGTCCGGCGGGCGGCCGAGGCCGTCCGCGAGCTCCTCGCCGCGCGGGGCCTGGAGCGTGCGCGATTACTCGAGGTCGACGGCGCGCACCCGGCGGTCTACGCCGACTGGCTCCACGCCGGTCCCGGTCAACCGACCGTCCTGCTCTACGCCCACCACGACGTGCAGCCGCCGGGCGACATGAGCCAGTGGACCTCGCCGCCGTTCGAGCCCACCGAGCGCGACGGCCGCCTGTACGCCCGCGGCGCCGCCGACGACAAGGCGGGCGTGATGGTCCACGTCGCCGCCATCGACGCGTGGCTGGGCGCCCGCGGCGGGCTGCCGGTGAACGTGAAGGTCGTCGTCGAGGGCGAGGAGGAGACCGGCAGCGAGCACCTTCCCGGCCTGCTCGAGGGCTACGCCGACCTCCTCCGCGCCGACGTCATCGTGCTCACCGACTCGGTGAACTGGAAGGTCGGCGTGCCGGCGATCACCTACCTGCTCCGCGGCCTGGCCGACTGCGAGGTCGAGGTGGCCGCGCTCGACCACGCCCTCCACTCGGGGATGTACGGCGGGCCGGTTCCCGACCCGGTCACCGGCCTGTGCAAGCTCGTCGCCGCCGCCACCGACGAGCACGGAGCCGTGGTGATCCCCGGTCTCGCCGAGGTCCGTGAGCCCAGCGAGCATGAGCGCGCCCGCCTGGACGCGCTCGACTTCGACATCGACACGTTCCGGGGCGAGGCGGGCCTGCTCGACGGCGTGGAGCTGGGCGGCGATCCGAAGCTCCACCCGCTGGAGCGGCTGTGGATGCGGCCGAACCTCACGGTCATCGGCTTCGACGCCCCACCCGTCGCGGGCTCGTCGAACACAATCGTGCCCTCCGCACGCGCGCGCCTGTCGCTGCGGCTCGCCCCCGGCCAGGACGCCGAACGCGCACGCGAGGTGCTCTGCGCGTGGCTGGAGGACCATGCCCCCTGGGGCTTGCACGTCACGGTGACGCCCGGCGCGGCCGGCGGCCCGTTCCTCGCCGACCCCGACGGCCCCGCGTTCCGCGCCGCCGCCCGCGCGCTCGAGGCCGCCTACGGCCACCCGGCCGTCTACGCCGGCGTCGGCGGGACGATCCCGTTCGTCGAGCCGTTCGCCGCCGCGTTCGGCGGCGCCCCCGCGCTCCTCCTCGGCGTCGAGGACCCCGACACCCGGGCGCACGGCATCGACGAGTCCCTGCATCTGGACGACTGGGCCAACGCGTGCCTCGGCGAGGCGTACCTGTTCGCCGAGCTCGCCGCGGCGTTGGCCAGGGGGTCAGGGACAGTCCCCCTGGACAGGAGCTGAACGTGGGCGCGAAGTCCGAGTACGACTCCGCGTACTTCACGCTGCTCCGCGCCCGCGAGGAGCACGACCATCTCCTGCGCTACCGCGAGTTCCTGGAGGCCGAGCGGAGCAGGCTGGGAGCGTTCGCTCGAGACACCCAGCACGCCACCGAGGCGCTCCCCCGCCAGCTGCGCCGCCCGGTCGACGCCACCACGAAGTCCCTCCTCGAGGCCGTCGGCCGTCGCCGGAGCGTCGTGCTCAGCGAACTCGCCCGCATGGATGACCGCATCGCGAACGCCGACGCCTTCGTCGAAGAGTGCGAGGCCGAGGTCCAGTCCCTCAAGAAATGAGCAGAAATACCAACTGTCACGTCGGTTGGCCTCCGTGCTGGAAGGCGAGCTGCGCTAGTGCACCAGCAGCGCCGTGACCTCGGCGTGGAGCAGCCCGTTCGTGCAGAGGAGCGTGTCGGAGTCCAGGGGCGTCCCCCCGTCCCAGGCCGTGGCGCGGCCACCGGCCTCGGTGACGATGCAGTCGAGGGCGGCGACGTCCCAGGGGCGCAGGTCACGCTCGAGCGCGACGTCGGCCATGCCGCCGGCGACGAGCAGGTGCATCCAGAAGTCACCGAACCCGCGGGTCCGCCCGGCGCGGTCGGCCAGCGTCCCGAGCAGGTCCCACATGCCCGGATCCTCGCGCCACCAGTCAAGGCCGCCGTGAAGCACCTGGGCGTCGGCGAGCCGGCCAATCGCGCTCACCCCGATCGGTGCGCCGTTCAGGCGAGCGCCCCCGCCGCGGGCGGCGTCCCACCGCTCACCCATCGCCGGGACGCTCGCGACGCCGACGACGACCACGCCCTCGACGACGAGCCCGATCAGCGTGGCGAAGATCGGGATCCCGCGCATGAAGTTCCTCGTCCCGTCGATCGGGTCGATCACCCAGGTGGGACGGCGGACGGCGATCGCGCCGCCCTCCTCCTCCCCCAGCACGGCGTGCTCGGGGAAGGCGGCGAGTATTCGTGCGCGCAGCAGCTGCTCGATCGCCCGGTCGGCCTCGGTCACGGGCGTACCGTCGGGCTTCGCCACCGCGGGCACTGGCCCGCCGAAGTACCGCATGCTGATCGCATCGGCGGCGTCAGCGAGCTCCAGCGCAAACGCACGCAAGCCGTCCAAATCTCCACCCGCCAGATCCATTCAGACCCCACCCTCCGTCGGGCGCCGCGCGCCCTCCTCGCCCGCTACTGGTTCTCGACGAGCCCGTTGAACAGAAGGACGAGGTCGTTCGGCTGGACGGTGAGGCTGACTCCCTCCCGCGGCGCCCACAGCGGGATGCACGGCCCCTGGCCGGCGTGCCCGCAGAGGCAGACGACCAAGCCGCCCGACGGGGTCATCCCGATGAGCTGTCGGGCGTAGCTGAGCAACTCGGTCATGGTCGCCGAGCCGCCGGTGCGCCGCCAGTAGGCCATGGCCCAACGGGACTCGGGACGGCCGAACACGGCGAGCGCCGACCCTGGCGCCAGGCGCGCCACACCCGACAGCGAACGCCCACCCCGCAGGACCTTGTCCTGCTTGGCGACCTTCCCCACGCGCGCAGCGGCGGCCGGGTCTCCCAGCCCGCCTGGGAGGTCGGACAGATCGTAGTTGCCGGCGGCCTGCGCCGCCTTCTGTCGCTCGACCGAGACCTGGTAGAGCTGCTCGTCTGTTGTGGCCACCTGCGGGTGCACTCCTGCCGAGCGTTCTTCATAGGTAGGGCGAAATTGCCGACGTCGGAAGGGTACCAGCCCGACGTGCCGCAGTAAGAGCGTGTGTCGGCGCCGGAGCCGTCAGGCGAGGCGCTCGTCGAGGGCTTGTATACAGGCCAGCTCGGTCCAGCTGTCGGGCATGAGCGCACGGACGCCGCGGACGCGCTCGACGTTGAGGTCGAGTCCTCCGACCCTCGCGAGGGCGACCGCCTGGATCGCGGACCTGGCGGCTGGCTGGGGCTCGTCGGAGAGGGTGTAGGCGATGGCGAGGTCACTGAGCAGCATGGTGACGAAGCGGAGGTCCGACGGATCGACCTCGCTCAGCTGCCGGGTGAGCACGACCTCGGCCTGCCGGGGCTGATGGAGCAGGACGTGACACAATCCCACCGCACCGGCGACATGCCGGGAGTCGCGGGCGCCGAGGAAGGTGGTGAAGAACCCACCCCCGCGCTGCTCGACCGAGGGTGCTTCCTCGATGATGCGCTGCGCCGCGGCCATCCCCCGCCAGCACTGGTCGGCCTTGCCCGCAGCGGCGTTCTCGGCGGCGCAGCGCTCGGCCAGCCACGCCCGGTCGGCGGGGGGCGCGCGATGCCCCAGCAGCGCGGCCTGCGCCGCCAGGGCCACCGCGGCCGCGGTGTCGCCACGCTGGCCGGCGCTCGGGATTGTCGAGGACATCCAGCTCATGAAGCTGAGCACCCGGGCTTGGACGGTGTGGTCGCCAGCCTCCCGCGCGAGGCGGTGCGCGAGGGTCATCGCGTCCTGCGCGTCGGCGTGGCGGTCCATCAGCCAGTGCAGCCACGCGACCAGCGCGGCCGCGTCGGCGGTCGCCGCGTGCAGCCGCTGCCGGTGCGCAGGCGTCATCGAGCAACCGTGGAGCCGTTCGAGCGTGCCCAAGTGCGTGGTGGCCGGCTGGATGAGCACCTGAGGCGCGATGCCGGCCGCAGCGCCGCCGATCCTGCCGGTGTGCCCGAGCAAGGCGTCGAGCAGCGGGTCGCTCACGCGGGTGGGCCGGCCGAGCGCGTGGGCGATGCGCTCCAACGCATCGACGGGCGGCGTGGTGGCCACCACGAGCCCCGAGGCGAGGAGATCGTGTCCTGCCTCCTCCTCCGGCGGGAGCGCCAGGTCCGCCAGCGCCTGAGGCGGCTCACGGCCGAGCAGCCGGCGGAGATCGGCCATGCTCGGCCGCAGCGCCCCAACCAGGTAGCGGAGCGTCCGTGGGCTGGGCGTACGGCTTTCACACTCGAGCTTGCTGACGGTCTCGCGGCTGATTCCGCATTGCCGGTCGCCCTCGGAGAGGGCGAACGCGCAGCTGTAGGAGGCCAGATCGGCCTGTGACCAGAACCGGTCCTCGCGGAGCTCCCGCAGGACTGAGCCATCGATGGTGATTCCCATAGCCACAGTGTCCCCCCTCACTCGTCACCTAGGCGAACGCTACTCCATTCTGGCCACAATCGTCACGTTAGTGGTCCAGAGTCGACTCTCGACGTGTGTCGTTTACCCCCAGAGGCTTTGAGGCCATGAACGAACACCCAGACGATGACTATCGCCACACGCCGCCGGAGATCATCGGGCCCGCGATCATCGGGTCAGGGCAGTACTTGTGCTGGACCCCCTGCCACCGCCAACCGATCCGCCTGTACGCGTCCGAGTTCGAGCCGTGGCTGCCGATCGTCGTCGACTGTCCACGCGGCGGGGAGCGCTGGACCGTCGAGTTCCCCCCGCAGCCGCCCGGCGCGGACGCCATCGCCGTCTGGCGTCGGGTAACGCCCGGCGGCCAAGCCGGCGGGTGATCGGGTCCGCCCCGGAGCAGCCCGGCGTTATCCGGCGCCGTCTTTGGCCAACTTGGTCTTCGCGAAGGTCAGCACCGCGTGCGCGGCCGCGTCTCCCAACTGGTCGAGCGCGGTTTCGCTGATGTTGTCGGACGTGTCGCACGCTTGGTGATAGCACGCGTCGTAGGCGACGCCTGCCCTGCCGCCGTAGACCGCGGCTTGCGCCTCCGTCTTGATGCCTTCGCCACCGCTGAACAGGCCCCCTGCGGGAATCCCGGCCTCGATGAACGGCCGGTAGTCGCTGCGCCCGCTGAACCCTGTGGGCTCGATCGCCAGCCCCTGCTGGGCGAAGTAGTCGAGGAACACCTGCTCAACTTGCCCCGAGCCGTTCGGCCCCGCGGGGGGCGTGGTGGAGCCGTCGCCGTCGTAGACGAACCGGACGAAGTTTGGCGAGCCCAGCATGTCAAAGTTCAGGTTGACGGCGATGCGCTTGACATCGCGCTTCGACAGCTTGCTGACGTAGTGCTTAGAGCCCAGAAGCCCTGACTCCTCCGCGCCCCAGAAGGCGAAGCGGATGCGGTTTGCCGGCTTGATACGGCGCCGGGCGATCTGCTCGGCGATCTCAAGAACGACCGCCGTGCCGCTGCCGTTGTCGTTGATTCCCGGCCCCGCGGGCGCCGAGTCGAGGTGCGCTCCGACGACGACGGTGCGGTCGGCGCGACCGGCCCGAGTCTCGGCGAGCACGTTGACGGTTTTGCGCTTGTCGGTCTTGGTCGAGGTGACGACGTGAACGGTCGCGCCGCTGGTCGAGGCGAGCTCCTGGCCGGCGGCGAAGCTGACGCTCAGCACAGGGATGTTGACCTCGCGCTCGTCGAGGCTGCCGCCCACGGCGTCCTGACGGTCGGGCTGGCCCTCGTTGAAGATGAGCGCCGCCGCGGCGCCGGCCTTCTGGGCGTTGGCCGCCTTCTGCGCGAAGGTGCACGTGCCGCGCTGGATCAGCGCGACGTTGCCCTTGGTGAAGCCCGAGAAGTCGCTGGCCTCGCAGCCGCTGGTCGAGCTGGGCTGGGCGGTGGGCGGCAGGACGAGGTCGACGGCCTGGATCGGCTTGGTCACGTCACCGCTTCCGGAGTACTGCATCGTGGTGAGGTCGGTCCCCCCCGCGAAGGTCTTGGCGCTTGGCGACACACGTCTCAGCTGTGCGGGCGCAAGCTCGGTGAACGACGAGAACGAGAACGGCTGGAGTTTGACGCGGTAGCCAGCGGCCTTGAGTCGGGATCTGACATAGTCGGCTGACTTGTCATAGCCCGGGAACCCGCTGGCCCGGCTCCCGCCATTGGCGTCGGCGATCTTCTGCAGCGCCGTCAGGTGCTCACGGATGCCGTCCACCGTCACTGCCTTGCGCAACGCTGCGCTGTCCACAGGCGCGGCGGCGGAGGCAATCGGCCCCCCAAGCAAGGTCGTCAGCAGCAGCAACGCGAGTACCCCCGAGACAGCGCTCCTGCGCATGGATCCTCCGTCGTCAGGCGGATGAGAGACCGTGGTCGGCTCCGCGGGGCGGATGCTTCCCATTTCCGATACTGCCGTCAAACCCTCCTGCAGCGCACACCGCACGCAACTGCGGACCACTGACTAACCTGGCGCTAGCGATCAGATCCACAAGGAGCAGCACATGACGTTCGGGCATGCGGTCGTGATCGGCGGGAGCCTTGGCGGTCTTGCCACGGCGCGGGCGCTTGCCGGCCATTTCGAGCAGGTCACGCTCATCGAGCGCGACCGCTTCCCTCAGCAGGGTCCGGCCTTCCGCAAGGGAGTGCCCCACTCCCGGCACGTGCACATCCTGCTGCCCTCAGGGCAGACCGCTCTCGAGCAGCTGTTCCCGGGGTTTCAGGACGACCTGGTCGCTGCGGGCGCCGTTTGGGTGGGCTTGCCGGAGGAGGCGCTGTGGCTGAGCGCCGCCGGGTGGAGTCAACGGTTCCCCACGTCACACCTGCTGCTGTCCTCGAGCCGGGAGCTGATCGACTGGACGACGCACCGTCACCTGGCCGGGATCCCCAACGTCGGCGTCCTCGAGCAGCGCGAGGTCGTTGGGCTCGCGGCCAACGCCAGCGGGGACACGGTGAACGGCGTGCGGCTACGGGTCCGCGGCACACGCGGGGTTGACCGTACGGAGACGCTGGGAGCGGACCTCGTTGTGGACGCGAGCGGCCGGAGCAGCCGGGCCCCTGACTGGCTCGAGGCGCTCGGTTACCAGCGTCCGCAGCAGACGGTCATCGACGCCAAGCTCAGGTACGCGACCCGCGTCTACGCGCCGCCGCCCGGCTTCGCGGGCGACTGGAAGGCGCTGATCCTCCAAGCTCGCCCGCCCGAGGAGACGCGCTCCGGCGTGCTCTTACCGCTCGAGGGCGGCCGGTGGATCGTCGGTGTCCAGGGCGTCGGGGACGACCACCCTCCAACCGACGAGGCTGGACTCCTCGAGTGGGTTCGCGGCGTCCGCAGCCCGTTGCTCTACGAGGCGATCCGCGACGCCGAGCCGCTCTCCCCCGTCTACGGCTTCGGGAACACGTCGAACCAGCGCCGCCGCTACGAGCGGTTGCGCCGCTCGCCCGAGGGGTTCGTCGTGGTCGGCGACGCGGCGTGCACGTTCAATCCGGTCTACGGGCAAGGCATGTCGGTTGCCGCCTTCACCGCGCTCGCCCTCGACCGCGCGCTGCGGGCGCACCACGGCTCCAAGGGGCTGGCCCGGCGCCTCCAGCGCCAAGTCGCGAAGTACAACGCGGACGCCTGGATGATCTCCAGCGGTGAGGACCTGCGCTACCCCACGACCACAGGCGCGCGGGTCGATCGGCGGACTCGGCTCCTCCGCCGCTACATGGACCGGGTCACCCAGACCGCGATGACCGACCAGGGCGTCAACCACGCATTCGCGGACGCGCTCACCCTGCTCGCGCCGCCGGCGTCGTTGTTCCGTCCGTCGGTCGTCCTCAAGGTGCTCGGCAAGCAACGGGGCGCGGCGCTCGACGGGCCACCGGCCCTGCGGCCACCCACCGCCACGCCGGCTTCGTGATCGGCGGTCGTCACCGAGACAGGGGCAACGGATGCGCATCGAGATCAACGGCCTCTCGTTCCACGTCATCGACGAGGGACAGGGTCCGCCCGTGCTGCTCCTGCACGGCTTCCCCGACTCGTCGCACCTGTGGCGGCAGCAGATTCCGGCGCTGACCCGGGCCGGATACCGGGTGATCGCCCCCGACCTGCGGGGTTTCGGAGCGTCCGACAGACCGGAGAACGTCGAGGACTACGCGCTGCCGCTGCTGCTCGGCGACGTCGTCGGCGTCCTCGACGCGCTCGGCGTCGAGCGGGCCACCGTGGTCGGCCACGACTGGGGCGCGGCGCTCGGCTGGACGCTCGCCGCGCTGATCCCCGACCGTGTGGAGCACCTCGTCGCGCTGACCGTCGGCCATCCGAACGGGTTCTTCGCCGACCCGATCGGCCAGCGGCGGCTGTCCTGGTACATCCTGTTCTTCCTGTTCCCCGGGGTTGCCGAGGAGGCCCTGCTCCGCGACGACTGGGCGCTGTTCCGCACGTTCGTGCGAGGCGAGGGCGACTTCGACCGCTACCTCCGTGACCTCGAGCGGCCCGGCGCGTTGACCGCCGGGCTGAACTGGTACCGCGCGAACATCAGCCCACAGGCGTTCGGTCAGGACAACCCTATGACGCTCCCGCCGGTGGGCTGCCCGGTCATGGGGATCTGGGCAAGCCGGGACGTCGCCCTCGGCGAGGCGCAGATGCTCGCCTCCGCCACACACGTCACCGGTCCCTGGCGCTACGAGCGCCTCGACGGCGTCGGCCACTGGATCCCGCTGGAAGCCCCCGACTGCCTGAACCAACTCCTCACCGACTTCATCCCCGCCCCGTCCCCCGCGTAACCGCCCCCACCGGCCGTGGCCCGTACTTCGCCTCCAACTCGGCCTTGTCGTCGAAGATGCTGTAGC